>CAZJTP010000001.1:0-44595 GCA_964548955.1 uncultured Phycisphaeraceae bacterium
AATGGATTTGTGGGCGGCATGACGATCTCGGGTTACGAGCTGTATGTCTATCGCAGTTCACTTGATCCCCAGCCCGGCTTGGCGGACGTTCATGTCGAGCTGTGGGATGGTGATCCGTTTCAGGTATATGACACGCCCGCCCACGGGTATTCCGGGGCGGTGATCTCGGGCACCGAAGCGGACTTCCTGAACATTCCGTACAACACTCACCTATGGCTGACAGCGGAATTCGATCCCGAGATCGTGATCCCCAACGAGCGTGTCTGGATGGTGATCACGTCCAACGCCTGCCAGCTCGGTTGGCACGTCGATTGGGGCAAACCGTTGATCGTGTCGGACGCTCCTGCTGACGTCTGGCAGGACCAGAGAGACGTTGACGGCTCCTTTAACGGCCTCGGTACTTGCTGCGATGGAAGCGGCGCGTGCGATTGCGACGGGGCGGACAACGTGCCGGGTAATGCAGACGACGATCCTTGTCCCGAGTTCGAGGGCTTCGACGATGACGACGGGCAGCGTCAGTGGTGCAGCGATGGTGATGCCGAGCATGGCACGCTGGGGTCGTGGGGCGGTCCATGCACGGGCGATCCTACCGACAAGTGTTCCACCTTTGTCGCCGACGTGTTTGCGACAACGGACGTGGTTGTCTCGCTCCTGCCGGTTGCTGCGGACACGAAGGACACTACGAGCAGTAGTGAGTGGACCATCACGGACAATGAGATCACAATGGCCCAGGGCAGCCGGCCGGTGTGGTTGGAGTGGTACATAAGCGATTGGGACCCGCCCCCGTGGACCTGTACCGGTGGTCCCAATGACGGCCAGCCCTGTACCAGCGACGACGATTGCCCGCCGAGCGATCCCCTCCATCCATGGGAGGCTTGGTGCCGGTGTCTCCTGAAAGCATGGCAGATAGCACTGGACACGTCGGGATACTACAGCGGTCTTGAAGGTACGCTTGCGCCGTACGAGTACGCCTGCACCAGCCACGCCCATTGCCCGCCGATCCTTGGGTCGGGTTCGAGGTGTAAATGGAGCGATTTCTGTGAGTTTGCCCTCCTCGACACGAGTCGCAGTGACTACATATTCTACCACCCCGACGCCTTCGAGGAGCTGCCCCACCCAGAGTACTACCCAAGTTGGGGAGCTGTGATCCAGGAAGGCGATCCGATTCCAAGCCCTGGTCGGCTTTCGTACGCCGGCACGTTGGTCCTGTGGGTACCGGAGGGCGCGAAGGGTACGTTCACCATCCCGATCGAGCCGCTCCCGGACACGAACCTGCTGGATCAGAACAACCAGTTCATGCCGTTACTTGGGACCGTTCCCGCGAAGATCACGGTCGAGGTTGGCCAATGCTGCTTCGGTCTGGGTATCAAGGGCAAGCTCGGCTGCGTTGACAACATCACCGTCGGCCAGTGCGCAGACGCCGGGTTGTGCCACGGGACCTGCAGGACCAGCGGTGATCTCTGCCTTACGGACGACGACTGCCCGCCCGGTGAGACTTGCAGCGGTGCCTGCAGCGACGACGGCAGCCTTTGTTGGACCAATAATGACTGCACCGCCGGCGCAACGTGCGAGTTCACAGCCGGCGACGCCTGCTTGCCGGACAAGGACCTCGATTGCCCGGTTGGCCAAAACTGCGTCGTCCAAGGTGACTACATATTCTCCCCAGGTGTGACTTGCTTCGACCCGCCTTGCTTTGGCTGCGGATCCTGCGTAAATGACTCTTCGTGCGACGACGGAGATGCATGTACGGACGAACATTGCGATCTTGAGGTTACGTGCGGGTGCGTGCGCACAACCCTTTACGATCCCGAGACCGAATGCTGCAACCACTCCACGGGCGAGACGGTTACGATCAGCGACGGCAATCCCTGCACCGACGACTATTGCGATCCAAGCACCGGTGAGGTCACTCATGATATGCGACCCTGCACGGAAGACGCCGACTGCACACCCGGACTGTGCATCTTCAACAGATGCGTGTGCACCTGGGATGAGAGCTGCTGCCTGACTGACGACACCTGTCTGGCAATCCCCGCTCAACTCTGCGCCGAGCAGGAAGGATCCGTGGTCGACGCCTGCCTCGGTGATAGCGATCGCGACGGCTTTGACGACGCCTGCAAACCGCCCTATATGCGGAACTGCTGCTTGTTTGACGGTAGCTGTGTGGAGATTACCGTTCAAGACTGCGCCGCGCAAGGGGGATACGTGGTTGACGCCTGTTTGGGTGACAACGACGGCGATGGGCGGGATGACGCCTGCGGACCGCCCGACATACCCGTGGTTTCGGCGTGGGGTCTGCTGATCACACTCCTTCTGCTTGCGGTGCTAGGCAAAGTCTACTTCGGTCGTCGCAGAGGCGCTTGCAGCACTTCATGCTTGCGTTCCTAAGGTACAGGTGGTTCAGTTGCCCTGGCCCCGATCGACGAGTCATTCGGCGTATTATACGCATCCTTTGGAATACCTGCGTCTTGCTGTTGGACGCGTAATACTTGTGGAACCGGATGCGGCTCGCCGAAGACCGCTCCTTGACAGTCGCGGCTCTGATCAAGGGCGCAGTTTGATATTGAGATCCGTATTACGGGAGTTCGTCGTGTGGTGCGTCGATGATGCGCACGTTGCGCATGTACATTCGTTCAATGGGCCGACCCTGCTCGTCGACAGGGGTAGTCATCAGGCGGTCAAGCGTCTCGTACGAGTCCTCGCCGACCAGCTCGCCGAAGACGGTGTAGCGTCCGTCCCACTCCTTTTGACGCGTGTTGCAAATGAAGAACTGGCAACTGGCGGAGTCGGGGTTGTCCTCGAGCAGGGCCATCGCCACCGTGCCTTTCCGGATGGGGTGGCCGTTGAACTCAGCCGCAAGGCGTTTGCCGTCCGTTCGGATGCCCGTTCCGTCACCGCGTGGACACCCGCCCTGCAGGAAGTATCCCGGCTCTATACGGTGAAACGTCTTGCCGGTGTAGAAACCGGATTTGACCAGGTCGAGATAATTGGCTACGTGCTGCGGGGCATCGGCATAGAAAAACCGAAGCGTCATGGTCCCCTTGTCCGTGATGATTTCCGCACGGTTCAGCGGGGCGATCATGAGCACCACTGTTTCGGTGTTCACCCTACCACCGTAGGGCTGCCATGTAATGCGGTACTGCCCGGCTCCACGAAGAGCCGGGAAGTAATCCCGCAGATTCAGCGTAATACCGACGCTGCTTCGCGGAGCGATCAACAGAATCGGGGCTTCCGTGCTCGCCCGATAGCCGAGAGGCTGCTCCCAACGCCGCCCGGATTCCGTAGTGACTGTCACAGCGGAAGTTGAACTGTCACTGAAAACATGGCAGAGCGGGAGCCCAAGCTCCGGTGAGGGTATTGTAGGTTCCTTGCCGGGTACTGTCAGAGTAATCGGCTCGTCGCTGACGTTCTCGATAGAGAACCGGATCCAGACGGATTGCCCCATTGGAATGTGGTGCGATACCGGGCGCAGGGCCGCGCGTATACCGGGGATAATAGTGATTTGCTGCGCCAAAGCCGGGGCTGAAAGAACGGCAACGGACAACGTTACGCAAAGACGATTGATGAGCATAAGACGTTGAGAACCCTCACAAGCGAGCGCACTACGCACTACGCAAGCCGCCATTGTCGTGGGTATGATTCGTTTGTCCACCCTCAGAGCCATCCGAGTACAGACCGAGCCCACTGCTCCTCACGTTGTTCTACCCATTGGTTGCCGTCAAGTTGCGATCCCTTCGTCCGGTTGGGACGGATACACCACCATGGACGTCAGTAGCTGGTCGTCCCAGGCAACCGCTCGCCACGCCGGAGCCCGTTCGGACTACGAACACAGTATGCATCGGTTCGGGCGGATCAGCCTGTTGCAGCGTTCAAACGCCGTCATACCCAAGCCGCCGCCGTTGTCGGACGGGTGGCAGCGCAATTCGAGTGCACGGTCGTTGTTTCGTAGATGATCGAATAACGCCCGTTGCAGGACGGGCACACACCGTTGACAATCGTGCGATGAGTATTTGCGACGACCAAAGTGTCATCCGGCTTATCGATTCGGCGAAGCGTGAAGACCTCGGCTCGGGTGATCTGTCGACCGGTCTGATCGCCGATCCGGGTGCGCCGGCTACGTTTCGGTTGATCGCGAAGCAGCCGGGCGTCTTCGCGGGTCGAGAGATTGCGCCGGTCGTGTTGCGATCGTATGATCCAGCCATCGACATCGACTGGGCTAATCTTGGCAGCGACGGCGCAACGATTGCCGCGGCACCGGCGGAGCTGGCGACGATCCGTGGACCGGTCGGTCCGATCCTGTCGGCCGAGCGCGTCCTGCTCAACTTCCTCCAACGCCTCTGCGGTATTGCAACACTCACACGGACGTATGTCGACGCGGTCAACGGGACGGGCGCGGACATATTCGACACGCGTAAGACGACACCAGGTTGGCGCAAGCTCGAGAAATATGCAGTGCGCTGCGGCGGCGGCCACAATCACCGCGAGGGTCTCTTTGACGCGGTGCTTATCAAGGACAATCACCTTGTCGGCGTGGAAGAGGTGGGGCTTGCGGCACACGTCTTTGACTTGCTGAACCGTCTGGATGCGACAGGTGCCAAGCCCGCCTTCGTTGAGGTGGAGGCGGATACGCTCGCTCAGGTGGAGGAGCTGCTCAAAGTCGTCGGTCTTGACGTCATTCTGCTCGACAACTTTTCGGTTGACGACCTGCGCAGTGCTGTTGCGTTGCGCGATCGCCGTGGTCTGCGTGGGAAGGTCGCGCTGGAGGCGTCCGGCGGAATCACACTGGACAGTGTCAGAGGCGTGGCCGAAGCGGGCGTGGACCGGATCTCCGTCGGCGCGATCACACACTCAGCGACTGCGCTCGATTTATCCGTGGAGCGCGTCTGATGCTTGCCGGTGGAGCGTTCGGGTACCTGGTCGATTACGTCCTGTGGTGGGTGTTGTGCCTCTCGCTGCTGGTTCACACGTGGTGCTTCTTTCGCTTCTTCCCCAGGAAAAGGTATCGCAAAAGTGGTCTGGTCATCGGCAACGGACTTGTGTTCGTGTCCATGCTGGGCGTCGCGGCGCTTATGGCTGAGAGTTATTACCGGTTCGTTTGCGTTGAGACCGATGCCTTTGGTGTGTCATTGCCGGCGCAGAGGTGGTTTGCGTTGCACACCCGGTTGAACTCCCTCGGCTGCCGTGACAAGGAATGGACGATTGAGAAGCCCGCCGGCGTGCGGCGCATCGCGTTTGTGGGAGATTCCTTTGCATACGGTTGGGGGATCGAGCGGGTCGGGGATCGCTTCCCCGATCTGGTTTATGCGATGTTCGAGCGGAAATCGCCGGGGACGGTTGAAGTGATGAACGTCGCCAAGCCCGGCTGGGACACCGGTGCGCAGTTGCAGCCGATCGTGGACATGATCGAGGTCTACGGTGTGGATGAGGTTGTGCTATGTTACGTGGCCAACGACATCGAGAAGCTGCTGCCGCGGACGGTGGAATTCGATCCGATCCGCCCGCCGACGCCGAAGCTGCTCAATCCTACGACGTCGTGCCTTGTCGATTACCTCTTCCATCGAATTTCGGTGCCACGGGCGGACACCGTGAGTGGCTATCACGATTGGCTGGCTGACGGATTCGCCGACGAGACAATCTGGCGACAGCATCAGCAGCAGCTATATGCCATCATCCAGCAGTGCCGGGATCATGACGTTACGTTGCGCGTTGTGCTCTTGCCGTTTATTCGCGTAAACGGCGAGAGGTTTCAGCCGGCGGGTATCCATGCCGCCCTTCACGGCTTTTTCCAAGCCAACAATGTTCAAGTGCTCGATTTACTACCGACCATCGCCGGCCATAATCCCACCGACTTGATGGTCAACAACCACGACGCCCACCCCAACGAGCTGGCCAACAAGCTCTATACCCACGCCATCCGGCAGGCGTTCTATGCAACGCTTGGATCGTAACAGACTGTTGGTGGGCGTGTTGCCACCTGAAGGGGTATTGCCCGTGCCAAGTTCGCCCTGTGCTCTGCGGGGTCCAAGTCCGTCGCAGGAGACGAGGCGTGTAGCGTCCACCCCAAGCCTCTCCCGATTCATCAGAATGGCGGACGGAGAGTCCAACAACCGGTAGGGTCTCCCGGCGCGCCGGGATGCGGACCACCCTCCCCGATGCCGCGGCTGCGCACCCCGCCAGGGTCCGGGATTCAGCAAATACCGTGCCGAACAGGATTAGACTCATCCCCGTTTCGCATCTCCGATCCGGGAAGCGGATTCCACGCGTGCCGTTGAGTCAGCCGTGCCAATTACCGGTGAAGACTTCGACGGCGGGGCCGGTCATGTAGACGTGATCGTTGTCCGCCCACTCGAGATCGAGGTCGCCGCCGGGCAATGTTGCCGTGATCTTCCTCCGTGTTCGCTTCGTCACCGAGCCGGCGACGCAGACAGCGCATGCGCCGGTTCCGCAGGCGCGGGTCGCGCCGCTCCCGCGTTCCCAGGTCCTCATCGTAACGTGCCGGGGTGAGTCGACGCGGACGAAGTGAGTGTTGACGCCCTCGGGAAACTCGGGGGCGTGTTCAAAGTTCGGACCGATGTTGTCGAGATCGATCGAGACGAGATCGTCGACGAAGACAACAGCATGAGGGTTGCCCATCGAAACGCAGGTGATGACGTACTCTGTATGAAGCTCCGCGCAGGCTGAAGCCTGCGGATAGCTCTGACGGAGGTGGAACGGGTGATCGATGATCCGGTCCACCGGAATCGTCGACGGAATCTCAGACGCCGCGAGCGCCGGCCGGCTCATGTCGACCCGCACGGATCGCACTACACCGTCAACTACATGGCACTCAGCAACCTTCATGCCGGCATCGGTGTCGATCCGAACTTCGGGGCCGGGTGTCAGGCCGCGTTCAACGGCGTACTTGGCGACGCATCGGATACCATTGCCGCACATCCGGGCCCGCGAGCCGTCAGAGTTGTACACGGTCATGCGGACATCCGCTGCCTCGGACCGCCCGATCAGAATCAGACCGTCACTACCGATCCCCGTGTGGCGATCGGAGACCGCATGGGCCAGCACCGGCGGGTTCTCGACATGCTCTTCAAAAACGTTGACGCAGACGTAGTCATTGCCCAGCCCGTGCATCTTCGTGAACTTCATGTTGGGGATTGTACGGTGCGGCTATCGAACGGAAAACTTCCGGAAATCCCGGTCCAATGTCTTGTGATCGGAGGATGGAACATCGATAGTGCGCTGTGCTTCGCAGCACTTGCGTTTGGGGCTGGGAAGGAAGCGTTGATACGTGCTGTATGTGCGCCTGGTGCAAGTGTTATGCTTCGAGATCGACATGCAGTTGACCGTCTTTCCCCATTGTGATGCCGCCGGCGGTGGACTCATCGGTGGATTCGGGCGTAGCCTTCTCTTCCTTGAAAGCACGCCCTTCACTACCGCTTCCCTCGGCGTCGGTGAAGACAGCCATGTCGTCGTCGTTGGTCTCGACCGTGCTGCCGGCCTCATCAATGGTCTTGATCTGGCGACTGGCCCCGTGGGCCTGGCCGGCGCGACGGGCATCCCGTTCTTTCGCCACTTCCCGCGCTTGCACACCGGTCTGAGCGGCGGAGGAGGGTAAATCCGGAGCTATTTCCGACACGGCAGCACTCCGTCTGACCACGCTTATGGCGCCCGCGCGTAGGACGGTGCGGCGATGTCCACGCACCCCTTAGAACTATCGACGAATCCAGCGTCTCTCGCTAGTTCCAGCCGTTCGGGTGCGCCTAATGAGTGAATTCCTTTCGTCGCAGTTCGAGCTGTTCCTTCAGCCGGATCAGGATTGCCGAGTGCATCTGTGAGACGCGACTCTCCGACAAGTCAAGCGTCATCCCGATTTCCTTCATCGTCATCTCTTCATAGTAGTAGAGGATCAGGATGAGGCGTTCCGCGCGTGTCAGGCCGCGGGTGATCAGCTCCTTGAGATCCTTCTGTTGAATCTCGAGGATCGGATTCTTGCCGCGTTTGTCCTCAATGACATCGATTTCGCAGACATCTTTGTTCGAGTCGGTTTCGCTGTATTTGCGAGAGAGAGAGACCTGGGTAACGGCCGTTGCGTCGCGCACGAGCTTGTCAAACTCTGATCGGGTCAACTCAAGTCGCTTGGCGATCTCCGCCTCGGACGGTGCGCGGCCCAGGAGCGACTGCAGTTCTCGGGCGACACGTTCAAGGTTATGAGCGCGGCTGCGCACCAACCTGGGAACCCAATCCATGGCCCGCAGTTCATCAAGAATGGCCCCGCGAATGCGCGGCGCGCAGTAGGTCTCAAACTTGACACCCCGGCTAAGATCATACGCCTCGATTGCGTCCATCAGGCCGAAGATGCCGGCTGACATCAGATCGTCCGGATCGATCTCGTCCGGCAGCTTGGTGCCAATGCGCTCCGCGTTGTACTTGACGATGGGGAGATAGTTCTCCATCAGAATGTTTCGCAACGACCGGTCGCCTCTGGCTTTGAACCGACGCCACACCTCAGAAATGTCGGCTTTCTCCACCGCTGTCCGCATCAAACCTGCTCCTTTTGAATCCTCTCACGCCCGATTACAAGATGCCGAAGAGCGATATTTAACCAACAGGTACGTCCCCAAAGGATCGAGCTTTCACAGCAAAAGAATCCTTACGCACCCACCGATTCGCCCTCGCCCACACCCTCATTCGGCGCGTCCTTCGCGCCGGCGGCGTTGTCCACGTCCACGGAATCCTCGTGGTATCGCTTACGGAGTTCAGCTTCCCGATTCCTCTCATACTCAGCAACGACGAGCCGCGCCGCCGTTCCGAGAATAAGTCCTATCAAACAGAATACGAATAGAGCGAGAATACTACGCGACAGGGTGACACCCACCGGATTCCGGGCAAGCAGACCGGCGACAATGGTGATCGTGAAGGCAAGCAAACCTAGACTGGCACCAGCAAAGCGAGCAACCATTACTGCAACATCCCTGTCGCCGTGTTCGGCTGCGCGGGGGAGAGGACGGAATGCGTAACGGAGGATCAGCCACGATTCCTTCCGGTGCTGTCATCCGCCTCAGGCAATTGCCTCCGGCATCCATGCCGGCGCTTAACACAACGCACAGCGTCAACTTCATGGCACTGGCTAGACGAACAATCCGGCCACGCGACTGAAGAATCCGCCGCCGCGTCGCTGACCCGCAAGCGTACGGATCATCTCCCTCGCCGTCGCGGCGATGCAGGCGCTGGCGTTCGACCCCGGATAACGAATCACAAAGGGGCACCGCGCCCGAACAGCCAACTCCACGGCTGTATCATGCAACATATAGCCGCAATCCGCAATGGAGTAATTCAAAAATCTCTTCGCCACGTCCGCAAGACGCTCGTAGGTAGCGATGGCTGCCGCCCGGCTGTCGGCCATGTTAACGAATGAACAGATCCGGGCAGTACATCCCTCCCGGTGCAATGCCTTAATTGTGACATAGGCATCAGTCAGCGCCGTCGGCTCCGGCGTGGTCACGACCAGCACCTGATCGGCGGACAGCGCGAAGCTCATCACGTTCCGCGAGACTCCCGCCCCACAATCCAAAACCACGATATCAGTACCTCTTTCCAGCTTTTGGAGCTGACTGATCAGGTTCTGCCGCTCAAACTCCGACAGGTCAGCAAGCTCGTGAAGACCGGAGGCACCGGGTATGAAGCACACACCGCCAGGTCCTTCCATGCACACTTCCTCGATGGTGCGCAGACCGGAGAGGACATGCGACAGCGTGTAGCGAGGGCGGACATTCATCAAAAGATCCGCGTTGGCAAGTCCCATGTCGACGTCGATCAGCGCGACACGTAGCCCCTTCGCAGCCAGACATATTGAAAGATTTACAGCTACATTGGATTTTCCCACGCCGCCCTTCCCACTTGTCACGGCGATTGTCGTCGATGTGGACCGTCCACGGCGAGCCAGCTCGCGTAGGCGGGTGGCTTGGTCTCGGTGATAAGCTCGTCGTTCTAACTGCTCCATGGCGTATCACCACGCGCGTCGTCCCACTTTGGACGACCCGAAGCAATGTGCCTGTTATCGCACGCCAATCTGATCCCGCCGTCTATCACCGCCGCACCGATGAAGCATCATCGGCGCGGGACGATCGCCTTCCCAGAATCAGGTGGGCAAGTGCTTTGCCCTCCCCCACCTGGATGTCGTCGGGAACATCCTGCCCGGTCGTCACGTAGGAAAGCTGCGCCTCCGCTTTCTCCAGACAGGCCAGCATGACGCCGAAGCCGATCGTCTCATCCAGCTTGGTGAAGATCACGCGATTCACACCGACTTCTCTGAATCGCTGAATCGTCTCGAGCAATACCGTCTCACTGCACGTTCCTGCCAAAACCAGATGCACCTCATCGGGTCTGACGACGGCGAAGAATTCGTTCAGCTCCTTGATCTTGCATGTGTCGCGCTGGCTTCGCCCAGCGGTGTCGATCAGGATCACCTCGCGATCAGCCATTCTCGCGACTGCGCTTTCGAAGTCCTTCGGCGCCATGACGACTTTAAGCGGTACGTCGATGATCCGGGCATACGTTTTCAGTTGATCTACCGCTGCGATTCGATAGGTGTCGATGGTGATCAGGCCGACCCTGCGGTGTTCCCGCAGGCACAGGTTCGCCGCCAGCTTGGCGATCGTAGTCGTCTTGCCGACGCCCGTAGGACCGACCAGCGCGACAATCGTGGGTGCCGTCGCACGCGCCGGTCGAATCGGGCCCGCGGTCGGCAGCATCGGCTCCATCCCACGCGCCAAACGCGTCCGCACGGTGTGTGGATCGCGAAGCTGGTCCTCGGTCAATTCGCGGCGCAGACCATTGACTAGCTGCCGGGCGATTTCCTCAGCCACCGCGTTTTCCACGAGCTTTTGATAGGTCTCATAGAGCTCGTCGGGCAGGTTCGCCGCCTGTGAGCGCCGCGTCTCGCGGACCAGCTCGCCCACAAGTGATCGAAGCTCGCCGACTTCCGACAGGAGAACGTCGGAGGGCTGAGCAACCGTGGATGCAGGGTGTGACGACATCGGCGTGGCAGCTCCCTCTGCGCGACCGCCTCGACCCGACCTCGTAGTCGGTGTACGACGTCTGAGAGGCGCGGGCAAGTCTGAAATCCCGCCGGCGGCGGTGATCTCGACGTATGGTTTCCCCCCGAAACCGAACATCCCTCCTTTCGTCAGTGTGCGCGTATTGAGTATCACCGCGTCGCGTCCGAACCGGCGCTTGACCTGTTCAAGCGTCTCAGCCATCGTCTTGCCTCGAAACGTTCTAGGTTTCATCCGTGAGCACCACCATACCGTGTGATTCAATCTCGAAGCCCCGCACAATCTCGTTGTAGGACAACACCGCGACTGCGGGGAGCTGAACCTCTATCATCTTGCGTACCCACGGGCGCACTTGCGGCGGGCACAGCAGAACCGGGGGCCTACCACGCGTCGACGGGGTAACCTTGTCCACCTGGACACGGATCGCGTCCACGATCTTCGTCTGAAGGGCCGGCGGAAGGGTCAGCATCGTCCCACGCTCCGTCCGCTCCAGCCCCTTGTTGATCAACTCCTCAAGGGACGGATCGAAGGTTATGCAATGAATCCGACCGTCGTCGGCTTTGTGCTGATGACACAGCGCGCGTGCCAACGCGGCGCGAGCGTATTCCGTGAGAATCTCGGAATCCTTCGTGCGCGGGGCTACGTCCGCGATGGCCTCGAGGATCGACTCCAGATCGCGTATCGGTACGCGTTCGCGCAACAGCGCCTGCAAGACGCGTTGGATTTCGCCCGGTTTGAGCACTTCCGGAACGACCTCTTCGACGAGTCTCGTTGCACGTTCGCGCAGATGATTGAGCAGCCGGTTCACCTCCTGTCGGGTGAGCAACTCGTCGGCGTGCCGCTTGATCAGTTCCGTCAGGAAGGTGGCAACCACGCTGGAGGATTCGACGACGGTGTAGTTGTGGTGCTCCGCCTCTTGACGTTGATCTTCATCGATCCACAGGGCGGGCAGACCGAACGCCGGCTCGGTCGTCTCGATCCCATTGATCCGTTCGGACACCGCTCCGGCGTCCATCGCCAGGAGATGACCGGGCATGATCTCCGCCTCGCCGATCGCCAGTCCTTTCAATTTCACGCGGAACTGGTTGGGCTGAAGCCGGATGTCGTCACGGATGCGAATCGGGGGCACCACGATGCCCAGCTCCTGGGCGACTTGCCGTCGCAGGTTGGTAATCCGGTCGAGCAGATCGCCGCCCTGCTTGCGATCGACGAGGCGGATCAATCCGTAGCCCACGTCAAGCTCCATCGGATCGGGCGAGAGATGCTGCTCGATGCGCTCGGCGGCGGCGGGTCCGGCCTTGGCGGCGGCCGCCTCCGCAGCCGCCACCCGCCGATGCCTGGTAAGCAGGTGGGCCATCGCGTAACACGAGATCATCAGCAGGATCAGCGGCGGTTTCGGCAGCGGCGTCAACATCAGTACGAGCAGAAACGCGCCGGTCAGCACCAGCGCGATCGGCTGGCTGGTCAATTGGCCGAGGAGTTCCTCACCGAGGCTCTTCTTTTCCGCTGACCGCGTGACGACCATGGCGGCGGCAATCGACACGATGAACGCGGGGATCTGTGACACCAATCCGTCACCTATCGTCAGGATGGTGAACCGCCGTAGCGTCTCGACCAGCGGCAGGTCCAACTCCACGAGTCCGACAAAGATCCCCCCAAGGATGTTGATGAGCGTAATGACGATACCTGCAATGGCGTCACCGCGCACGAACTTGCTGGCCCCGTCCATCGCCCCGTAGAAATCGGCCTCGCGCGTGATATCGGCGCGTCGTTTCCTGGCATCCTGCTCTGTGATCGTACCGGCGTTGAGGTCGGCGTCGATGGCCATCTGCTTGCCGGGCATGCCGTCGAGCGTGAACCTGGCGGCCACCTCGGCGATCCGGGTCGCCCCCTTGGTGATCACAACGAACTGGATGATCACAATGATGGTGAAGATGATTATCCCCACCGTCAGCGAGCCGCGGGCCACAAACCCGCCGAAGGTTTCAATGACCCTGCCTGCGTCTGCGTTGGTAAGAATCAATCGCGTCGTCGCGGTGTTCAGAACCAACCGGAACAAGGTGAGCCCCAAGAGCAGCGAGGGAAACGACGAAAACTCGAGCGGGCCCTCCATATACATGACGGTCAACAAGACAACGCCCGACAACGTGATGTTGATGAGCAAGAGAAAATCCATGACACCCGTGGGCAACGGGATCAAAATGACGAGGATCAGGCTCAGCACAACGGCCGGCAAGAGTGCGCCGTAGTGCGTCGTGATTGCATTCGGTATGCGCAGCTTTGCTACGTCAGCTAACGCCATTGCTCACCTGCAATTAGATCCAGTCGCCATTTATTAATGCACCGCGACCGGGTTTCGTCCTCCGGTCATAGGTCGTCTGCCTGTCAGCTCGTAAACATACGCGAGAATCTCCGCGATCGCCCGGTAAAGACGCTCCGGAACATACTCTCCCACCTCAACCGATTCGTAGAGCGCGCGGGCCAGCGGCGGGCGCTCAACGATCGGGACACCGAACTCGGCGGCAATCTGACGAATCCTCAATGCGATCCGGTCGGCGCCTTTGATCACCACTTTCGGCGCGATCATCGCCTCGGCATCGTAACGAATCGCGACGGCAACATGCGTCGGGTTGGTTACCACGACATCGGCTGTGGGAACGTCCTTTCGCAGCCGCTGAATGATGAGCTGCAACTGAACCTCGCGGCGTCGGCGTTTGATATGCGGATCGCCCTCCATGCTCCGCAGCTCGTCCTTGACCTCCTCCTTGGTCATGCGCAAATCCCGCTCGTGCCGGTACCGCTGCCAGGCAAAGTCGAGTATGGCGAGGATGAGCAGAGCAACGGCCAGTCGCATCCCCAAACGAAACATCAGTGTTGAGCCAAGTGTGAAGACATCCCGGAAGCCGAACGTAAAGGCGTGGATGATCGCAGCCGCACTTCCGGACAGTGTCAGGTAAGCCACGAGGGCGACCACGAGCAGCTTGCCGAAGCTGGTGACGGCCAGCATCACCGAGCGGATCGAGAACAGACGCTTGAGGCCGCTCAACGGATTGATCTTGCTGAGGCTCGGCAGGAGCGGGTACCACGTAAGCAGCAGGCCTACCTGCGCCAAAAGTGTCACCAGCATGGCGACAAAGAGGATCAGCAGGAACGGCGCAAGCCGTTTGAACGCCTCGACCGTTGCGGCCGCCCCAAACGTCATTAGGCTCTCGACGCGGACGGCGGACTCCGCCGTAAGGCCGACCCTCGTGATGGCGAGCAGAGTATGCCATATCTGCGGCCCCAACAGGCCCAGAGCGGTGAAACCGGCCAGGAGGAGCACCGCGGCGGTCAAGTCCTGGCTCCGCGCTACCTGCCCCTTCTCGCGCGCCTCCTGGCGCCGTCTTGGTGTGGGGGGTTCGGTCTTTTCGTCAGCGTACCCGGCCATTAGTTCACCAGACCGTGATGATTGGGATCGAGCCCGAACGTCGCACGAACCAGACCCAGTCCGTCCCAGATGGCATCCAGCATCATCTCGTCGCACGCACTCAGGGCGAGCGCGCCGACACCCAACGCCACCAGAAGCCGCAATGAAAAACCGACCGTGAGGATGTTTAGTTGCGGCATGGTCCTGGACAGAAACGCCAGGGTCGTGCCCATCATGAATAATGCGAGCAAGACGGGTCCGGCCAGGCGAATCCCGAGAATGAACGCGGAGGCCAGCATCTCGACGAGCAGGAGGACGAACGATTCATCAAAGCGAAACGACAGCAGCGGTATCACGTCGAATGTGTCGAGCAGTGCCGCCATCGTCGCACGATGTCCGCCAGCCAGCAGAAAGAGCAGCGTCAGGGTGATGGAGTAAAGCTGTCCGACGGTTGTGATCTGCTGATTGCGGGTTGGATCGTACACGTTGGCGAGGGCGAGGCCGGCCTGACGCCCGACAATCAATCCGCCGACCTCAGCGCCCATAAGCAGGATTCCCAGCGACAACCCGATGATCGCTCCGATCATCATCTCACCGATGCCGCCGACGACAGCCATCGACAGGGTCATCTCCGCCGGCGCCTTTGCACGCATCATGGGAAAGATCATCGCGGCAACGGTCACCGCGATCGCAACTCGAATTCGGACGGGCACAACCGTGCTTGCATAGATCGGCGCGGTCAACATCAATCCCGAAATCCTAAAAAGCACAAGGGCGTAAATAGGTAGTGACAGTAAGATGTCAACCAACGACCAGGGCATGTAACCACCTCATACCATCCGAACGCGGATCGAAAGACGGACCGGAAAACCCGTCCCGCACGCTTCTCTCGATAGCTTTCCAAGTACACCGCATGACGGGATAAACGGCCTCACCACGGCAGGCTCGTGAACATTTCCTGTGTGAACGCCACCATCCGATCCGAGATCCACGGGATGAAGATCGAAGCCGCCACCACCATTGCTGCGATCTTGGGAACGAACGTCAGCGTCTGTTCCTGCAGTTGGGTCACCGCCTGGAACAGCGCGATGGCCAATCCCACCGCCAACCCGATCAGCAAAATCGGGGCGGAAGTCGATAGGGCCATCCAAAACGCGTTTCTCCCCAACTCCAACGCCTCGTTGAACTCCATGTCATGCTCCAAAGCAGATACAGTGACACACTGTAGTCACTATAGCTACACAAAACTGAACAGCAACGTCTCCACGACCAGATGCCACCCATCCGCCAGCACGAACAGCAGAATCTTGAACGGCAGGGAGATCAGCACCGGCGGCAGCATCATCATGCCCATCGACAGCAGGATCGTCGCGATCACCATGTCGATCACCAGAAACGGCAGGTAGATCCGAAATCCCATGATAAACGCCGTCTTGAGTTCGCTGAGCATAAAGGCCGGAATCATCACGGTCAGAGGCATCCGGTCCGTGTCAAGCACCTCGTCCGGCGCGACCTGACGGTCCTGGGCGTATTCGAGAAACAGGTACACGTCCTCGTGATTGCCCGCCTGCTCGATCTGGCGATACATGAAGTCCTTGAGATGACCGGCTGTTCGGTCAAACGCCTCTCGCTGCCCGAGCTGGTTGTTGAAGTACGGAGTCAGTGCGTCGGTCTGGATCTTGTGCCACGTCGGGGCCATGACCAGCATGGTCACGAACAACGACAGCCCGAGCAGCACCTGACCGGGCGGAAGTTGCGGGGTGCCAACCGCCTGGCGCAACAACGCCAGCACGACGATGACCCGCGGAAAGGCCGTCGTCATCACGAGAATGGAGGGGACCAGCGTCAGAACCGTCAGAAGAACGAGAATCTGGAGACTGGCGCTGACACCCTTCGAATCGGAGGCGGTTGGGAAAAGCCTTGTGACGTCGGGGATGCCTGCGGAGTTGTCGAAGCCTGTGGGCGCGACGATTGTGGGACTCTGCGCGTAGGCGCCGCCTGCGCACAGGACAACCACCAGTCCGACGATCGCCAGACGGCGACCGCCCAACGAGCATCCATGCTCACCGGTCATGCGCTACTCCAATGCGCACAATCCCACCGCTCCCTTGCGGCGGGACAACTACCTCGATTTCAACGTTCGCAGCTTGCGCAATAGATCGTTCAGCGGCTCGCGGGTGCGAACACCGTCGGCCCGCGTCAACTTCGCTTCGTCCGCCTGCGGCTCCGCGGTCTTGCCATAGTCGACGGTCTCGCGGAGCAACAGGTCATCAAACGCGCCGACGCCCGGTTTGCCTGATGTGTCACAACACGCGGTCAACTGGGCTGCTTCGTCCGGATCACACACTTCACAGAGTGTGTTGACTCGATCCCCGGACACACCGACCAAAACGAACCGTCGCCCCACTCGAACGAGCGCCAGATTGTGCTTCGGCGACAGGCACGCACGGGCGACGACCCGAAGGACGCTGCTGTCAGCAACCCGCGCCATCGGCATCCATCGCCGAATCGCCCAGGCGCCCGCGCCGAGCAGTGCCAACACTATGGCAAGAGCCCCAACGCCCGTCCGGTACCAGGGCACATCCTGATCGCCGGATAAGCCCGAGGCCTGACGGGACGACTTCCCCTGCTTGGCGCTCCGCAGTCTCGTCAATGAGCGCGGCGTACGTTTCTCTTCATCCGCCGGTAATAGGTGGTCGGCGGCTCCGCCTGACGCCTTCCCGGTCTTTTCGGCCACCGCCGCTCCCGAGGTGGTTTCATTGATCGAGACACTCTGATTGAGGGCAACGTCCTGGTCTTTGGGCGAGGGCTGTGCGCCGTTCGAATCACCGGCTGCGCAGACCAATACCGTCATAAGTGAAACGATCATGGTACAAGCCACAGCGATGCGGCGCACCGTTTTCATACGGCCTCCTTTCCGCAGCGTAGTACGGCGCGTCATGCCGTGATCCGATGCGGATCGCGTGAAAGCACCTCGCTAATCCGCACACAGAAACTATCGTTCAAAACCAGCACCTCACCCCGTGCAACGAGGCGGTCATTGACGTAGACGTCGACCGGGTCACCGGCGAGTTTGTCCAGTTCAACGACGCTGCCCTCGTCGAGCTTGAGTACGTCTTCGACCAACATCCTCGTCCGCCCAAGCTCGATCTTGACGCGAAGGTTGACGTCGTTGAGCATGGTCACTCGCTTGGGATCAATACCCAAGTTCGTCGGCGCACTGAATTGCGGCAGGTCGAACGGCTCGGTATCCGGCGGAGGCTCGCCGGGTTCAGGCGAAGCCTGCGCCGTACCGGATGTAGAGGCTTTCTCCTCCTCGATCGCCGCCTGCATGGCCGCAGCCGCCTCGTCGAACGGTCGTCCGAGGGCGTCCGTACGTGTGTCAGGATCGGACTTTGACGAGGTGGACTCCGACGCTTGCTGCAAGGCCTCAGCACCACCCGCATCGCCCGCATTACCCGCGGCACTCAACAGCGCGTCAACATCGGCTTGACTGACACCCTGTGACACTTCCGGGGTCGAATCGCCTTCCTGTTCGCCCGCCTTACTCGATGAAGCTGCTGCTCCCTCAGCCGCGCCATCTCCGGCTGCGCCGTTGAGCGGCGCATCAATCGCAGCCTGGTCAAACGCATCTCCGCTGGAGGGAGGTGCCTGTTCCGGTTGTCCGTCGGATGGAGTTTCCACAGAGCTAGTCCACGTCAACGTCGCGTGATAAACGGTCGGTTACCCGCTATTATCGGAGAAACATCGACACGGGCGACAATTAAACCCCGGGCTCGGATTGGAGGAAATGCGGGATGAGTACTTCCTTGACTAGTTCATCGTCACCGAAGATTCGATCGAACTCGTGCTTGAGGCTACGTCTAACGGTGTCCAATGTCGGTTCGCTGAAATGCCTCAGCTCGGCGCCTCGGATAACAGTATTGACGCTGTCCTCGAGCCGGGCCCGTTTGTCCTTGACCAACTGCTCGGCCCGCTCGTAATCGGCGGATGATACCAACACTGATACTCGAACGTCGAACGAGATGAGTTTTCCGGACATCATGTTGATTGGTCGACATTCGGCCAGTTCGACTTCCGCGAACTCCTGAGCACCACTCTCGCCTGTTTCCAGTCCTGTTTCACCCACCCCGCCAGCCAGTGCAGGTACGGGATTGGAACTGATCGCCTTGGCTAGGAGGAACACACCGACACCCTCAACAGCCATGAGCACTCCAACGACCAAGACAGGCCCGAGACGCCCCTTGCCGCGTGGCGTCTTCGCCGGGCTGCGATCAGTGTCTTCATCCGCCATTCGAGGACTCCTTCAGATCGTCCACCAGTGTTGAACCGGCGTAGTCGTCGATCAGGTCCTCCGTAACCAGGATCTCGACGCGCCGATTGAGCGCCCTCCGCTCCTCCGTGTAGGCCTGTCGCACCAGCGGTTCCGTGTCGGCCACGCCCGCCAGGACCAACCGGATGCGACGGACGCCGTTGCGTTCCAGCTCGACGGCGACGGCTTTGGCGCGGGCATACGACAGGTCGCGAGTGTCTTCATACAGCGAGTCTTCCGGCAACGGTTCGCGCGTGGCGTGCCCGCGCACGAGAATTTTCGTGTTGTACCCGCGCAGGATTTCCGCCGTCTTGGCGATCAGCTCCCGCGCTTCCGGTTTGAGAGTAGCGCTGAAGCGATCGAAGGTGATTAGGCCACCCACGACAACCTCCAACCCGTCGCGGATGTTGGTTACGCGGAACTTCTTCCCGTGTATGCCTCTCTCGTTGGTGTCGCCCTTGTTCTTTCTGAGTTCGGGGACCTCGAGCTGGAGCAGCCTGGCAATCATCGTATTGGTCGGAACGTTCTCGATCGGGATCGCACCCACGGAGCCGCGATACCCGCCAAACGCACGACGCAGCGACTCCATCACCTCTTGGAACCGCTGGTCCTTTTTTATCTCACTCATGGAGACCATGATCACAAAGAAGCACAAAAGAAGCGTCATGGCGTCGCCGTAGGTCACCATCCACGCCGGGGCGCCCTCTTCCTTTTCCTCTTGCTTGCCTCGTGCCATTGCTTCCTATACCTACGCGGCTTTGCTATCCGCACCGGCCGCATCGCGCCACCGGTTCGGCAGGAACGTCTTGAGCTTCTGCTCCACAATACGCGGATTGTCGCCCGACTGAATGGCCATCACACCCCTGATAACGATTATCCTGAGCAATCCCTCCTCGCGGCTTCGCCGACCGAGCTTCTCCGCCATCGGCAAGGCGAAGAGGTTGGCAAGCAAGGCCCCATACAGAGTGGTGATGAGGGCGACGGCCATGCCCGGCCCGATCGCCGCTGGATCATCCATGCTGCCTAACATGATGACCAGACCGATGAGCGTCCCGATCATCCCGAACGCCGGCGCGAATTTTCCGATGTTGTCGAACAGGGCCTTGCCCTCGCCGTGCCGCGTTTCCACCGCCTCCAGATCGTTCATCATGATCGCTTCAATCAGGTCCGGGTCGGTCCCGTCGACCGCCATCTGAATACCGGAGACGACGAACGGATCCTTGATGTCACCGGTGACGTTCTCAAGCGCCAGAATCCCGTCTCGACGGGCCACCTCGGCGAACTTGACCATCTCGGCAATCAGATCCGCGGGATTACGGGACTTGGTGAAAAAGCAGTTCTTGATCACCTTGGCAACCCCGAGGATGTTCTGCATGGGAAAACTGATAAGGGCGGCGCTGAACGCGCCGCCAAGCACGATCGCCGCCGAGCCGGGATCGATGAACGCGGCAAGATCGGACTTCCCCATGACCGCCCAGAGCAGCAGGGCCGTTCCCGAAATCAGCCCGATAATCGTTGCGATATCCATGGATTTCCACCGCCGGCTACATTAGCGCGCGCATACTCCACATCGGTTGATATCGACTCGTCGACGGACCGCCGTTAAGCTTGTAATTCGCACAGGCAACAACTCAATACCGGTCGCAGTCTCGACTTATCGGTCGTATACCGCCCATAGCCGGTTGGCTCAGACCACCTGAAAACCGCGCACCTGGCGCTGGTAATCAATGGCTCGCCCGACCACTTTGTCGACCGACTCCCGAACGATTATGGTATCGCCGTTGATCAGAGTGATGATCGTGTCCGGCGTCGACTCGATCATCTTGATCATGTCGGCGTTGAGCACGATGACGCGCTGATCCAGTCGTGTCACCGTAATCATGGCGACTCATCCTTTCCTAGCGGCTACCGTGCGAGCAGGAGCAATTCCTGAAGCAGGTCGTCCGCCACCCGTACGACGCGGCTGGCGGATGAGATGCCGGTCGACGCCGTGATCAGGTTGATGAATTCCCGTGCGATCTCCACGTTGCTCTGCTCGAGCGCCGCAGCCCGGACCGCCCCCGCCCCGGCTGTTTGCGGTGCAACAACCGCCGCGTCACCGGAGTTCGGGCCGAATGTGAAGGTGTTCTCGCTCAGCGCCACAAGCCCTTCGTTATTGGGGAACGTCGCCAGGGCAATCTGCCCGAACACCTGAGTCTGCTGGTTCGAGAATGTGCCGGTCACGATTCCATCGGCGGCGATCGAATAACCCGTCAAGATACCCGCGGGTGCGCCGTCCTGACTCGCCATTATCAGTTCGGACGAGCCGTCCGGGGCGGCCAGACCCGTCAGGCCGGTCAAGTCCAAAGTGAACGCCAGCGGCGATTCCGATCCGACACCCGCCCGGTCGATCGAAAGGTCGGTGCCGGTGGCGCCGACGAACTGGCCGTTCACGTCAAACGTGATCGTCCCGGTTCCCAGGACGGGTGACAGATCGCTGTCGTCGACCGACTCCGCGTAAAACCGCCACGTCGTACCCGATTCGGACTTGGACTCCAACACGGCGCGCAACCGGACCGGAACCTCGTTGCCCAGTGAATCGAACACTCCAAACGACGTGGTCACGCCGCCGCCGCCGGCCGGACTTGCCGTCGCAAACGTAAACGGCGAAGTTACGACGCCGGTCGTGTTCGTGATCGAACCGGCGTCCAGCTCCACGGCGTTGATCTCGCCGGTGTTGGAGCGGATCACGAGCGTCCCGGTGGGATAGTCGGTACCGTCCGCGATAGTCACGCCGGGGTTGTCGCCGGTCGCCGGATCGGTGTTGATACCCAAGGCGGACTCGAGGAATGTTGCGAAGTCACCCAATGTGCCAGTCGAGTCAACCGTGAATGTCAGCTCCTCGGTGGCGATTCCGCCCTTTGTGCCGCTGACGGTCAAGACATCCCCACCGGCAATAAGTGGCAGACCATTGGCATCAACCAGATCGGTCAGGCGTGTCGTGGTCGTCGCCGGCGTGCCCGTGGACGTCGTCAACAGCTGTGAGGTCACAACGGCACCGGCCGATGCCACCACAGTGCCACTGTCCAGCCGGCCATCCATCACAATGCCGGTCGTGGGTATTGCCTGGCTGGCGGTGCCAAGCGGGATAATCAGATTGGACAGCGAACCCTCGACGATATCACCGTTAGCGTCCGCGGCGAACACCTGGACGGGCGCGCCGCTGGCGGAGACCAGCGTCTGCGTCGCGTCCAGCCGAAACGAGCCGTCACGGGTGTAGACCTGGTCACCGGCGGGGGTTTCGAGGATGAAAAAGCCGTCACCGTCAACGGCGAGATCGCTTTGGAATCCGGTGCTCTCCATTCCACCCTGTTGGAAGCTGCGCTGGATCGATCCAACCGTCGAGCCGCTCCCGACTTGCCGCGGGAGGGTCCCGCCGCTCTCGTCGCTGGGCGCCTGCCCCTCGCTGATGGTTTTATAGAGCAGCGTCTCAAACAGGGTCCGCTGACCTTTGAAAGCCGTCGTGTTGAGGTTCGCAAGGTTATCGCCAACGGTATCAACCGCGATGCTGTTACTGTTGATTCCGGTAAACCCGACAAACATGGCAGAAGTCAGTGACATCGTGCCTCTTCCTTTAATCTATCGTGGTAGTGCCACAGATTGTCATTAAATCCAGACCGGGACCCGCCGCCTGTGCCAATCGGTTCTTGATCCACGGCGGCTGGTGCTGTGCGAAAAACGACGTTAAGTCGCCTCTCCAGGCGCCACTCGGACAAAGTCCGTAAAGCGCAGGTCCTCACCGGTATCCAGCTCGAGCAACACCTCGCCGTGGTTTTCGACGCGAACACCTGTAACAATCCCCTCAACGACCTGCGGATTGGCTTGATCGCGCCGATCCAAACCGATGATGGGCTGCCCCACCAACGCCTCCGCAACCCGAAGCGGCGGCTCGATCGTGCTGATCTGCTCGACCGGCATCTCCGTTCCGTTGGACAGTTGCAGGATGGGCTGACCGCCTTGGGCAAATCGAACTCCCACCACGATGCCGCTAGCAGCGACTCCGTCCACGCCCGCATAACCGGTCACGTACTGTCCGATGAGCGACGAGGCCGACGCGAAGCGTTGCTGTCCGGTTAAGGTTCGCAAGGATTCGGTAAGGGTAGTGGACAGCTCGATCTCTCGAATGGACGATATCTGCTGCAGCAGCTCCGCGTTATCAACCGGTTCGAGGGGGTCCTGGTCGCGAAGCTGCATGATCAGCAGCTTCAGAAAATCGTCGCTGCCCAGATCGGAAAACGAGTTGGAGGCTGCGGCACCGGTCGATGGTGACAGCAGCGACGTCGTGTTGATCGCTTCCACGCGGGATTCTCCGTTAGCGCATCCCGGGGCGCTGTTGGCTCCGCCAAACCGCCCCGGTACAACCACATTCTGGGACCAATCCTCCCGTCGGTCTCAGACAGGCCAAAAGCCCGTCCCACATCACACTCGAACATCCAGTCGCGTCTCGCTTGTGATTGTCGCTTCGGGCGCCGCCTCCCACGCGAGAGACGCGCCGGTATCCTGTATTGACACCACATTGGCATGAGACGCCGGACTCTCGTGACATTCTCCGCGCTCACGGTTCGCGTTTTCCTCTGAGGCCGACGCATCACTGTCGTCTGACTCGTCGGGACCATCACCCGCCCCGTCGGCAGTAACGTCAAACCGCTCCACGTATATGCCATGCAGCTGCAACGCGGCTGTCAGCCGGTCAACTCGCTGGGCTACGAGGTCACGCGCCGCATCGGTTTCCGCTCGCACATTGATCCGCACCTGATCACCATCCACCCGGATGTCGACGTAAAGACGACCCAGCTCCGGCGGTTCAAGCTGCAACCGTGCCGATGACTGCCGCGCACCGGTGTGGAGGCGAATCGAGCGGACAAGCCGGTCGAACGCCGAGCGTGCAGCCTCATCCGCTTTGTCCGGCGCGCCCTCAGTCAGTTGCAGCGAGGGGTTCGCGTGACTCTGCCGGCCTGCCGTCGGACGTCCGGTTGTCTTCGAATCGGTGCCTGATGAGCGCCCGTCAGCCATCGCTGGTGCCGAGCCGGCGGCACGTGTCGACTCGACTTCACCGACCCGACCCGTAGCAAGAAGCTGAGCGACCTGCTGGGCCGGGGTCTGCATCTGCGCCCCACTCGACGCGCCGATCGGCAAAACGTCCGCAGCATACCCCGCCTTGGATACGGCGTCGGCCGAAGACTGCTGTATAGCTGCCTCAACCGGGTTCGGCGAGGATGAAGCGCGAAAGGCGGATCGCCCATCCACAGACGATGGTTCCCCGCGAGCAGCACGGTCTGAACCTAAGGAGTCCACAATCCGGCACGGCCGATCGGCGTCCATGTCAGTCGATGATCCCCCCTTGCCCGTACTCAGATCAGATGAATGACCACGTCCGCCGAACATCGGCAGCCTGGTATCACCGTCATTGCGCGACGCGGTTGCGCGGCGCGCGTGGACACTTGTCGAATCGCGTCGCTCATCGCCGGTGTCGCTCACGCCGGACCGGTACTGGGCCTTTAGCGTCATTTGGCGTTGGTCATGTGCATCTCCAGTGTTCGACTCGAACATCTGTGAGGGCGACGTCTTGTCACCGCCGCCGTCCCGTATAGCGGCCGTTGCCATGCGCGCGGTATCCAAAAGTGCGTCAAACGCCACGGTTGTGACAGAGCCGCCTGGCCCGGGATGCAACTTGTCCTTACGTGCATCCTGCGGCGTACCAATCTGCCTCGCCGAAGGCGACGCAGTGGGAGACGACAGTTTGAACGATGTTGTCACCATGGCGCCTGTCACTACGGCTCGTTCGACTCCAGTTCGGCGGACCGGTCCGGTGCCACCTCACGGACACGCTGGAGAATGGTTTTCATCTTCTTCATCTGGTCGCCGCGTTTGGCCGCCTCGACTATCTTTTTCGCCTTGCGGGTTTGTATTTCCAGCAGGATCTTCGCGGCCTCGTCCGGGTCGGACATGGCCAGCAGGTGTTCCACGGCGATCTTCGGGGCGAGCGATTCATAAATGGCGATCTGCTTTTTGAAGCCTTCTTCGTGCCGTTGATCGTATGAGGCCTGTTGCTGCTTCTTCGCCTGCTCCCGTTTCTCCTGGAAGCCTTCGCGCTCAGTCATCACGCGAAGCAAGATATGGTTGTTAAGCGCGAGGCGTTGGTCGAGCTCCGCCTTGATCCGCTCACTTTCGCGACGGAGAATCTCCGCGTCCCGCTCTGATTCAGCCACAACGTCTCCGCCGGTCTCGGCGCCACCGGCGTTCGTCATGGCCTTCGCGGGTTGTTCGGGGACCGCCGCTTCGGTCGGCGGAGGTTCATCACCGCGCATCACCGCAACAACGCGTTGAGCCTTCTCCACATTCACCGCACCACTCATGACCAGGATGGCGGCGAGCGCACCCAACGCAAGCATGTTGAGCAGAGCGAACAACGCCACGGCGTCATACGCCCGCCGGAAGATGGATGGATTCGTCGTCATGCCGCCACCTCGCGCTTTTGCTCACGTCGCCGCCGCAGGTACCCTTGCTGCGCCGCCTCGTCACTGGCGGCTTGTTCTTCACGTGCCACTTCGACGAGGTGACGTTTCCATTGCCTCTCGCGAAGGTTCTCGATGACCTTGAGCCGTGTCGACGCTTCGGCCAGTTTCGTCCGCTCCCGCTCCAGGACGGCCTGTTTTTCTGCGAGTTCCTGGTGGGATTCTGCGGTCTTTCGGTGCAGCCAATTCTGATAGAGTTGGTGTCCACACAGTGACACCACGTCAAGAAACCTGAAATCTCGGGCATTGCGGGACCGACCACACGCGTCCTGCGTCTCCCGGGCCAGCCGTGCAATCCGATCCTCGATCCGCGTGACCGCGCGTACGGCATCGGCCACGACGCGACGCTGCGCATCCCGCGCCTGCTCTCGCAGTCTGCGAACGGTCTCAAGACGGAAGCGAAACCTGCAAGCCATCAGTCATCCCCTATGAAACCATTCCCGCAACAGCGGCGGGTGCTTCGGATACGAGCTTCTCCCGCAGCGTTTGGATCTCAGATGCCAGCATCACCAAGCGGCCGCGCGTCTCGCTGAAGATTGCCCGCTCTTGGATTACCTGTTGCAGGAATTCGTCTATCGCCGGCTTCAGCTTCACGGCTACGTCGAACTCGACGTTTGCACCTGCGGTATACGCACCAACGTTCACGAGATCTTCAATGTCACTCCAGACGGCCAGAACCCGACGGATCACAGCGGCCGCTTTCATGTGCTCCTCGTCCACGACGTCGGTCATCACCCGGCTGATGCTCTCGAGCACGGAGACGGCCGGATAGTGGCTACGGTTGGCCAGGTCTCGCGACAGCCAGATATGCCCATCCAGCGTACCGCGGAGCGCGTCGGAGATCGGTTCGGTGATGTCGTCACCTTCGACCAAGACGGTGTAGAGCCCGGTGATGCTGCCGCGATCGGTTCGCCCACTTCGTTCGAGCAGCTTGGGCAGCAGACCAAATACGCTGGGCGGATAACCCTTCGTAGTCGGCGGCTCGCCGGCGGCGACACCGATCTGACGCTGTGCCATCGCCATGCGCGTGGTCGAATCCATCAGCAGCAGCACATCACGGCCCAGATCGCGGAAGTATTCCGCCACCGCCGTCGCCACGAATGCGGCGCGGACTCTAAGAACCGGTGACTCGTCGGAGGTGCTGACCACAAGAACGCTGCGCGCAAGGCCTTCCTCGCCGAGATCCTTTCGCAGGAAATCGCCGACCTCGCGGCCGCGCTCACCTACAAGTGCCACTATTATGACATCGGCGGTCGTATAGCGGGCGATCATACCCATCAAAATGCTCTTGCCGATACCGGTGCCGGCGAAGATGCCCAGGCGCTGACCGCCGCCGACGGTGTGCATGGCGTCGATGGCGCGGATACCGGTCGGCAACGCCTCTGTGATCGGCTCACGGGTTAGTGCCGGTGGGGCGTCACTGTAGACGGGATAGTGCGTCTCGACGGTGAAATCGGTTCGCTCGCCGATCGGCCGCCCCATGCCGTCGAGTATGCAACCGAGCATCCGCCGCCCCACGGGTACATACTGCAGACCGGCCGTGCTGGTCACGGCGTCTCCTACACCGACACCGAGCGGTTCTTGAAGCGTCATCAAGATGACATTGTCCCCCCGGACACCGACCACCTGGGCGGCAATCGGCTCGTCGCTCGCTCGCTCGATCTGACAAAGCGATCCGACGGGCAGCGCCAGTCCCTCCGCGACCACGGTGAGCCCGGTGACCTCGACTACCCGGCCCGTGGTGCGGTACGTGCGGGCCCGCTCGATCAGACAGCGCTGATTGTCGAACAGATCAGGCATCGCTCTGATTCTCACCCAGCAGCAGTGACACGATTTCCTCGACCTGCGTGTCGAGTGTGGCATCGACGCTGGCCCGGTCGCCATCGACCTTGCAGCCTCCGGGTGTGATTGACTCGTCGGGTACGATGTTCAAGACGCGCGACGCGCCTGCCCGTTTGAGCACGGACCCGACGAACGTCTCGATCGATGAGATCTGGTCGGGATGTACGTGGATCGTCAGATCCGTGTTGGATTCGACGAGACGAAGTGCACGCTTGAGGTTTCCCACGACCGACTCCGGATGTAGCCGCCCGATCGCAAACGTGAGCTTCTTCGCCAGCATCACCGCAAAGTCGAGCAGGTCCTTCTCCGCCGCGATCTTCAAATCCTCCTTGACAGCATCGATCTCGGCGATCGCACGTTCCATGCTCGTAACGACGTCGCCCTGCTCGGTTTCGAACCGTTTGATGGACTCCTCGTACGCCGCTTGGTGACCGGCCCGCGTCCCGGCGTTATACCCCTGTTGATAGCCCTCCTCATGTCCGGACTCTCTGGATTCATCAAGCATACGCGCCGCCTGCGCTTCGGCATCGCTGATGATCTGCGACGCCCGCTGCCGAGCTTCGGCAACCACCGCCCGGGCTTCGGCCAGATGATCCGCCAGGTCGACGGTGGAAAGCCGCTTGACGATGCGGACCGCTTCTCCGGCTTTGATCACCGTCGACATTGGCAGACCTCCGCGCGTGCACTCAGGCACAGACCGGTAAGATCGTCTGTTGCAGTCGCCGCGGTCATACGATCATCTCCTTTTCGGTGCCCCGGCCGGAGATGATCAACTCACCGGCATCCTCCAAACGGCGGACGACATCGACGATTTTCTGCTGGGCCGCCTCGACGTCGCTGACGCGGACCGGCCCCATGTACTCCATGTCTTCCTTGATAAGCTGGCTGGCGCGCTCGGACATGTTGTGGAAAATCTTGTCGCGGAGTTCCTCGCTGGCGGTTTTGAGGGCAAGGGCCAGATCTTCGTTCTCGATCTCCTTGAGGACAAGCTGAATCCCCTTGTCGTTGACCAGCAGGATGTCCTCGAACACGAACATCAGGCGGCGGATCTGTTCCACCAGATCGGGGTCCTGCGCTTCAAGCGATTCGAGGATACCCTTCTCGGTGGACCGGTCGGCGAGGTTGAGCATCTCGGCGACGGACTCGATGCCGCCGGCCTTTTGGAACGTCTGTGACACGATCCCCGACAGACGCATCTCCAATCCCTTCTCAACCTCCTTGATGACCTCGGGGTTGGTGTTGTCCATGTTGGCAATGCGTGTGACCACCTCAAGCTGCTTGTTGAGGGCCAGCCCGGCCAGAATCTCGCTTGCCTTGTCGGATGGCACGTGTGACAGGATCAGCGCGATTGTCTGCGGGTGCTCGTCCTGAATGAACGTCATGAGGTTGTCGGAATCGGTTTTCGCCAGGAACGAGAACGGCTTTTTATAGACCTCATGCTCGATCATCTTGAGGACATGGGCGGCTTGATCGGGCGGGAGCGCCTTGTCCAACAACGCCTTGGCGTACGGGATGCCGCCCTGCTTGAGGTACTGGCGCGCCAACGCCAGATTGTAGAACTCGTCGATCACCTGGCTGCGCAGTCCCGGATTGACCAGATCGAGCTGTGCGATCTCCCGGGTAATGTCCTCGACAAGTTCCTGATCCAGATGGCGTAGCACCTCGGCGGAGCAGTCCCCCTCCAAGGATAGAAGAAGGATCGCCGCCTTGGTGACACCTCTCAGGGACGACGTATCGGGGCTCGCGGATTGCTGCTCCTTCTGTTTGGCCACTCGGCACTCTCCTCGAACGACCTGTTGGGAATCACGGTTCCTTCAGCTTCGCGCCGGGACGACAATCCTCGGCAGCCACGGGGCGGCGACACTTTCCGTCAATGCCCGCGCCGCACTGATGTACTATAGATGACATCGCGCGCCGGCCTGCTCATCCTACTACACGTCCTCGACCCACCTGCGGATCAAGGCAGCGGCGCCCTCCGGATCTTTCTCCACCATCTTGGACACCTCCAGCCCAAGTTCCTGGTAGCGCAGGGTCTGGGGATCAACTTCCTTGCCGGCCAGCATGCTCTCCGAGACCTCCGCTTCCCCGACGGGCGTCTGACCAACGCTCAGGGGCTTTTCGTCCTCGGGCGATTCAGCCGATTCGGAGAACTGCCGCCGATGCGTACCGATCAGCTCGGAGGACTTGCGAACCATTCGCATCATCATAAGCAGACTCACCAGCGCGAGCGTCGCCAGACCCGCTTGTGGTGCATAGGTGCGAACGAGCCCGATAGCATCCAACTCCTCTCCACCCTGCTGGGCGAACGCCACAGCGCCCGGCGCACGACTCCACACACCACCGTCCGCGGTCCACTCCATATCCGGATAGACGTCGACCTGCACATCCTCGGAACTCTTGGGCGCCATCACGATTCGCTCGACTGCAGCCCTGACGCGTGCCACTTGCGCATCGCGAGCGGCGACAAAATCCGGATCGTCGTCCTTGGGATCATCCGTCACTTCGAGGTGCTGCGCTTTGAAAACACCAATGATGAAGCTCCGCGGGATTCCGATGGCCGCCGTCACCTTCGTTGTTGCAAAGGGCATCTGCTCGATGGTCTCGGTGCGGCTGAGCTTGGGTTCGAAGTTCTCGACCGTGGTTTCTTCGGTCGATTGAGCTTCGCCGGACGCAGAGGTCAGCGCCTGCCCCAGATTCGCCCGCACACCGGGTTCGGTCGGTTGCAGGGGAGATGATTGCTCCGTCGAGTTCGACGTCTCCACCTTGGGTTGGGGGAGGTCGTGCTTGATACTCTGGGTCACGCGTTTGTTCATATCGAGTTCGACGCTGATGGCCACCTGAACCCCGGGGATATCCGCCAACTTACTCAGGATTTTGGAACGGTAGTGCTCCTCGTAGCGTTTGATCACGCTCAGTACATCAAAGCTGATGGCATCATCGGGGTGGGGCACGCTGTAGGATCTCAGCGTCCGAGCATCCGTGATGTACACATTGTGCGGTTTGAGTCCGGCGACGGCACCGGCCACCAGCTTCGCAAATCCCTCCACGATCTCATTCGTCATCTCCCTGACCGGCGCCAGCGTGACAGTCACCGACGCGGTCGGTACGTCGGTGACACCACCGAGTCGCCGCTTCGTGACCGGGTTGATGATCACCGACGCCTTTCTCACCGTCGGGGACGTGGCGATGATCTTCGCCAACTCGTTGCCCTTCGCGTACGTCTGGGCATACGTCCGCGCTTCCGGCGACTGGAAGGGATTGCTGTCCGTGACCACGGCTTCCATGTCGAACAGGCTTCCCTCCGGCAGTGCCTCCGCCGCGTACAGCAGACGCAAGGCGTTGTGCCGGTCGGTGGGCCGGACGAAGACCCTTGTGCCCCGGATGATGTAGGGAATGTCGTTGGCCTTTAGGGACTGCTCGGCGGAATCCATGGCCTCGTAGGTAAAATCGTGCGTCACAAGCGGCACCATCTCAGGCGCGGTCGACCACTGCAACAACCACAGCAGAGAGCCCGCCGCCAGTGCGGCGCAAAGCCCGATCGCCAACCGTTGCGAGATGGTCAGGACGCTCAGTTGAGCGCTGATCGTGTTGAGCAGTTGTCGCAGTCGATCCATCGTCTGCTACACCCTTATCGACCGATGCGTGTCGCCTATCGACAGGGACACCCGGTCATGGTCCATTCGTCGACACACCGCGCGCAAGGGCGAACCTCCCTGTCCCACCTCACGCCGGCCTTGATTCCTCCGAGATCCCATTGACATCCAACCAGGTCTTTGAAACCCGCGCGGTGTTACACCCGCGGCGCGGAGTTCTACTCGTCCAGTCGTATCAGACGCGCATCTGCTGGATTTCCCGATACGCGTCGGTCATCTTGTTTCGAATCTCCATCAGCAAATCGAACGCGATACCGGCCTTGTTCACCGCGTTGAGCACTTCCGCCACGTTGTCCGTCTCGCCGGTCAGCAAGCGCTGGACGCCCTGATCCGCCTCGGTTTGCAGCCGGTTTACCTCATCGAGGCTATCAAGCAGAATCGTCTTGAAATCCGTGCCCTTCACAGCCTCGGCGGGCTTCGTCTGCGACGTTGCCGCTGCCGGACCCGTCGGCTGAATCGGATTCGGAATCTGGATCGGGTCGGTCATTCCGTGTTCTCTCTTGGAAAGCGAGAGTCCGCGCTGGCTTTAAGTCCGCGCTGGCTTTAGGCCCGCGGCCCGCTGATGAACGAGATCATGCTATTAACCGCAGTGTGCTGGCCGCCATGGACTTGGCCATCTCCATCACCGTCACGTTGGCTTCGTATGCCCGGGCGGCCGTCATCGCATTAACCATCTCCGTGTGATAATCCACGTTGGAAACGCGGACATATCCTTTGTTTTTTCCCTCCTTGATCGCGTGCACGTGATGGGGATCCCAGCGCAATCCGAACGGCGTCGGATCTTCGGTGATCGCCGCCACATGCACGCCAGGCGCATCCCGCCCGCGCAACGGATCACCCGGTGCAAACAGCGCAACTCGCCGGTTGTAGGGGATCGCCTCTCCGTTCTCGAAACGCACCGCGTCTTTCATCGCGATGTTGCCGGCGATTACATCGAGCTGTGTTCGATAGGTCGCCAGCGCGGACGTGCTCGTATCAAGTGCACCATACATCGCCTAATCCCATCAAACGGTTCCGCGAATCACCTTTCGCAAATCCTCAAACCGTTCCCGCAGCAGCGCTGTCGCGAGGTCGTGCATCATGCCCGTCTCCGCGAGGTCCGCCATCTGTCGCTCGATCGAGAAATTTGTGCCGTCGTGAAAGAGGACGTTCTCAACCGGCTTTTCCGCCGGCGTGACATCCAGATGTCCTTGCCGGTTCGTTCGCACCTCGTGATCCACCTTCACGGCAAGTGACTTGGCGGGATCAGAAGCCCGAGCATCAAGGGCCTTACGAAGGGCCCCTTGGAACGCCTGCCTGTCAAGCTGCTTGGCCCGGTATCCGGGCGTGTGAATGTTCGCAATGTTCTCGGCGATCATCTTGAGCCTGGCCTGGTTGTAGGCCAGGGTCGTTGCCAACGCCGGCATCGCGCCGCGATCCGTCACGGACGACAGAAACATTCCAACCTCCAACCGGACCACCCCGCCGCCATCTCTGTTAAGCGAGGCGCGCACGGGACAGCCCACCAATCACCGCTCGTGTGCACGACCCGTACCATCCACATCAACCATCGCTATTGTCCTGGAAACCCACTGGTCTCGTCCGGCGACATCGGCACTTTTTGCGCGTCGGCTGTTTCTGCGCCTCGACAAGCGACGCGAATCCAGGACGCACACTCGTTCACGCCTCAGCACCGACAGCGACCAACGTGCGTTGTTGTCCCGCCGCCGCCTCCTCCCGCCACTGCTTCAGTTTCATACCCAGCGTTCGAACGCCCATGCCAAGCGCATTGGCCGTCTTGGAACGGTGGCCATTGAACCTCGCGAGCGTCCGCTCGATGAGCTTCCGCTCCATATCCTCGAGCATCCGCCCTTCCCGCAACGGCCCTATTCCCTCCAACGACGGCTCGACGGGACGCAGCCAGGGCTCGATAACGCCTGCGCTGACCGTGTCGTCGGTGCACAGCGTAGCCGCCCGGCGGCACAGGTTCTCCAACTCCCGAACGTTGCCGGGCCAGTTGCAACCGGTCAGCAGCCGCATCGCGTCCGGTGACACTGTCATCGCGCTGGCACCTTCACGAGCCGTCGCCTGCCGCAGGAAATACTCGACGAGTTCCTCGATGTCCTCGACGCGATCGCGCAACGCCGGAACCCGCACGGGCAGGACGTTCAGTCGATAATACAGATCGGCCCGGAACCGCTTGCGGGCGACCCAGTCATCCAGATTCCGATTCGTCGTCGCCATCACGCGGACATCAACACGCCGCGTCGTGCTGCTCCCCACCCGCTCAAACTCATTCTCTTGAAGCACGCGGAGCAGTTTCGCCTGAAGCGGCAACGCCATCTCCGAAACTTCATCTAGCAACAGGGTACCGCCGTCGGCCAGCTCAAACCGACCCTTGCGCGTCCGGTCCGCCCCGGTAAACGCGCCGCGTTCATGGCCGAACAGCTCGCTTTCCATGAGGTTCACCGAGAGCGCCGCACAATTCAGACACAGCATCGGCCGGTCCGCCCGCGGCGACACCCGGTGTATGTAGGAAGCGACCAGTTCCTTGCCCGTTCCGGATTCGCCGGTGATCAGCACGGTCGCCTGGCTTGCCGCCACCTGCTCCATCTGCTGTCGCAGCAGTTCCATCGCGGGCCCTGAACCGATGAGCTGGCGGTGTTTACGCAAATCATCGACCGACGCGCGAAGCGCTTCGTTCTCCCGCCGCAAGCGGGCGTGTTCCAACGCACGCTCTACGAGAACAGCCACGGTGTCTGCCTCGAACGGTTTTTGCAGGTAGTCGAACGCGCCGAGTTTCATGGCCTCAACCGCGGTCGACACGGTCGCGTACGCGGTCATCATGATGATCGGCTTGTCGCAATCGGCCGCCCTCACCTCCCGAGTCAGCGTCAGCCCGTCCATCCGCGGCATCTTCAGATCGGTGAGAATCAAATCGAAGGACCCGCCCTTGATGGCTGCCAGCGCTTCCACCGGATCACCAAACGTGGTGACCATGTGATCCTCACGCATCAGCGCCGCCGAGAGCGATTCTCTCAGGATTTCCTTATCATCCACTACACAAAGGTGGGCCATCTACACGCGTCCTCCTACATTGACAACTTCATTCCTATCATCAGCCAGCGGCACGGATAACACGAACGCAGCCCCTCCGCCGTTTCGGTTGCCCGCGTTGATGGAACCGCCGTTTGACTCCGCAATCCGGTGCACAATCGCCAGGCCCAATCCGGTCCCGGTGTGTTTCGTGGTGAAGAACGGATCGAAGATTCGGTTAAGCAGCTCCGACGCAATCCCCTCACCCGTGTCCTCCACAACAACGCGAAGAAGACCGTCGTCGACACAACGATCGTCACCGCGAAGCCGTATGCAGCCATCCGACCCAATGGCATCGACTGCATTGAGAATCAGATTGACCAGGGCCCGCCCGATCTGCGCGGCGTCACAGAATACTTCCGCGGTCTCCAGTCGCCGGTCGACCTCGATGACGATGTTCGAGGCCTCTGCTTTCGGTGCGGTCTGATCGAGCGCGTCCTGGAGAACCTTCCCCATCGTGGTCCGCTGAGGTGTCGGGTCAGCGTCACCGGCAAACGCCAGGATGTCCCCGACGATGCCGTCCAAGTTGCATATGCCGCCCGAGATTCTCTTCACCAGCTCAACCTGCTCCGGCCGATCCGCCAGATCGCGCTCCAGCAGCGATGCATACAGACCGATCCCCCCGAGTGGATTGCGAATCTCATGGGCCACTCCGGCCGCCATCTCCCCCAACGCCGCCAGGCGCTCTCGCCGTTCGAGCTCCCTGTTCTTTTCGTGCAGCTCTTCGCGAAGGCGGCACACCTCTCGTGCCAATGCGTCGTGGGAGCGCTGCAGCCGCTCGGTCACCTCGTTGTACGCCTGGATGATCGCGCCCAGATCAGGTTCGCTGGTAACAGTCAATGGCATCGTCGTCATCAGGCTCCCTCGTTCACGCAGTCCAGACGTCCGGCCCGCCCGGCCGGGGTGCGGTAAGCCGAAATCGCCTGGCTCGTCGAGTGTGTCGTCCGCAGCACCCCGGCAACGGCTTGCTTCCGCCCGGACAATACCCTGGCATCCTGCTCGTCGCGTTCGATGATCCGCCGGAGGCCCTCACCGGCGTCACCCAGCAGCCGGTCCGCCTCGGCCCGCTGGCCCGGCGCGAAGCGCGTCCGATACGTCGCCCACTCGCGCCGGACGGGCGCCAGCAGCGTGGCAATCTGCGCCAACCGTTCCGACAGTTTCTGCCGATCCACCAGCAGCGCAAGCAGCGGACCGACGTCATCCTCCGATATCAGCGAACGCTGACGCTCGGATAGTGTCTCCAGTTGGTTGTACCGCGCCGCCTGCTCGCGCAGCAGCTTCAAAACCGCATCCGGGGCTTCCAATGCTTCAGGTGTCGTGCCATCGGTCTTCGACATCACCATCGCTCGTGAATCCTAAAACAGCTCGCACTCGCCGAGCCACTCGAAATAACGTTTCCAATCCTCCCGCGTCTCCGGTGACACGGATTTGTCAAAGACCTCATCAGGCATGGCATCTACCAGCACCACCGCACAGGCCAGCGCAGCCCGCGCTTCTTCCGGCTGACCGAGAAAGACATGGCTGTTGATGATCTGGACGTACGCCGCCAACGCGCTGGGCATATCCTTGTACATCCCGGCCGCCTCATCATAGAGCTTCAATGCGCGCCGGTAGTCCTGCGTCTCAAAGTAGCAGTCCGCCTCGTAGAGGTGGGCGTGGCGGAGGTAAACCTTTTCCAGTCGATTCAGTGTGTCCGGGCGACGGCGTTCAAACTCGGAAACCAGCCGGTGGTAAAGCCGCTGCGCCGCTTGGAACCGCACGACGGCCTCAGCACGCATCTGCTCAATCTCGCCGGCGGACTTCGCCTCGCAGACCTCCGCCTTCAACGCCAGGCCGCTCTTGCGATACGAATCAGCCAGCAGGTATCGCCCCCGCCACACGCGCGGATCGTCAGGATAGCGTTCCAACACCTCCTCTAGGGTCGCAATCGCTCGCTCGAACGCACCACGGCGGTTCAGCGCGTCACCGAGCAGGAACAACGCGTCGGTGAACTCAGGCGCTTGGGGGGTGAAGACCTCGGAGTCTTCCAGCACCACACGCAGCGTCTTCTCCGCGAGATCCTCGAAGTCCGGCCCCATCGCCAGGTAGCACTGCGCCAGCGGCACGAGGGCACGCGAACCGGCAAGCGTACGCGGGAAACGCCGGTAGCATTCCTGGTATGCTTCAACTGCCGCTTCCAGCCTCCCCGACATCTGCTGAAGTTGTCCGATCCGAAGCAACGCCCGGGCCACCAACGGATGCTGCGGGCGCTCCGCCGCAAACGCCCGATACAGGCTCGCGGCCTGGTTGCGGTCGCCGGCCCGGGCGTACAACTCTGCCGCGCGCCAGGTCGCCTCGGCTGCGAGACGCTCATTCATCGCGTTGATCTGCGCAAGCCGCAAGTAGCTCATACCCGCGTCGGCGAACATCTCACGTGCCTCTCTCGACGAAGCTTCGATCATCCGCTCTAAAGGCCGGTCTCCGGCTGCGGATTCCTCATCCAACTGATCAGCGAACAAGGACTGCATCTGGGCAAGCTGTTGGAGAAACAGCGCTGATCGCTCGACGTCCGTCGGTTCGATCAACTCGACAGCCAGCCTGGCATACTCAACGGCATCCTTTAATCGCCCCGCCCGGCGTCGGGCGTCGGCCATCACTCCCAACGAGGCACGCAACGCTGCACGATTCACAAGACGTTGACGACCCAACGTTTCCAAGTCCTCAATCACGATGCGGTAGGCTTCAAGCGCTTCCTCGGAACGTTCCAGCATCGCCAGAGTTTCGGCACAACCAAGGCGACTAGCAACCGCATAAGGACCATCCGGGTGGTGGGCGATGGCATCCGTAAAGAACGACAACGCTTCCTGTGGACGTTGGGGATCGTCGTCGCGCATCACGACACGCCCCAGCAGCCACCCAGTCATCGCGTAGACCTCACTCTTGCGCTCAACCCGGTTGCGGATCGTGCGCAGGTAGGTCTCGGTTTCGTCAAAGTGACCGCCCTTGTAGAGCAGCCACGCTTCCAGGTAGGCGAACCGGTCGCGCAGATCGGACGCGTGGAAACGGTCTCGATTACGGGTCAGCAGGGTCGTGGCTTCATCAAGCCGACCCAGAGATTCTAGGAGTTCAAGTTTCCTCTCAATCGCCCAGAGCCTTAGGTCCAGGCGACGATCACCCGCGTCACCCATGAGGCGATCAAGCGGCTCCAGCAATTGCCCGGGAGGGGTCTCGACCTTGTCGAGCTTGAGCGAGAGAACATGCCTGGTCAGGTCCAGGGGATGCTTGACCCCTTGCTCCAGCGCATTGTCATATTGCTCAACAGCGTTGGCGAACTGCCGCTGCCATTCGAAGGCTCGACCCATGTTCTCGTAATCATAGGCGGTCAGCGGCTGTGCGCGGGCACTCGTGTGTTGATAATGTTCGATGATCCGGCGTCCGACGTTGGCAGTTCGGACGCGGCGGCGCGCGGCCTCCCCATAACAGGCACGGGCTAAATGAAGGTGAACCGGGGCGCGATCCGCATCGGTATACTCCTTACGGACCAAGAGCAGATCACCGAACGCGATGGCATCGTCGTAGCGCCCCGCCGCAACACACTTTTCGAGATACTCGACAGCCTCGTCAAGCGGCAGCTTCGCGGGTGATGGATGAATGCGGAAGAGGGAACCGGCTAAGAGAATAACCGAGACTACGAGAAGCGGCATCTGCCACTTGCCGGCCGCGCGGTCCTTGACCGTCTCCCACTGCGACATCGTGCTCATCCTGAGCGAGGTTCAGTGATTCGCCGCGTCCTCCTGACGCGATACCTCAGAATGTCGGCAGATCGCGTCGTTTGGCTTGACCGCAATGAGAGGCGTTCCAGAACCCGTCTGCCAGTCCGGCCCATCTCCGGATGTGAACCACTTCTCAGTGCTACAATTCCACCCACTCACAGTCTGCAACCTGACAACGCGACGCCGGGGCACGAACAGCCCACCAGAACGGACGGATCGCCTCGTCAAGCACCCCGGGGCACGTTCGACACGGCCCGCTCATATCATCGAGGGACGCTCGCTGGCAACCGCGCAAACAGGCGGCGGCAGAGCACACTCAAGGGTGCTCTGCCGCCGCCTTCACATCTTGGAGGTCAACGTATGTTGATTGCCAACGCGTGCTAGAAGTTCACGTTGCGGTCGTAATTCGACGCGACCATCCTCGCCTTGGTCAGCGGAATGTACGGATTGTCGCTGATCTTGGTGACGAACAAGGGCTCGCTGCCAACGATGTTGATCAGGGGCGAGCGACCCTGTGCCACGCCGTCTTCCGGCACGCGAAGCAGGTGGCCGCTCCAATTGCAGATGTAACATCCGGGATCCTGAATGCTCTCGAATGGAACGGTCATGCCCCAGTTCGTGTTGTCGTTCTGGGTCTGCTGTGTGTTGTTGGTCGTCATGGACGTACTCCTTCCGGATTTAAGGGTTCTAAGAACTCAGCGTACGAAAAGATGGAACTGACAATCGGCGCCAACTGTCAGGGGGAAGACTCTCGCCTGCCCCAACTGCTTTGATCCGTATATCGGATGGAAACCGGCCGCGCCGAAGTTGCATTAGATAAATTCTTCACCACCATCGAAAGCTACCCCGCAACCGTAAACTACCACGCCATTGCGAGGCGGGGACACACTCAAGTAGCCGGCAAGACATGATTCTGGGACGCAGCGCGACTCCCGATGTAGCACCCCGGGGGACGACGGTGCGGGCACACTTAGCAGCCTTAGCGGACCATAACCCGGACGGACTCCGGCGGGCCGAATCGATCCGCCGCGCTGCCACGGTTTACGGCGATTTCCAGCAGGCCGCTACTGCCAACCAGCGCAACTGCAGCACCCGTGTCTACGTCGGAAAAGGTCGAGCGAACCGGGCCGATTGATACGCCGTTAACGAATACCTGCAACTCGCGGCCCGACTCGCTTGGGACTCCGAGCTGCTCCCTTCGGATGTTCGTGACCATGGTGCCGAAACGGTCCACGTACAGTACGCCGCCAGACAGGCCTTCGGTTGCGGCCTCCGCGCGGTGAGCGACCGGCAGCAGCTCAAACCGATCCGTCGCCCGACCGAACTCATTCGGTTTGACGCCGCACGCCAGATAGGACGCTACGGGCGCCATAACGTCCCGGCCATGAAATGTCGCCGACAGCTCGGACGTGAAATAACGTCGATTCTCGACGACGTACATCGCCTCTGCCGGGATGTCGCGGTGCACCAGGGTGATCAACCCGTTGTCCGGGGCGATAACATATTGACCGGCGTATTGCCCGAGGATGATCCGCCGACCGGATCCAACGCCCGGATCGACCACGGCCAGGTGAATCGTCCCCGGTGGATACCAGGGCCAAATCCGCCGCAAAACAAAGGCCGCATGCAGGACGTTGTGCGGTTCCACGTCATGCGTGACATCGACAATGCGAATATCGGGAGCGATACCCAGCATCACACCCTTAAGCACGCCGACATAGTGATCACGCGTGCCGTAATCGGTTATCAGTGTCACAATGGGCAATGGTGATCTTCCGTTAAGGCGCGGGAGGCTTCGGAATCCGTCGGCCTGTATCGCGTTAAAGCCTATCCCAAAAGTGTGGCACGGGTTTGCAAGCCCGTGTTGCTACCCCGTTCACCGCGGCGCGCGAGGACGCCCCGACAAGCGTAAGTCTTGTCGCAACCATCCGGCAAGTCAATGAACCGGTGGACGGGAGTGCATCCTATTTGGGGTGGCATGGGTCAACGGGAGTTGATCCGTGGAATGCCATTCGTGCTGTCGGGCGCATCGTGCCAGCCTCACAGATCCGCTGGCACGAACCCATGCCATATTCGCCGGTCTCTGCCCCCCTCTTCGAGATGCACCGGGTGGATGGTCTTCCAGTCTTGCTCGTTCGCGGGACCAGGGCAAATCGTTTACACTGGGCAACGGCGGTCGCAAGGGCGGCAGCCGTATCGGCGATCGACGTGCGGGTCCCGGACCGCGAGCATCACATCGCGATGGTCAACAAACAACACGAGCCGGATCAGTGGTCAGCCACTCGACGGCGGATGATCGACGAACAAATCCGCCGTCGAGGCCCATGCGATCCGCGCGTTATCGAAGCCATGATGAGCGTCCCACGCGAGAGGTTCGTCCCCGCAAATGTCAAAGATGCCGCATACCAGGACCGGGCTTTGCCGATCGGACACGGACAGACCATCAGCCAACCGTTCATCGTCGCCTACATGACGGACAAGCTGTCGGTTACGCACGACGACCGCGTCTTGGAGATTGGAACGGGAACCGGATATCAGACGGCGATTCTGGCAACGCTGGCCAAACACGTCTTCACCGTCGAGCGAATCGCCGCGTTGCACGAGCGGGCCGCCACCAATCTCACTAAACTCAACCTGGCCAACATCACGATGTCAGTTGGCGACGGCACCCTGGGCCTGGCTGAATACGCCCCGTACGACCGGATCCTCACCACTGCGGCAGCGCCAAGCGTTCCCGGGCCGCTCGCGGATCAACTGGTCGACGGCGGCGTGCTGGTCATCCCGGTTGGAGGCCCGGCGGAGCAAACCATCGTCCGCGTGATCCGTAAGGGGCGACGGACTGTTGAAACGCCCATGCTGGCGTGTCGTTTCGTCAAGCTGATCGGCCGGGAGGGGTGGCCGGGCGGGAAAACATGACGGCTGAATCAGCCGTCCTCCGAATGAATGCGCGGCGGGCCTTACACTCCTGTCAATCGCCCCTCTTCGGGTTGCGATTTCTGCCAATAAATGGATCGTCGCTGTATTCGAGTCGGCGTTCACAACGTGGGCAGCGAAGCCCTTCCTCCTCAGTTACCCACCCGCGACCGGCCCAGCGCACCTGGGCAACACGCGGACGACCGTCGTCGCCTATGGTAAAACGGACGGTCACCTCGTATGCCCCATGTACCGGACAAACATATGTGGCAACCGGATACGCCGGCTCACCGCATTTCCAGCAGGTTCTCGGGCTGGTCAGTCCGTCAGGACCGAAAGTGTGCCCCTTGCCTCGGAAGTCATGGCCTTCCTCGCACCGCCAGTCCAGTTCCATCTCGGCGAGCGTCCGCTGGTGAGCGATCGTCGTTTCTTCACTCCCCCATAAACGCCATACTACCGGTAGCAAGACGGCCGCCGCCGCCGCCAAGGTCAGGCTGATCATCGCGGCGCGCGGGACTCTCCGTGGTTTGACAATGCGTACAACCCGACCCCGAGCGGACGAGGCTCTTTGGGACGGTATATTGACTGGCGGCATCATTCTGACGGCGTCGCGCCGGTCCACCAGTAGAGATGATCGCGAGCAAACGAATAGTGGCTAAGCCGAAGCTCGTTGCAGAAAGTGCAGCCGCCCACCGCGCAGTGTTCGTAATACCGCTGCATCTCGGTATGCATCATATCTTTGGTATGGGCCTGACAAACGCCACCAGTCAATGTCAACACGTTGATACAACCATGGTGTCGCTGCGTAAGCCAGGGCGATAAACTGCGCCCGGTGAACGGATTAAAACCGTCGTCCCATGACAGGAGGCTGGCATTCCGGACGGGGCCGATCACGTCGGCCGCCTGCGAGACGTCACCTGTGACATCCGGACCGAGGTCAGCCATGAGTATAGTGTCGTGCGGGCGCGCCGGCTGACGACGGTCGTTCGCCAGAAACCCGCCGCCGCTGGCGGCGATAAAGCTGTTGATGCCGTAGCTTGCATATTCGGCCACGCAAGGATCCCGCAACCGGGACGTTGCTTGAGCCATCCGGTACCGGAACGGATCTTCCGGACACGTGAGCATCATCGGATCGGAAAGGTAGGTCGGGTAGAGTTTGAAGAACCACGGATCACGCTGTCCAAGGGATTCGATTTCGTGACTTCGGCGCACCGCCGGCGGAAGCCAACCGTCATTGTCCATCCGGTACAGTTCCAGGCAGTGCCCAAGTTCCCGAAGGTTGTGTTTGCAGATTGTGGCCGCCGCCACGTCCATCGATTGTTTCAAGGAGGGGATAAGCGCAGAGATCAAGAGTCCGATCATGGCCATGACGACGAGCAACTCGATCAACGTTGCTCCTTGGCGTCGAGCCACGGATCGCGTACACTCCCCATTCGCGACAAACTTGGTCAATCGACGCATAGCTAATCCATTAGACTACCCGAAATAGCAATCCCTCGCAACAATTATTTACACTTTTCCCTTCACTTCTTAGTTGTTTGTTTATCGGGGCCGTCCGCCCACCTGTTGAACCTTCCGGGGAAAATGAGGGTCGCCAGAGTAATCCCAATGCGTAGAATACGTCAGTAGCAAGTTGAAACGCAGTCGTGTGAAGCTACGGTATACCAATGCAACCCTTACCTGATCGTATAAGCAACGAACTGCTACCGTTCGTGGGCCGTCCGGGCCAGTACATTGGCGGTGAGATAAATCAGCCCGTCGTGAAGGGTGATTGGGAGCGGGCGGATGTACGCGTGGCTGTCGCTTTCCCGGACACCTATGCCGTCGGGATGAGTCATCTCGGCTGCCAGATCATCTACTGGCTTACCAACAAAACCGAAGGCTGCTGCGCTGAACGCGTCTTTTGCCCGTGGGGCGACGCCGAGTCCGTCATGCGACAAAAGGGCATCGAGCTGTTCACGTGGGACACGCGACAACCGGTCCTATCCGCCGACATTCTGGCGGTCTCGCTCCAGTACGAGATGGCGTATACCTCGGTCCTGCAACTACTCGATTTGGCGCACATCCCGCTGCGATCGGCCGATCGCGACGATACACACCCGCTTGTCATCGCGGGGGGTCCTCAAGCCGACAACCCGGAACCGATGGCGCCCTTTCTCGATCTTGTCGTCCTCGGCGACGGTGAGCACTCAATTGCTGGGATTCTACAATCCTGCGCAGAATTCAAAGCCGGTGGGATGCGACGACGCGACATGATCCGCGCAATGGCCCGGCGCTTCGAGTGGATCTACGCGCCGTCGCTCTATGACGTCGCATACAACGACGATGATTCCATTCGATCGATCCGCCCGAGCGATCCGGTGCTCCCCGCGACGATCACTCGGTGCCAGACTCCTGACTTCGAGGATGCACCGTTCCCGCTAAAGCCGCTTGTCCCATATGTTGATGTCGTCCACGACCGGATCGCGATCGAGATCATGCGCGGCTGCCCACAGCGTTGCCGCTTCTGCCATGCCGGTCACACCAAAAGGCCGCTTCGATGGCGCAGCGTCGACAAGATTCTCGAGATAGCCGATGCGACGCAAAGGTCCACCGGGATGGACGAACTCGGTCTGCTGTCGCTCTCGACGGCAGACTATCCCCGTTTGCAAGAGCTGGCGGAGCGCATCAACGAGCGGTTTGCACCGCGGCGCGTCAACATCTCCATGCCATCGCTGCGTATTGACGGAATGCTACGGAACATCCCATGGATGGTCAGCACGGTCCGCAAAAGCGGGTTGACCATGGCGATCGAGGCCGCCAACGACGACATACGGGCAGCCATCTGCAAGCGTGTCACTGACGGCAATCTGCTCGACGGCGTGAAGGAGGCATACAAGGCCGGTTGGCAAGCCGTCAAACTCTATTTCATGTGCGGATTCCCCGGTGAAAGGCCGGAGGACATCAACGGCATCGTGCACCTATCCCGCCGGGTCAGTGACGCACGTCGTGAGCTGGGCAAGGGACCCGCACAGGTCAAGGTCTCCGTCGGGTGGCTGGTACCCAAGCCTCACACACCGCTGCAATGGGCGGCCCAACCTGAAGCCGATTACTTCCACGAAGCCCGTCGACGGATGACCAGTCTGCTGGATCGCAGCGGCAAAAGACGCGGACCCATCCGAATCAAAACGCACTCCGTCGAGCGCTCGGTCCTCGAGGCTGTCTTCGCCCGCGGCGACCGAAGACTGGCCGACACTATCGAGCACGCCTACAAGGCCGGCTCCCGCTTCGACGGATGGGATGAGTGCTTCAGACCACAAATCTGGGAACAGGCGTTCGAAGCCACTGGAATCAATCCGGCCTGGTACGCCCATCGAGAGCGCCCGCAAGACGAGATATTCCCCTGGGCGCACCTGCGCAGCGGCCCGCCACACGAATACCTCGCCAGACAATACGACGATGTGTTCGCCAAGATCAACGCGTCAAAACCGACGGCAAGCTCTTCGAGGGTCACGATGTGACACGTCTTCCACGGATGCCCCGTCATCCGGAGCAGCTTCGGTCTTCGTGTAGCTATTGCAGGGATGCGAAGACTATTAGCTCCGGTAGATCCGCGCGGGCTTTGAGCACGCGGCTCGCTACGGAGAAACGAAAAACGCTCTAACGTTGAAGTGAACTGCGCCTGCGCAAGAGCGGTAAGCCTGAGAGGATAAGCAGTATGAACGTCGTCGGTTCTGGAACGTAGGCCATGCCTCGATAATCGCCGGACAAAGCGATGGTGTCTCCGATGATGGCGCCGTTGCCCGGGTTCAATTGACCGAAAGTGGAGTAACCCACGGCGTAGAGCGATCCGTCGGGGGCAAACGCAAGCCCCTGGTATAACCCACCGACGTGGCTACCGACCAGGTGCATCTCGGCATCGTCAAGATCGATCGTATATAGATCATAATTGTCGGCGTTGGGACGCACGGTATAAAGCCGGCCATCAGGTGAAAAAGCCAATCCCTGCGCCTGTGTTCCACACGTTCCCAGATCACCGATATCCGTGTAGCTGCCGTCGG
>CAZJTP010000001.1:44695-74274 GCA_964548955.1 uncultured Phycisphaeraceae bacterium
CGATGCGGCATCGATGCGCGCAAACTCGCCACGCCAACCCACAAGGGCGAAAAACGGGTCGGCGGAGGACACCCGACACACGGTAAGCGTTGCCAATAATGCCAAACATACCGAAGCAGTCCTGGAGACGAGCATGGCGATTCCCCCCTTTGTCACAGTGTCAAGGCTGGCCGAACGGAACGGCGTAACCTGTGTGGAATAGTATAGCCAATGTGGTCGCTTGATGAAACCGCCCGTCCCATTCAATATGCAGAATCGGGCCGAATCCGTCATATTGCCTTCGTAGCGGTTCGACTTGGCGGATCGAAAATCTCAGGATCGACGGTTTGCCGCCTCACCTGGCGCATTCCTTCAGACATGCTTGAATTCGCGCAGTCATCAGGTCCGATAGGTTGTCCGTCGCGGCGCGGCAAACACAAGTAGGCAAGATTCGCGGACCGTCATCTCAACCGCTCAGGCGATTTGCGTCAATATACAAACAGCTCTAGACTTCCGTGCAACAATAGCGGCGCCTACAGAACCGTCTTGAAAGGACATGGGTACGTACCTATACTCATACATTCGGCGACCGGTCTGCGATGTGGACATGGACCGATAGTCATGTTCGCCGGATGACTGTTTCGGGGGATGGGGGCTTTGTTCACCGGAGTCTGCCGGCGGTGTCGGTAGTCTGCGGCACATCCAGGATAGCCTGACACTGAGGGGACGGTGGCTGCAATCAGACGTATTCATCCGGTGGCGGAAATACGCCGCATGTGCGTGGGCGTGAGCGGGCAGGCATCTTTCCCTGACAAGGATAGTCCCTCGGTTGGTGATTGGAAGCGTTGCGGTCAGGCGATGCGACTCACTGTCGCCGACCGGCCCGGCGTATGTTGGAAGGAATGGAAATGACGTGGAATACAACAATGAGGCTTGCAAGCTTGGTGACTGTGATTGGCACCTCCCTGGTGTCACTTGCTTCGGCGAGCGATCAACCCAGTACCCGACGGGGCACGGCGGCACAGTCGGTCGGTCCGGAGACCGCATCGAGGCGCGTGTTGACCGTCCGCGGGAAGGTGGGCTTCCGGACGGCGCACGTCGACCAGGCCAATGCGGATGGCATGACCGTGCCGGACATCGCAACCGTGGCCGTCTCCACCGGCACGCCGGGACGGACGGCTGCGACACTCTGCATACAACCGGCGGAAAACTGCCAGGATCCTGACAACTCTCTGGCACTGACGAGTGATCGGACCGAGTATTTCGTGGCCGAGGATTTCATACCGGCCGTCGGCGGATCCGTTTCGGATATCTGCTGGCGCGGGGGCTATTACGACTTTGACGCCGAGGGGGAATGTCCGGTGGTACCTGCTGATACATTCATGGTCCGCTATTTCGCCGATGCCGGAGGCGTGCCGGGAGAACAACTTGCAGGTTTCAGTCAGGGTGCCGGATCGCTGATCGTGAACGGTCCCGAATGGACCTCCGGTCAGATTGCCGACCAGCTTCGCGAGTACGAGTATACGGCGACGCACACACCGGTGCCCGTTGAGGCGGGTAAGTGTTATTGGATCGAGATCACGAATGTAGTTGACGTGAGCGGGTCCCAGTGCGTGTGGTTGTGGGAGGGCGGCGTGCCCGGCGACAACTGGGCGGCACATGATAACGAGGGCGACGGCGTCTACACCATGGACGACATCGTTCCCGACGATCTGACGTTCTGTCTGGATCTGCCGCTTGCGGACCCAGGCCCATGCGTGCCGCTGCCGCCGCCCAACGACGACTGCGTCAATGCGGAGCCGATCACCGTGGGAACCATCGGCTTCGACAACATTACAGCCACAACGGACGGTTTGCCGCATGACGCGTGTCTGGCATTCGGTGAGGATCAGATCGAGGCGGACGTCTGGTATTGCTGGACGTCGCCGTGCACGGATCGGATTGTCGTGTCAACCTGTGACTTGCTCGACGTGGACACTCGAATCGCCGTGTACGAGGGTTGTGATACGTGCCCGCCGACGGACGCGGAGCTGTTGACCTGCAACGATGATCGGTGCGGCGAGTACCTCGAATACAGACAGTCTCTGGCGTTGTTCGACGCTGCTCAGGGTCAGAGCTACCTGATCCGGATCGGCGTTTATCCCCATGAGCAGCGGGGGATCGGATCATTCAGCATCACGTGCGGCCCGGTGGACAACGCCGCTTGTCCGGGCACGCAGGACTGCTGTGAAGAGCTGAACTGCGAACAAGTGACGTGCACACCCGGTTGTGACAACGAGACCTGCTGCGAGACGGTCTGCATGTGTGATCCCTTTTGCTGCGAGGTTTTCTGGGATGCTTCGTGCGCCACATTCGGACAACACTGGACCGAATGCGGCGCTGAGTTCCTCTGCGCCGAGCTTTGTAACGTCTGCGGGAGTTCGCCAGTTGACTGCTGTGTGGGCACCGGTCCCGCTGAGGAGATTCCGGGTTGCAGCAATCAGGCATGCTGCGAAGCCGTCTGCGCGGAGGATAGCTTTTGCTGCGAGGTCGATTGGGATGAGGACTGCGCGACTCACGGGTATAATCACAACGATAACGGAGCCTGGTACCTTTGCCCGGATTTGTGCCCGGCCTGCCCGCGGGCGGAATTCACATGGGTCGATCCACCCGATGGCGTTGTGGACGCGCGTCAGCCTCACCCGCCAGCTGACAACGGTGCCCAACAGGGCATCGACACAATTACGATGAGCGGTGGTCCGGTTGATCCCGAGGATCCCCATCCGTCGCTCGATTGCTGGTCGCTCTGCGAAACGGGCAACGGTGGCACTGCGGCGAACGAAATCATATCCGTTAACACCGACGGTTCGGGCACCTACACGCTTAGACTGGCTCGTCCGATCACACCAGGTGAGATCACCACGATCACATACACTGGTTTTGCGGGAGTCCAAACAACCGGTACGTTCATCTCGCATCCCGCCAACGTAAACGCCGACAGCCAGTCGAGTCCGTCGGATATTCTGCGGATCATCGACTACATCAACGGGGTGGCTGCATCACCGTGGGGCATCTACAGTGAGGACGTGGACCACAGCGGCATGTTGGGTCCGCCGGATATCCTGAGAGTCATCGACCTGCTCAACGGAGCGGATCAATTTGATCCCCGGCTCAACACGCCGCTGCCGACGACCGACGGGTGTCCATAGTATCTGGTGTATTACCTCGGAAACGCCTCGACGACGCCGCCGTCAACCGGCAGGGTGGCGCCGGTGGTGGGTGTGGCGTTGCTGGCGAAGAAGACGACGGCGTTTCCGACGTGGCGACCGCGGACCCTTGCTTTGAGAAGATTCCGTTGTCGGTAGTAATCGGGTAGCTGCTTAACGTCGAGGTTACGGCTTTTGGCCCGCTGTGGCCCGACCGTGCTCCACAGCCCCGACGGGGTGTCCTTATCGCCGAATATCGCGTCCGCGTTAATCATGTTGACGCGAATTCCATAGGGTGCCAGTTCTATGGCAGCGACTTTGCCGAGCTGATGTCCGGCGGCCTTCGAGGCGCTGTAGGCGCCGAAATCCTTGCCGGGTCCAAAAACGTTCTTGCTGGCGCTGATGATGATGTGCCCGCCAAGACCTTGGCGCTTCAAGACCTTGATGCCCTCGCGCATGAACAACAGGTATCCAACAGCGTTGACCTCCATGACGCGCCGGAAGTCATCCGCGTTCATATCCTCGATGGGCGCGACGTGAGCGACGCCTGCGTTGGGTATGACGACATCGACACCGCCGTAAGCTGTGGCGATTTCGGCGAACGCGGCGGTTACGCTGGTCTCGTCGGTTACGTCCATGACAAATCCACAGGCGGTGCCCGTGCCGCAATGTTGCTCGATGTTCTGTACGACTCGCGATAGACGCTGCTGATCGAGATCGGTGACTACGACGTGTGCGCCCGCCTCAGCGCAGACTTCGGCGACGGCTGTCCCGATTGCGCCGGCTCCGCCGCTGATGACAACAACCTGACGCTCAAGCGGCCGCTCATCGTGCGATCGAAGCTTGCCGCGCTGCGACGCCCGGAATTCCATGTCGTACAAGTAATCCAGTGATAAACCGGTATACGTACCGATGAGCTGGGCCCACACCTTGGTGCGCAGCGTATGCTCGGCGATGTCAGCCGTGATGCGCGCGCCGCGTTTCGTCGCTCCCCAGCAGAACATCCCGGCGCCGGGCAGCATGACGACCCGTGGGGATGCGTCGACTTGATCAGGTGATCCACCGTGAGCAGCCACATAGTCATGGTACTCGCGACGATAAGTATCGATTGCTTCTTCCAGTTGCCGCCGCATCGCGTCCTCGTCGGACCAGCGCGGATTCTCGACGAAGAGCGGTTTCGGCTTGGTATGGATCAGATGATCGCCGGTAAGCGGACCGGCAGCGGCCAGATCCTTCGCTTCCGCGCTGTTGACGAATGCCAGCACTTCGTCAGTTGCACGCCATTCGAGTATCGATCGCAAATAGGGCCGATCTTCGTCACCCGTGGGCACGGCCAGCAGACCTCGCAGGATCGGAGCGACGCGAGCGGCAAGATCAGCGGATTTCTCCCGGCGAGCAGGGGTTTCCAACGCGCGCGGTCGTCCGCGCGGGCTAAAACCCGCGGCTCGCTCTACGGCTCGTTTTTCGATGTAACGTTCGCAGGCATCAACCAACGCGATGTGCCGCTCGTAGGCTGTCCGGGCGTCCTCACCGAAGGTGACCAGCCCGTGGTGAATCAATACGATGCCCTCGGCATTCGGATTGGCCTCATGGCAATCCGCCGCGGTCTTGGCGAGATCGAGTCCGGGGCGGACGTACTCGACAATGGCGATCTTCTCACCCATTGCTTCGCGCGCGCAAATCCGCCCATCGGGCTGATTGGTCACTGCAAGGACGGCATCGGCGTGCGAGTGATCGACAAAGCGGTACGGCAAAAATGCGTGCAACAAGGTCTCGATCGACGGTGTCGGCGCGGAAGCGTCGAACAGATGCGTGCGGAATTCGTTGACCGTCTCATCATCAGTGAGCGAATCGAGCGAGCGCAAACGTCTGAGATACGCCAAATCCAGACCGGGTAGATCCTCGGGGTCGAGTGTAGCAAGGTCCGACCCCGACCCTTTCACGTAGATGACTTCCACCTCATCGCCAAGCCGCGTTCTATGCTTCCCCTTGAGTGACACGTTGCCGCCACCGTGCAAAACGAGGGTAGGCTCTTCACCCATCAGCCTAGCGGTGTAGAGACGATGTGCGAACGCTTCACCGTACCGAGCAGCCCAGCGGTCGACGGCCTCGCGCGCACCCTGCTTGGTCCAGCGGTTTTTCATTCCGGCTCTGGGATGACCTGTATGAACGGGTTCACGGTGATCGACTCGAACACTCCGCCGATGACAAACGGAACATGCTCGACCAATTGGTGAGAGAAGTAGGATCCGCCGTGCGGACCATCTCTCTAATTGCGGTCCACAGAGCGGACCCTACCCGGTCTACCTGACTGCGCGCTCGAACAACTGCCAGGCTTCGGCATCAGTCTTTCCTTCATGCACGATGGAGCGGACAGCCCGGATCATCTGCACCGGCCACTTCGATTGGAAGATGTTCCGCCCCATGTCAACGCCGGCGGCACCGCCGGAGACGGCGTTGTATGCCAGCGCGAGCGCGTCGCGCTCTTCGATCTTCTTACCGCCCGCAATGACGATCGGTACGGGACATCCGCCGACGATCTTCTCAAAATCCTCGCAGTAGTAGGTCTTGACGAACTGCGCGCCCAGCTCGGCTGCGATCCGGGACGCCAGCCCCAGGTATCGGGCGTCGCGTGCCATCTCCTTACCAACGGCCGTAACCGCCAGAACGGGGATGCCGTACTTTTGACCCTCATCGCAAAGTCTGGCCAGGTTCGTGAGCGTCTGCTTCTCATGCGGTCCGCCGACGAAGATGGACAGTGCCAGTGCCGAGGCGTTGAGGCGAATTGCATCCTCGATCGATACGGTGATATCCTCGTCGGACAGGTCGCCTACAAGAATGCTGGTCCCGCCGGAAACGCGAAGCACTATCGGGATTCGCCGACCCGGATCGACAACGTTGCGAAGCACGCCGCGTGTCAGCATTAAGGCATCTGCGTGATCGAGCAACGGAGTGATAGTCTCTCCCGGCCGTTCCAGACCGGTGGTCGGGCCCTGGAAGTAGCCGTGATCGATCGCGAGCATAACGCATCGGCCCGTGTCGGGCCTGATGATACCGGCCAGGCGGTTCTGCATCCCCCAGTCCATCGTTTGGATTCTCCCGGCGTGCTTGCGAAACAGCGCGTTAGTGCGGTTCGTCCTCGTCGCTGTCGATGTCGTCATCCGCTTGCCGATGACGGTCTCTGCGATGCATTGGGCGGTCGCGTGGGCCCCTCTGAGCATCCTGCTTCAAGATTACCTCCACCTTGGTTCGCTGCTCGGGGGTCAGTATCTCGAACACGTCAGCGCTCACTTTCGCAATGATCTGCTTCGCCTGGTCACTATCCCGCTCCATCTTCCGGACGGACGCGACACCGTCGCGCATGACGCCGCGGACGGCCTGCCTTTGTTCCTCCGAGAGATCCACGTCCGGACTCATCACCGCCCGCTGCAACGCACGCAACTCCCCGCCGTGGGGACGTCGGACATGGCCTACCGGGAAACGCATGATGAGCTTCCGGAACGAGCGACGTTGTTCGCCATCCAACTCGGCTGAAACGTCGTCAAACAGTTGCCACATGCCTATGTTTGTCGGGCTCGAGCGTGACCGCAGCTTCTGCTTAAACTGCTCACGAAGTTGTCTGCCGGTTTGTTGATCGCCGGCCTTGCGCGCTTCAATCACCTTCCTGCGGAGCTCCCAAAGCTCCGCTGTGTCCTCCGATTGCTCACCACCCGGTCTTTGTGGGCCAACCCTCTGCCTGAGAGTTCGTAAGTACCCCTTGAACAGCGCATCGATTGCTGTCTCCTGCGTGCGTGAGAGGTCGAGCTTCTTCTTCATCTCGTTTTGCAGCTTGGTGAGTTCCATAACTTGACGGCGGAGGGGCACTTCAACCGAGAGAGGCTCGGCGTTGATCGCCTCGGCCTGGTCGTCATCAGCGTCCACCTGCTCCTCCTCTGGTTCGGTCTCAGGCGGGCTGACTTCGCGGACGGTCTTATCACCATCGGGATCAACGTCATCTTGCTGTTGAGCCATGGCTGCATTCGAAAGCACGAGCCCAAAGACAAGGACCGCCAGTCGGGAAAAAACTCGCATCCTTTTCATCACTGTGTACTCCTGGTACAAGCTCACGGCGTCGTGTATACGTGCCGACTGCGATACAAGTTGCAGCTATCCGTCCCGTTTCGGCGTAATGCAGCCTGGGGACGCGGCGGCTGATGCAACACCCGGTTACTTGCGGCAGCTAAGAGCCATGATAAAGCGGAACGTGCCCCGGCGATAGGTCCACACAGGAGCACCGTGGAACAGCTCGGAGAGAATATCGGCTCAGGAACGCCGGTCTGCTACCCGAAGTCAGTCAGTCATATGGCAGGGTTCGTATGGGGCGCGGCCTTAACGGACCACCCGGCCATATGACGTAACCTTTTATATTACATGCACTTAGTCACCATCTTAGCGTTTGTGATTCTTTTCTGGCAGGCCGAAGATCCCGGCCGGTTGCTGCTCGTGGGCGAGAAGGACGTGCTCTGGACGCTCCTGGTCGTGCTGATTCAGCCACCGCTTTTGGGCGTTGCGGCCTGGCTTTCGGCGCGCCGTGCTCGCCGGTTGCTGACCGACCAGCCTCATACGCCGCAGGTGGCGCAGCACGTTCATCATCGTGCGATATTCTGGCTGCGGGTCGCGACCATCGTGGGCTTCGCAACCATGGTTTTCCTGACGCGCTGGCCGGCGTGGTTTACGTTCAACATACCGGCGCTGCAGATTGTGGGGGACTTGATCGTGCTGTCGCCGTTCGTGGCCGGGATAGTGGTTGTATGGCTGGCAGCCTATCCGCTCGAAAGGGCGCTTCGGGCTGAGGCGATCAGCTTTGCAGCGGGTGAGTATTCGGAGCAAGCCCGTCCTTGGCGTTTGCGGTCCTATCTGGACTTCAACCTGCGACACAATTTGCTGATCATCGCGGCGCCCATGCTGCTGATCCTATTCGCGGCGAACATGACGCGGGGATATGAACAAACGTTGCAGACGTGGAGTGGATGGGTGTGGACGCCGGACGTGCTGCTCGGCTTTGTCGCATTTGGTGTCTTTTTCGTGGCACCCATGATGCTGATCCGAATCTGGCGTACCGTATCGCTCGAAGCCGGTCCGCTGCGCAGCCGGCTCGAGGCGATTTGCGGGCGGATCGGACTCCGCTACCGCGACATTCTTGTCTGGCACAGTGATGGGATGCTGATCAACGCCGCGGTGATGGGTTTGATCGCCCCGGTTCGCTTCGTGCTTCTGTCCGACGGCCTGCTGGCGACGATGGACGCCCGGCAGATCGAGGCGGTTTTCGGACACGAAGCGGGACATGTGCGACACCGCCATATTCAGCATTTCCTGGTGTTCGCCTTCGTGGGATGGCTTTTGGTGACGGGTGTAATGGAAGCGGTTGCCCGTATGGCGATGGAGCCGGAGTCGGCCACCGCGTTCTTGACGCTGATGATCCAGGGAGTCGGTGTGGCGGCGAGCATCATGTTTTGGGGCGTTGGGTTCGGGTGGTTGTCGCGACGGTTTGAGCGGCAGGCTGACCTGTTCGGGGCTCGCTGCATCATGCCTTCGGAGGCTGAATGCACGTTACCCTGCAGCGTCCACCCCGACGGCCGGACAGTGCTTACGGGGAACGGCCGCGTCTGCGCGACCGGCGCGGCGATCTTCGCATCCGCCCTGGACCGTGTCGCCGTGCTCAACGGAATCCCGCATGAGGAGCGGAGCTGGCGGCATTCGTCCATTGGCAGCCGGATCCGGTTCTTGACGTCGCTGGCGGGCGATCCGGATCGAGGGGATCGGTTCGAGCGGATGATCGGGCGTGTCAAATTCGCAATGCTGTCCCTGGCAATTATCGGCTCGGTGGTTTGGATGTACTATTGGACGGTGGTCCCGGTGCCGGCGATCATGCGAATTCAGGCCGGCGGGCCTTGATCACACCCGGTATCAGGAGGATGCGATGCCACTCACGGGAGCCGGACCTCGAAAAGGTTCGGAAGGCGTCATGGCGGATGCAAGAATCATCGACGGTACGGCTCTGAGCCGGCGCATCAAGGAGGAGACCGCTCAGCACGTTGACGGGCTTGCCGCCGATGGCGTTCGGGTGAGTTTGGACGCAATCATGGTAGGTGACCCGGAGGCGGGTGAGATATACGCGCGTTCACAACGCAATAGATGCCAGGATGTTGGCATTGAATATCGCCTGCACACACTCGGTAGTGACACGAATGAGGCGAACATTCGCAGCCTGATTCGCGAACTGAACGACGATCGGTCGGTGACCGGAATCGTGCTCAACCTGCCGCTCCCGCGGGGCATCGACACACACGCGATGCAGTATTGCATCGACCCCTACAAGGACGTCGAAGGCGTCAATCCGTCAAACATCGGGCTGCTTCTCTACGGCGGCCCGATCATCGCACCCTGTACCGCTCTCGCCGTGATGGCCATCCTCAAGGAGGCGGGCGTGAACCCGCACGGGCTTGACGCCGTCGTCGTGGGGCAGGGCTCGATCGTCGGCAAGCCCCTTTCGTTGTTTCTGCTTCACGAAATGGCGACCGTTACCTGTTGCCACATCGCCACGCGGAACCTTAATGAGCACACACGCCGGGCCGACCTGCTCGTCGCCGCCGTGGGCAAGCCTGATCTGATCCAAGCTGCCGACGTCAAGCCCGGCGCCGTTGTCGTGGACGTGGGGATCAGCACGCTGATCAGCAGAAAGGGTGAACGGAGGATTGTCGGCGATGTCGCGTTTGATGAGGTTAGAAAGGTTGCCTCCGTGATCACACCGGTGCCGGGCGGTGTGGGACCTGTCACGGTGGCGATTCTCCTGCGAAGTGCCGCTGAGGCTGCGCACAAGCAACTCGCCGTACCACGGCGCCTCGAGGTGTAGCAATGCACAGGCAGCAGCCCTCTCTACTATGGAGTGATTCCACATGCGTTCGTCATCCAGGGAACGTTGACCCGTCCACCGATTGGTCGTAGCTTGGATCGCAGCCGAACGTTGTGATCGCCGGATCTAAGTTGCGCGGTATGGCCGCCTGCAGCATGTTCATTTCGGACAGAAGCAGGCAAGAAGCACGGGAGACGCACGCGATGAACGGTGCGATGGCAAGTCTTCTGTGGTTTACTGCGGGTCTGTATTTTCAGACGCCGGTTGTGACCGCTGATGTTTCGCCGGCTCTGACCAATGCGCCCGACGTACTGTCCGCCCTTCCTGAGGATACGCTGTTGGTCGTCGCGGTGCGTCATCTGGCGGAGTGTGACGACAAGCTCGTGAAGTTGATGGAGCGTCTGGGCTTTCCAGCTAGTCCGTATATGTTATTGAAGGGAAGCCTTGAAATCGTCACCGGCTTGGATGATACGGGCTCAGCCGCCATCGCCGCGATGGCGCCGATGGAGTCGGCCGGAGTCTCCCAACAAATCGTGCTTTTACTGCCAACCGGGGATCGAGCGGCGATGCTTACGTTTCTGAATCCCAAGCCGCTCGACGACGGGTACTCCAAGGTGACGCTGCGTGGGCGCGGGTCGTACGTCGGTGCAAAAGGCCGGTTTTCCGTGTTCGGACCCGATCTTCAGACCGTCAGGCATGTTGTTAATGCCAAAACACGGCTTGCTGATCGTGTTTCGGCGCACCAACTTGAACGATTCCGTGTCGATGATGTGTCTTTCTGGGTAAACACAACAGCCCTTCCGGCGAGTAGCGCCGGTGCGCGATCAGATGCACGGTTGCGGCGTGTATTTGGTGTCGCCGTCGAGTCACTATTACGGTACGACAACATTCAAGGTTCGGCGCGCGTCGAGACGGACGGGCTTGCCTTCGAGTTTTGCATGGTGCGGGCCAAGCCCTGCGATATCACGACAAACAGCAAGACGAGCGGTTATCTGTTGACCGGTCTTCCCAATGAGCCCTTTGCCCTGGCGCTGGGATTGACGGGCGACAACGGCGGCACACAGATCGGATCGATCACGACCGGGATCATCTCCACGTTGACCGCGTCGGGTGTGATTGACCCGTCGCGATCAGTGGAATTACGGCGAGTGTATGAATCACTTGCCGGCAAGATCACTGACGTTGCGGTCAGCGTGTCGCTCTTGCCTGAAGGTTCGAACGGGACGGTCGCATGTACCAAGGTGTTACACGCACGGGGTGATGGTCATGCGCTGCTCAACGACATCGAGCGCGTCGTGGGCCTGATCAAAAGCGGTCCGTTCGTCGATCCGCGCCTCAATCGCGTGGCCGAAAACGTCGAGTACCGCCGGGCGGCGGAGACCGCCGGCAACATTGTGGTCGATCATCTGTTTGTGAATCTGAGAGGGTTCGAGGACATCGATCACGAGGCTCTCCAGAAGATGTTCGGGCGCGAGGGTCCCCTGGCGCGCATCGGCGTAGTTGACGGGAAGATGGTGGTCATCACGTTCGGCGGCGGTCTGCCACATTTCAACGGAGTCGTCATAGCGTTGCGCTCCGAAAAAGCTCCCCTGGCATCGCAGGAGGAGATCAGACAATCGGCGAAGAAGTTCGCGGGCAAACATACGTTGGAGGCGTATGTCTCAGTTGACCGGTGTGTTCGGCTGGCCAAGCATATACTGGTCGTGATGGATGTGCCGACCGACCTTCCGGACATGCCCGAGCTGAGAGCACCGGTGGTCCTAACGATGCAGTACGCCGGCCCGCGCGAGACGCGGATTCGCCTCTTCGTTCCAACTGAGGTTGTCGTGGCGGTGAAAGAAGCCATGATGGCCCGGGCCGCAAGGCGGACAAGCCACAACAATTGACGATTGGCGATTGGGGATTCACCCTGTTCGATCCCCAACATAGTTGCGGATATCGAACTCTTCGCATCGCCGGTTTCAGCACACTGGAGCGTGTCCCGATTTCACGTAGCGGTTTTGGGCCCTTGGAAGAAACGCTTGCCTCGGAGATTCTGCGCGGGCTTCAATCCTTGACACGCGGTGCAGCTTCGCTGCGGGGCTTCGCCCCGTGGAACCGCGCGTCAAGGACAGGTCCCGCGGCTCGCTACATAAAACAGAAACCGTTCTATGGAGACCAACAATGCGCGCCGGCCCACATGAACGGGATTTGTGAAGCCTCCAGCGGCAACCTGACCGCGCCGGCGTGGTAACACGAGAGAACACATAGTCAGCCGCCGCCTGACGCAAGATCCAATCCGCCCGGGAACGACGGCGAGGCCGATGAGCCGGCGGAATCGGTCACTGATTTGGAAAGTAGTCTGTTGAGGAGTGTTCGGGCAGTGTCAAGGATCGGTCTCATCCGCGTCTTCGACCATGCCCGGCAAGTCGCCGATCGAATCCCCTTGTTCGTCGAAGGCGAATTCGTCGTCCTCGATCCGGCATTCGTCCTGCTCATCATCAAGCGGCGTGTCGCCGTTCGTTCGCTTAGCCACGATGGTCCGGGCGAGGTCGATGCGTTTTATCAGGGTGGGCATATCGGCAATACGGTCGTCGCGCTCGTAGGTGCAGCAGTCGTTAATCAGCCGCCCGACACATGCCGGCAGTTGATGCAAGGTGGATTCATTGACCTCCGAGACGCGCTGGCCTACGAGGCTTTGTGAGTACTGCGTAATTGTCTGATTCATGTCCGTCTTGATCGGTTTGCCGGTCAGAACCCGGTGCAGAGATGCACCGATCGCAAAGACATCGGTCCGCTGATCCAGCACTCCGCGCTGGACCTGTTCGGGCGCCATGTAGTCGATCGTGCCTTGCACGCGGATCTTGGCTTCGTGAATCCGAGCGCTTTGTCCCAAGTCAATCAGCTTCACAGCGTTATCGGTAGTCACAAGGATGTTGTTGGGCTTGATATCCGCGTGGACGAATCCGGCCCGGTGCATCGCATCGAGGCCCCTGCATGCATCAGCGGTAATGCGTAGGACCTCTTCGGCCGGTCGGCGGAACTCATTGTCAGCCATGGATATCCCGTCAACATACTCCATGAACAGGATGGCGACCCGTACACGAAGCCGGTGTCGCATCATCCGCAGCTCAAAAACCTTGCGAATCACCGGGTGGTCCACCGAGGAACCGATTGCGTGTTCGGTACGAAGTAACTCGATGAAGCTTGCATCCTCGGGCCTGACGACCTTGATGATCTTAACCGTGTAGTCTTTGCCGGTACGCATACAACGGGCACGGAAGATGCGCGACTGGGCGCCTGTCCCAAGCTTCTCGATGACACGGTAGTTTGGAATGTCTATGGCCATCATCTCAACGCCACAATCGCGAGCGCCAAACACGACGCTCCAGGAAACCCTACCACACGCGGCGGCTCGGCATGTGAATCCACGCAGAAAACCGCAGCACAACGGGCATGCGCATTGCCCCGTAGAACGGGGCGTTTCTCGCCGGCATCGCAACGCGACAGGCCAAAGTAACGGGCTTCGGACCTGCCACACGATAGTCGTTAACCGGTTTTGCGCACTACCAGACAGAATATCGACACCGAGTCACCGATCGACCCGGTCGACGGTGGGGAGGGGATCAACCATACGCGATAAATGAGGTAATAAACCAATGATTGCAGGTTATTACAACCGGTCGGATGAAACGCACAAATAAAAACTTATGTATGGCGCGTTTGGCTAAACCTCCACTACCGGGAGTAGTATAGCACAAATAGGCGATTGCGTCAAATCTTGTCTGCTCCGTCAACGTGTCGCTACTGCAACAAGACCGTGTCCCATTGTCGAACGGCCCGCACGTTCCGTCGGCTTGAGTGTGAGAATCGACACCTCAGCCGGACAGTTGATCCGTGCGGGAACCGGCGGCGAAACCCCAATCCCAGCATTGACATACAGAAAAGTCCCCGCAACCTTGTGGAGGCCGTGAGCCATCCGCCGTGGGATCCGGTCGTTGGGCCAGGCACACCCCAGATACGGAAGGCGTATCTGTCCGCCGTGGGTGTGGCCCGATAGCTGTAGGTCCACGCGGCCCGTCGGAAGGCGGAACACCGTGGAGGGATAATGAGCCAGCAGGATGGTGAGCCCGGACTGCGGGGCGGTACCAAGAGTCGAAGCGAGATCTTCAGCTTCTGGAATACTTTGGTCGACGCCGGCCAGCTCGAAGGCGGTATCGGACCGTTCAATCCGGATGGATTGGTTTTTGAGGAACACAAGGGGCATTCCCGGCGTTGTTGCCATGCCAGGCGCGTCGTGGTTTCCCAGGACGGCGTAGATCGGTGCACGCCCCGCAATCGGCTTAAAGAACCGGCGCACGATTTCGGCCGCTCGGGCCCATTTGCGTAACCTGGCGCCAAAGTCACCGGTCCCGACAAGAAGATCATAGTCCAACGTCAGGAGCAGATCCTGGGCAGTCCTGGCGGCGCGAGTCCAGCTACGGAAGTGGAAGTCGGACACGTGGGCGATGCGCAAGCCGGCGAGCCCGGCCGAAAGGCCGCCTATCGGCACCGTAATCTCGCGGACGACAACCGGCGGTTTTTTCACTTCGCGGAAAGTCCTCTGCATCCCCTCCAAACCTCGCCCGCCGGTGCTATCGGCAGATTCGGCACCGGTACTACAACGTCAACGTTTGATGCGCAAGGTGTCCGGGCTTCCCGCGTAGCGGCCGGCTCACCCAGAGCGGACACCAACCGGTCGCTCTGGCTGTTGTACACCACCCGGGTGACACGCGTATGGTTCCGTCCGGGAACGTACCGAACGCACGATGAAGGTGAGGGGCACAATGCAATCCCGGCCAGACCGCAATCGCAAACGACTCATCGAGGACGGTCGCTACGTCCATCGGCAATATTCCGCTGACCACAAGTGACATGGCTGAGACACATCTCGCGGGCGAGCTTGACGCGGTCATCGCGGACCACGCGCTCAGCCGCCACGGCCATGCGCTGCCCCACGCGGTTGGGGCTATGGTTGCTCAGACATCAAGTGTATATTATTCAAACGCGTCCGGGATGAGAAATCCGCGTGGACTCACGTGCAGTCTTGCTCGACATCGGACGGTTACTGCGATGTGTACGGCTGCGGCACGGAACATGCATAGGGGCTCGGGCATAGGTTGAAAAATCGTGGAACGGAGGTGCAGACGATGAACGTGTTGATCGCCGACAAATTTGCGGACCACGGCGTTGGTGCGCTTCGAGAGGCTGGTTGCGAGGTCGTGCTCGATCCTTCCCTGAAGGATGACAAGCTCACCGCAGCGATCAGCGAAACCAAGTGCAATGCGCTGGTCGTCCGCAGCACGCGGGTGACGGCCCAGATGCTCAATGCTTCGCCGAACCTGGCGCTCGTGATCAGAGCCGGGTCCGGGTATGACACGATCGACGTGGCCGGGGCCACCCAACGGAACATCCGGGTCTGCAACTGCCCCGGCATGAACTCCGTGGCGGTCGCGGAGTTGACCGTCGGCCTGATGATCGCCCTGGATCGCCGGATTGCGGACGAGGTGGACGATTTACGCCACGGTGTCTGGAACAAGCAGAAGTACGGCAAGGCCCGTGGACTGAAGGGGCGAACACTCGGGACCGTCGGGCTCGGACGGATCGGCTACGAAGTGGCGAAGCGGGCGGCAGCCTTCGACATGAGACTGATTTATTGCGACGTGATTGACCAGACGCAGATGGAGAAAGAGCTGGGCATTCGTAAGGTGAGCTTTGAGCAATTGCTCGCCGAGGCCGACTTCATCACGTTGCACGTACCGGGCGGGAGCGGCACCAAGCACCTGATCGGGAAGAAGGAACTCGCCATGATGAAGCCGACCGCCTTTCTGCTCAACTGTGCTCGAGGTGGTGTGGTGGACGAGGTTGCCATGGCTGATGCCGTTAAGTCAGGCACGATCGCCGGGGCAGCGCTCGATGTCTACGAGAACGAACCCGCAGCCACGGACAAGGAATTCAAGAACCCGATCCGGACGGTGCCGCAGATTTACGGGACGCACCATGTCGGGGCGTCGACGGAGCAGGCGCAGGATGCTGTTGGCGAGGAAGTCGTGCGGATCGTTCGGGGTTACATCGACAGCGGCAAGTTTATCAACTGCGTGAATCCGGCGTAGATTCACTGGTCCCTTCGTCCTGATTGCGTGTTGCCCAATGAGCGAGCGTGCCCGATTGCGCGCTATCGGCAGCAAGCGGCGGGTATACAGCAGGCGCGGAGATGGCGGAAACGGAGTATCAGAAGCAAGCAGCCGGCTCAAAGCCCGCTCGGAGCCCTGCCCACCGGTACAATTCCGAAAGTCCACGCAGACTGAAGTCTGCGACTCACACAGCATGTGGAATCGGCCGGTATGAGAGCGTAGCTACGTGACGACGACCGGTTCATCCACAGCCGGCCGGGCCTTCGTTGCCGGCTCAACCTCGTCCCAATCCTTGCCGTCTCCAAGAGCGTCGGACGCCCTGCGGCGCATCGTTTCGAGTTGTCCCTTGAGTGACTTAAACGCACGTTTGCGGCCGTTGTCGTCAGCGTCCATCGCCGATTCGGCGGTTCTTATGGCCTCAGTGAGTTCCAGAATCTCGGCCTGTTTGCCCGCCGTCAGCGACTCGATTGCCTTGGAAAACGTGGAGTAAAGCTCCTTGAACTCATCCTTTCGGCGCATGGGACGCAGCTTGGGTATCCGGCCCTGTGCAAGCTGGGCCAGGTAGCGGTCCAGCACATACAACGGACCGCAAACCCGGTGCGTCACGACTACACACCAAACACCGACTGCACCGGCCGTCAAGGCGGAGAAGACCGCTCCGAACAGAAATATGACGAGCGTGACTTCCGCGGTGTATGTCTCGGGGTTCATAAACCTCAATCGCGCCTGGTGGTGCAAGAGACCGTAGAGAACCGAGCTGACGATCGAGGAGATCAGGAAGACGGCTATCGTGATTGTCAGAGCGTACTTCCACTGAAACGCGGGATTGATGACGTACTTGTGCCGGCGATTGCGGACACGGCAGGTCGAGGCGTCTCGCTGATTGTCACTGCTTGCCATTGTTAGGCCCCTTTGCTCGGCTAGACCCTTCTCTGCGTGAGGGTTCGAATCTAAACAAATAACCGTGCCAAAGTATACGTTACGAATCGCGAGGCTGCGGCGCGAGGTGTGCACCGTGACGCACTATTGTTGCCCTCCAGTCGCTCTTGACGCCAAGGCAACGGCAGGTGGCATTTTGGAGGCACCCGCGTGCATCAGCGGTCCGAAAACTCGGGGAGAGGGCGTGCTCTTCTTCTGAAAGTCCGGGAAGAGTCGCGTTTACAACAGGAATGGATTTGCCCAAGTGATATACGATTGCGCCGGATTTGCTTGTGGTTTTGGCCAATCGTATGTTTGGAGTGACACGCGAAGGGCAAACCAATCGCAAGGTTGGGACGCAAAGCGTTGAGTCCGCGGCTCGAGCGGATTGTCGCGCTGCCCAAGCATGATCGGGGATTTGTGCTTGGTACGACCTTAAGGAGTCGGAAAGGAGCGCTACAATGTCAAAATGCTTGCATCATCCACACCGCCGCCGTGCCACATCGGCCGTTTATGTCGTCGTTACGCTTCCGGTTCTTCTTGGCTGCGCGGCTCTCACGATCGACGTAGGGCATCTCTACAATGTGCGAATTGAGCTACAGAATACGGTCGATGCTGCCGCGCTATCGGCGGCCAGTGCTTTGCCCCTCGGGAAAGAGGAGGTTTTCTCCCGGGCGAGAGCCATAGCGGCAATGAACATGGCAAATGGTCAGCCAGTCGAAGTGCCAGATGCCGATATCGTGCTGGGTCGGTGGGATTCGGACACGGCTTCGTTTATTCCTTTGGCGGATGACGACGATTCCAGGCCCGATGCCGTAAGAGTGATAACCAGTCGAACCGGAGGGTATGGGAATTCCGTCGGCCTGTACTTCGCGCAGATCTTCGGTCTGATCAGCAGCGACGTATCCGCCTCCGCTACCGCCACCTTCGGCACCGGGGATACATGGGACGTGATCATCGTACAGGACATCAGCGGGTCCTTTACCCCCGCCTTGCCATCGGCCAGGGACGCCGATGAAGCACTGGTGAGCTGCCTGAAAGATCATACGGACAACGATTCGCGGATTGGTATGGTCTCATACACGGGAAGCTCCCAGCTTGTCTTCCCGTTGGAGGCCATCGAAACCGGGTTTGATGATCTCATCGATGCAATCGTGAATCTGGATCCGTGCTGCAAATCGTGGTGGAGCAATTGCGGGACCATGCCGGATTGCAGCACAGGAACGAATATCGCCGCGGGGATTGACGAGGCCGTAAACGAATTTCTAAACGCACCGCTGCCGGATCCGGACATCGGCCAGGCCATTGTCATCGTCAGCGATGGCAGACCGCAATCCGTCAGTGGACCGTTGACGGACGAGGAGTTGCGTGACCTAGCGGTGCAAGCATCCGACAACGCTTGGGCCAACGGGATCTCGATCTTTGCGATCTATTATGCCGGGTCGTCCAGCACTCCACAGCAGGATGCCGATTTCCTCGCCAGCCTGATTCGGGGCGACGGGATATTCGAGGCGACTCCCGAAGAAAATGAGTTGTCCGGCACGGTATGGAAGGTGTGTGCCTCCCTTCCCCACATGCTGGTGGAGTGAGAAGTTAGGGCAGCGAGGTGACGATATAGATGTGCAGGGTAGCGTGATATCACTGTCTGATTAGAGCAACAGGTGATGAATAGCGGAGGTCTTCAGTTGCAGACTTGCCCAAACGAAGTTGACGAGGCGTTGACCGTCATGGTCGAAGCGTTGAATGCGCGTACTGAAAGCACGGCACAACGGGGGATTGATCGTCGGAAGGAGCCGCGCCTCGAGTCGTGCGCCAAGTGCGATTTGTGGGTTTTCGGTGAGCAGGGGCACGAGAAGAAGGTCGCCGATGTGGTCACCCGTAATCATTCCTTCTGCGGTCTGTCCCTGCTGGCGAGATTGCCGGAGCCACTTGTGATGGGCCGGCCTATCGAAGTGGTGGTCGGGACACCTGGTGCCTCGCCGACGCATGTTGCAGGGACTACGGCGTTCTGTCGTAAGATGGGCCCGAGATACTATGAAATCGGCATCCGCGTACGGGCCGTGGGCTCGACGTGGATACTCGCGGATAACGTGGAAGCCTCGAAGGCCCGCTACGACTGGTTTGCCGAAGCCTTGCAGATACCCGTACTCTGAAACCGTCCGGTGCTTACGATTCCGGTACTTGCCGGTCCCGGGATGACGTGCGGTCCACATGCCAAAGGACGGTGACCTCATCATCACCCCGTTTCATTGCGCGGAATGGCGTTAGCGTGTAACGTTCCAGATCCGAGGCTTTTGCGACCACGAACACGGGCCGGTCCGGCAACGCCTTGACACGATCCATCCATCGGTTGGTCGTAGTGTTGATGATGTCGACGTCGTGTCGCTTCGTGAGAACGTATTTCGCATACCACAGCGGTGTCGACTTACCCCATGTCGAGCAGATCACCGCGTCTTGCGGTAGTGTCTTCATGTTAACACCCGCGAGGAACCGGGACGCGTCGGCCGTCTTCCGCGTCCTGCGCTGCGGTGCATGCCAGACGGTGACGACACACATGCCGAGCAGAAGCACGATCCCTGTCCATCTCCGAAGCCCCGTGCCGTGTGCGGGTAGCAATGTGGAGACGGCTACACCCGCCAGCACGGTCGCGCAGCACATCAGCGGCAGCAAATCGGCCGCCTGACCGTAGATGTTGTACGTGCAGATAAACGCCGCGTTGCCGAAAGCTAATCCCATCAAAAGAGTGAAACTGCAACGGCAACGGGAGAACGTAATAGCGGCGGCGCTGCCGAGCATGAACAGGACGATGACAAAGCGGACGGGCTGGTAAAGGAAAAACTCCTTGTAGATCCAGTCCAGCCTTTTCCACGCTCCCCACCAGGTGTTGCCGATGAACCGCTTGAACTCGCGGGCGCTGACCTGGTACCAGAGACGTTTCAGCTTCGCCCGCGTCCCGTCGGTCACCTCCGGCAGCACGTGATTCTCGGCATTATGCTCGTCAAGGTAGTTGTGCAGTGTCGTTGGTGCGTCGCGTACCCACAGATACCCCAGCGAGTACAAGCCGGGAAGTGCACCGCACAACGTAATCCATAAGAACGTGCGGGCGGAGCGACCCCGGGAAGTATCCCAGCGGGCCCGCGCGAGCCACCACGCTAAGATGAAAAACGGCAGCGTCCACACGACCGTGGGGCGGTTAGCCAACGCGATGCCGAACAGCGCCGCGGCGATGAACAGATCCCGGCGTCTCCCGATCCGTGCGTACTTGACGAGCAGATAGACGGCCCCAAGCAAGAACGCGAGCGACGGCGCATAAACCTCCGGTATCACCAGATTCTTCCAAACTCGCGAGTGAGCCGTCAGTGCCAAAACGAGGGCACTGGCAGCCCACGGATTGACGCCCAGCCGCACCTGGATCAACATGCACAGCGTCAGGGCGATAATACCCGCGGCCAGGCACGCCAGCGACACCATGTATGCCGGATCGACGCCCGGCACGCGCGTCACGAGGTATCCGAGCGTCACGTATCCGGCATAACCCGGCGCATGCATGATCCCCAACGTCGCAGACGCGAGCTGCAGATCGCCAGCGTCGGAGAAGCTGATGCCCGGTGGTAGATACGGGATCGTAACCGCGGCGAGAACGATCACCATGAGGATCACGGCCAATCGATCAACCCACGCGAGTTTGGGCCACCCAGGTCCGTCGCCAGCCACGCGACGGGCACCCGTATCGTCAGGTTGGGGATCGCCGCTTCTGGTGGCACCGCGCCGACTTTTCAGGCTCCAACTTGTCATCAAATATGGTTGCCGAATTCCGCCGTCACCCGCGCGAACCTAAGCGCGCAGTGAGTACCGCGGGTTGGGTGGAAGCTGGTGGTCTGCACTTGGGAGTCTCCACGGTGTCTATGCCGACCGTTCCGCGCGGGACGCGATATCCCGAGCGGCAACATGGTACTGAAAGCGAGCGGCGCCCGCCAATCATTGCCGGTTGTGGTGTCCACGGGGGCGTTAGATTACGCGGCATGGCTACCGAGAACGACATTACACATCCGGGCTGATTCCGGTGGCGATCGGATCGACGTGCAGTACGAAACCCTGTGCCAACAGCCGAATGAAACAATGGCTGCTATCCTTGCGTTCATCGGCATAGATGCAAGTCGAACGGACCACCGCGGGATGATCGGTGCCCATGCGTCGCGCGTCGCGCCGGAGATCGCTCGTGAGCGTGCTTTCGTGGTCGGGAAGCTGTCCGACTACGCCTCGGCTGTTGGATACGACCTGGCGATACTGGCAAAAGCCTTCTAGTCATCGCTTCGATCGTCAGAGAGAGACCCCCCGTGAATCGACCCAAGCGGCTGCTTTATAGCGCGTTTATCAGCTCGATCAAGGTCTATCAGAGGTTTCTTCTTGACATTCGCGTGTGGGGTCGGGAGCGCATACCTCCCGGCCCGAAGATCTACATGCAGAACCAAATCACCGCGACAGACCCGTATTGGATCTTCCCCCGCTTCAAGGTGGTCATCGAAGACCGCGTGTATCGATGTGTGACGGTTCTGCGCGGGCCGTTCTGTGTGAATATAGGCGAACCGCCTCTGCCCGAACTTTACCGGTCCGTCGACGAAGCGCATGACAATCAACGCATCATGGATGAACTCAAGGGGCGCATTTGATCGCTGATCGAGAATATACACATCAAGAGGTTCCGGCTGTAGACGCGCCGGTATCCGGCCGAAGATCAACCACCCAGGCTGGCTGCACGGAACGTACGCGGGCGTCGATCAGCTCCGCCGCCAGGTTGAGCCATGCGCCGCATTGATCCAAGACATCCGAATCGCTGCTCACGATGATTTCGGCTGAATCCGCCAGAACGGCGTCCGGGCTGTCGACCAGCTCGATGTTCCAGGGCGTACCGCCTCCCGGTCGATCCATCCGGTCTTCGACAACATCCGCAATCAGTGCCTTTAATCGACCGCTGTTGGAAACCGGCCGGTCCAGATACCAATCGACATGGGAGATGTTCAGCTCCGCAAGGTAGTCAAGGATCAGCTCAATGGCCGGAAGGGTCTCTTTGACCTTGCGGTACGTTCCATGCACGCTGGCCAGATCGCGATAGCACCCGTCACGCCCGGTCAGGATCAAACCGCCGGACAGCGCACTTTCAACCGTGATCAATAGGTTGTACCCGTCGATGGCGACCGGCCGGCCGGCGGCTTGGCTCAGCGCGACCATCGTTGTTGCCCGGCGCCGGAGCGACTCATCGCAGCAGGCGGATCGACGCACCGCCATGCGCTGACGGGCGGTCAGACCGTGCCGATCGCCGACCAGCTTCAATGCGGAATCCACGGCGTAGTGTCGCGTCAGCAGCCACGAGTACTCCGCCACGGCCGTGCGTAGCGTATTGTGGTACGCCTCGGCAAAGAGCCGCTCATCGTCGGGATGCTTACCGCGGTGTCTTCGTTTATCGGGCATGGCTTACGCTCGGGTATTATGCCAGGCTCAGTTCGAGAATGCCGGTTCCTTACACCGTCAGGTTAGAGCGGTTTCTGTTGTTATGTAGCGAGCCGCGGGCTCAAAGCCCGCGCGGAATCTCCGAGACAAGAGTTTCTTCCAAGAACGCGAAACCGCTACATGAAATCTCAAAACGCTTTAGTCATCGCCACCCGTATCTGACGATGTCTCCGTTCTCAGTTCGACGCACTTGGGGTGTGTGCCGTTTTCGTCGCGTGTGACGACAACACGGCATGGCGGGGTCTGTTTCCGCTCATCGGCGTCGCCCCGGCAATGGACGCCGATCGATTCACTCCGCTCAAGGGCGGAGGCGGCGATAAGCCGCGCTACGGTCAGTTCGTTTTGAGTCTCCCATCCGGGAACGTCGTCGAAGACCTTGTCCAGTGTGTAGTGCGCCCAGAAATCGAGAATGTCGCAGGTCTCGCGGAGGTGCTCCTCGCGCCGCACGATGCCGACGTTTCGCCACATCACGCTGCGCAGCGAGTTGCGAATATCCGGCAGATCCAGCGCGGTTCGCGTGGAATGCGGGTTCGTGTTGACCACACGACGGATCGGCGCGGCGTTGGACATCTCGGCAGCCTTTCTACCCGCGGTCTCACCCGCCAGCTTCCCGAACACCAGCCCCTCCAGCAACGAATTGCTGGCTATCCGATTCGCCCCGTGGACACCGGTTCCCGCGGCTTCGCCACAACAGAACAGCCCCTCGACAGAGGTCGAGCCGTCCAGCTCAACCTCGACACCGCCGATCAGGTAGTGCGCACTGGGCCTAACCGGAATCAGGTCACGGGTCACGTCGATGTCAAAGTCGGCGCAAAGGCTTGCGATTTGAGGGAATCGCTCCCGAAACCCGGACATGTGTCTCACGTCCAGGTACACGCAGTTTGACTGCGTCGTTAGCAGACAATCGTGAATGGCACGGCTGACGATGTCGCGCGGAGCCAGCTCCCCATCGGGATGATAACTCTCCATGAAGCGATCGCCGGTGCGGTCCACGAGATAGGCGCCTTCACCGCGCACCGCCTCGGAGATCAAGGTCCGTCCCGCACCGGCCACATAGAGCGTCGTCGGGTGGAACTGCATCATTTCCATGTCGCGCAGGGTCGCGCCCGCGCGGAACGCGGCGGCGATGCCGTCCCCCGTTGCCACCGGTGGGTTGGTCGTCTCTCGCCAGATTCGCCCGCAGCCGCCGGACGCAATGACGGTCTGCCCGGCCCAGATGAGCTGGTGACCGTGTCGCTCGTGAAATGCCACGGCGCCGACACACAATCCGTCAAGCGTGATGAAATCCACGAGGAAACAATGCTCGAAGACTCGAATTTCCGGCGTGTCCTGCACGCGCCGTTTGAGAGTCCTCGTGAGGTCCCGCCCGGTATGATCGCCGCCGGCGTGAATGATCCGGTTGACGGAGTGGCCTCCCTCGCGCCCGAGTGACAACGCGCCGTCGACGCGATCGGGCTCCAAACCCCATCCTATAAGTTCCTCGATGCGTCGCGGCGCCTCGGTCACCAGCAGGTTGACGGCGTCGGGGCGGTTGAGCCCGCATCCGACCCGCATCGTGTCCTGATAATGCAGCGTCGGCGAGTCGTCCGCGCCGATCGCTACCGCGATGCCGCCCTGGGCGTAGCTGGTGCAGGATTCCTCGAAGTCGCTCTTGGTCAGCAGCGTTACCAGCCCGTACTGCGCCGCTTCGATCGCCGCCCGGGCACCAGCCACCCCGCTCCCGATCACCAGTGTATCGGTGAGCACATGCCCGATTCGGACCGAGTCGAAGTCCGTCAGATACCGCCGCGTGTCGAACAGTGAAGCCATAGCGCCCGGATGATAGACCGCTAGGCAATCCGACGCAAACGCGACTGTTGTGACACCGGCACGGCGGGAAGTGCCGCGTCGGTTTAACGCGATGGACTGTCAGCTCAGGCGGACCGTGCTGCAGTCGAAGACGCACGTCAGCAGCGCAGCGGGCGAATCGAGTACCATTAAGGGACGTAACCGCACGGCGGATCGCTCGGATCACCGAACGGCGGCGGCGGATACTTATGTCCTTTGAACGCGTCCAGGACGAGCGTTACGTCGTCGCTGATTCCGATCTTCATGTCCAAGATCTTAGGCGCAACATCAGCCCGCACCGAGGTAAGCGGCTGTTTGCCCGAAATGTTCTTGAACTTCTCAAGCACGCCAGTCACGTCCGTGGTTACGCCAACACTGCCATCGGGCGGCCTGGCCGGCTCCGTGGCAAGATCCTTCACGCAGTCCCCCCAGATGCTCGTGGTGACCGGCAGGGCCGGCGAGTAATTGTCCTCGTAGATAAGTGAGCAAGCTTCCTCGATCACCTGGACATGATACTCGGCCTTCCAAACCTCAAACGGATCGATGCTGACTCTCAGGCTCGGGACGATCCCCTCGTGGTACACGTGGATGACCCCGTCCCAGCACGTGTGTCCGCCGCACTCGTCATCGCTCTCACATGTTTGCCCTACTTTGTCACCGGCAAGGCAGTACCGCCGGGTCCAATCCGTGTAGTACGGCGTGCACTGAAGCGTCGCCGCCGCAAACTCCAACGGCAAGTCCTTGCCGGGGTAGCCGCAACCAGCAGGAGGAGGCGTGCTTTGACCCGAGTTCTCGCAGTACGTTTCGAGCGGACCAACCCACATCTGAAGTCCCTCCCACGTATCGTACGGGGGCGGGATCTCGTGAAATGTCACCCGGATGGCCTGCTGTTGACCGGAATCGCCGGCGCTGAACGACAGGACGCGGATCTTCTGGTTGATCGGATCGGGCGGCGTGTCGCCCTCGATGTACAGGCGGTCGTACTCCGGCGACGACGACTCCTTACACGGGCACGTACACATGTTGTCCTCGCCACAATCGCGAAACTGCCCGCAGTCTGCATCGTGCTCACACGGAATCTGACTATACGTTGGGGGATGTGTGACTTCGCCAGTCGACCACCAGCACCAGTCTGCCGTACAGGGATCATGGTCGTAGATCGGCTGTGTTTCGCCGGTGGTTCGGTTGCAGCACTCCCTTTCCATGTCGTAGATGGGCGTGTGCAGACACCCGCCATGCGGGGGGATGTCAGCGAAGTCCTCGGTGCAAGCATTCCTGTCATCGCAGGGAGCGCAAGGATCACGCGGGTAATCGCACTCTGCACCGCCAACGTAATGACCGCCGTTGTTCTCGCAGCCGGACTCGTAGTCCTCGTTATCGTAGCAATCATCGGGTCCGAAACAGCAAACGCCAGTTTCGCAGACTCCGGCCCCGCAAACGCTCGGATTTGGTACGTATAGACCGTCAAGCCAGTACCCGCCGAACGCATCGCACACCAACTCATTCACGGTGTTGCATCCGCTCAGGCTGCCGCACTCACCACGCGGGCATTGGATCACTTCACCGCTGAGCGGATTGCAGGGCATCCCGTCCAACGCACCGCCTACACATAAACCCCCAAGACACGTACCATTCGGGCATTCCGTTATCCCATCGAGACTACAATGGAAGCCGTCACGGGACCCGCCCACGCACACGTCGCCGCAGCACGCCGCTATAGGGCAGGGCGCCACTGTGATATGCAGTTGGTAAGTTCCCAGCGTCTCGTCCGCCGCAGAGTAGACTGGATAGTAGTACGTTCCCTTTGGCAACGGACCGAACGTCACCCAGGGATTGTCATCCCCGCAGAAGGGGGGCCCCACGCCGTGACCTGGATAACCATAGTCCGTCTTGTTTTGGATGTAGACGCCGCTGCTCTCGATCCTGCCGGAGCACGGGCATCCGCGATATAGGTGCGTGTAAACCAGGTCTAACGGGCCCCCATCTATATCGGTGCAACAGAAGTCTATTACCACATGTGCACACGCATCAATATAAAACGCCTCCCACCACCCCGGATCCGGGTTGTCACCATCCGGGTTGAACTCGGGATCGCCGCACCACGGCGTACACACCCCGCCCGGGTAGCACTCGCGGTCCAACTCACAGGTGTTGCCAGGATTGTTACCACCCTCACATTCATACCCGGTGCACGTATCGCCAACGTAGCACACGTCGTCATTAGTGCAACTTGTCCCCGGATGGGCACTGCCCTGGCACTCTCGACTCTTGCACATCCCGCCGTCACAGTCCACGTGAAAATCACAGGGCTGCCCGCCCTGCGACCCCTCTATACAGATTCCGGTAACGTCATCGAATGTCGCCGCGGAGTTGTCACCGGTCGTCGTCACCTGGATCGGATCGCCGCCGAGGTCCGGCACCTGAATCTGTAGCAGAAGTGGTTGGAAGCAGTTGTCGGCGCCTGTATGCCAAGGCTGTGGACAGCAGTTCGGATCGCACGAGCTACCAAAGCCAATATCATCGAAGCCCGTGGGGCAGGCGTCCGGCATCGTCACCTCCGTGCACTCGCCTGTCTCCGGGTCGCAGCAGGCTTTGACTGTACACAGTTCTGCATCTGGCGTGTTTACGCAAGGTCCATAGTCTACACACTCGCCGCTGACCTGACCTGCGCAGTCTTCGTTAGTAATGCACACCTCACCGGCGTGATCGCCGGTGTCACACCGCTTACAGTCCTCATCGGTGGCGCACTCCGGTCCAAAGGGGTCGTTCCAGCATACTGCGCAGCTTGTTCCGACGCCGAGAAACACACCGTGCTCCTCGCACACTGCCTCGGTTTCTATGGTGCATGCTCCTGTACTCCCGTCACAACACGCGCCTTCGTCGGCGGTCTGCGCACGAGCGGCTCCATCACCCCACACAACTACGATTGCTACAAAAAACGTCTTCCAAACGGTCAAGTGATTCCAGATCATGGCAGATTCTCCAGTGACAGAGTGACGTCAAGACGATACGTGGTGGCATATCTGTGCGGATGTAGACGCATTGTGGATGCAAACTCCCCGGATCGGTGACACCCCTCCACACTTGGCACCCGCTCAGCCCTACTGCCTGCCACGAACAACCAGGGGTACGCAACAGCAATTGGGTTATGTGTATCGTATATCATTATGCAGAACCGACGTGTCCCGGAGCAACAGAAAAACTTGAATCACACTGCGGCGACAGTTCATCTTCCAGCCGTGATGCAAATGATGGCCGCACGGCCTGCGCATATAAGAAGAATGGGATAACTGGGTAATATAGGTATCAGGAATTCTGCGAAACCCGGTGATATACACGCGTTCACCTAACGTAAATCTAGGCCGAAGTTACCCTCGATCGGCGTTATCAGTACTGGGAGAAGGGTTTGTAGTCATGTAAAATCGGCTTTTTCAGTACTGCTAAGGAGGTCGTTCCGGAACTTCGGTCTAGGGCGCGGCCCAGTGTCTGACATAAGCTCGCTATTCTTGCGGGCCTGTGAACGCGCGCTGGAATGCGGCGAAGTCGTTGAGGTCCACATCCCGATCATGCTCGAAGTCGAAGATGCAGCAGCATGGTGACACGCCACCGGGTTGTGGGGCAGTTACGCAGTTTTCCCAATGCGCGAAGTCCAGCGGGTCAACATCTCCGCTGCGGTTGAAGTCGCCCATGACCAGCGGCTTTCCCGTGACAGAATAATGGTATCCCAGGTCGACGACACCCGCATCGATCGCTTCATCGCTCCGCGTCGTCATCGTGCCGAGGTTCAGATTGGCCGCCGTGTCACTGCCGGCATCGATGCAAGAACTGTCGGCAGGTTGTCCGGCCGCAGCGCAGCTCAGATAGTAACACCCGGCCGGGCCGGGAACGAACAGCGGATCGTCTCCCATGTTGCCATCGCCACCGAGCGATCCGGTCCATCCTTGGATGCAGCAATAATCAACAGCGGGCGTTGCCCCGCTCGTATTGTGTATCTGAGCGGGCTCGTCCGTGCTACCGCTGTTCGAGTTACCCCGGAGGATGCAATTGACCACCGTGGGGTCGGAATCGACGTTATAGATGCCACCGCCGCCGTACCTGGCCGTGTTTCCGGCAAGCGTGCAATTGGTCAGGATTAGGACAGCCGTGGTCGTGTTGAACATTGCACCGCCGGTCATCGCGGTGTTTTCGGCGAAGATACAGTTCGTCAGCGTCGGGCCGCTCTGATCGGTGCAGTAGACGCCACCGCCGTTGTAGTACGCCGCATTCTCTTGGAATGAGCAGCCGGTCAAGATCGGCGTGCTCGATTCTCCGCTGTGCATTCCCCCGCCGTAGTACCCGACCGTATTCCCGCGAAATGTGCAATCCACCAGCGTCGCAGCGCTGTCATCGCCATTGCTTATACCACCACCGTAGTCAGCGGAGTTGCTGCTGAACGTGCAGTTGGTCAACGTTGGACTGCTCGATCCGGTATTATACATGCCGCCGCCGTGCTCGGATGCCCAGTTGCCGGTGAAGGTGCAGTCAACAAGGGTTGGGCTGCCTGAGGCGCTGTAGACTCCCGCGCCGCTGTCATACGGATCGTCTCCGTCGGCCCTGCCCGCGGCGATCGTAAATCCATCAAGGATTGCAGTCGCGACGGTGCCACTACCTGTCACAATGTGGTGGCTGTTCTCGTACCTCGACGGGTCCCACCGCTCACCGACGTCGTTACCGGACAGATCGCCGTTGAGTGTGGTCTCATAGGCTGCAATGTCTCGTGCGTCAGGATCGGACGCACCGCAGCCGGCATAGCCACCCGTGATAGTGACTCCATTGATGAGTCGGAAAGTCGCCGCTCGATCGCCGGGAGTCTGCTGCCGGCCCTGATCAGGTTTGTAGACACCGACCGCGACACGGATTTCGGTGATGGCCCCGCCGGACTCCAATGCGACCTTTAGTGCATCCTGGAGCGAATTATAGGCGTTGCACCAACTGGACCCGTCATCCGCGCCGGTCGCCGTATCATCAGCGTAGATCACCTGCGACCTGACCGGTTGAGCGGTGGCGAGGATGCCGCATACAAGGAATAACCGGAGAACCTCTCGAAACACGTCTCGACCTGGCATCGATCCCCCCTGG
>CAZJTP010000001.1:74284-134298 GCA_964548955.1 uncultured Phycisphaeraceae bacterium
GCCGACAACGAAAACGACTCTCCCCATGCCATATCATAGCGTTCCCGTGCGGGACGACCAAGCGGGTACATCGGGTGTCCCACGGTTATCGGTCGGGGGGCATGGCCCACACTTGCGTGGCTATGTCGGAGGAGGTGGATCTATGATTCACCGCACTCATACCCGCGTCTTGGGCTTGGGCATGGCACCCGTTCGGAAAGCCGGTGCTTACGTGAACATCCGGAGTTGCACGCGCTCCATGGCGAACTTCTCGACCGGCTCGTCCACGTTGATGGGATAATCACCGGAGAAACAAGCGGTGCAGTACTTGTCCTTGGCCATCTTGACGCAGGACAACATGCCCTCGTGCGACAGATAGTGCAGCGAATCGACGCCAAGGTAATCGCGAATCTGGGATACGGAGCGTTTGTGGGCGACCAGTTCTTCCTGACTAGGGAAGTCGATCCCGAAATAGCAGGGGTGGCGAATCGGCGGGCTGGCCACACGCAGGTGAATCTCCTTCGTACCGGCCGCCCGCAAGGCGCCGATCTTGCCGCGGGTCGTCGTGGCCCGGACCACCGAGTCCTCGACCACGATCAACCGTTTTCCTTTAACAGCCTCTTTGATCACATTGAGCTTGATCTTGACGGCCATGTCACGTCCTGACTGCGTCGGCATGATGAAGGAACGTCCGGTATAATGGCTGGTGGTAAATGCCCGGCCATAGGGTATCCCGCTCTGGTGGGCGTATCCGGTCGCGGCACATTGCGCACAGGTGGGGATCGGCACGACCAGATCGGCGTCCACGGGGGCTTCCGTCGCCAGTTGCCGGCCCATCGCCACACGGACCATGTGAACATTCTCGCCGAACACCAGGCTCGAGGGGTCGGCGAAGTAAATGTGCTCAAAAATGCAGGCGGCCCCGCGGCCGCTCGTGTCACCGCCAAAGAAACGGCTGCTCATACCTTCGTCGTTGATCGTGACGATTTCGCCGGGCTCGACGTCACGCACATAGTTCGCGTCGATCATATCGAGCGCCCTGGTCTCCGAGGCCACTACGGTTGCCCCACATTTGGTCGTCCCGAGGCAAAGTGGCCGGAAACCCAGCGGATCGCGAGCGGCCACCATCCGATCGGGAAACAGCAGTAGCATAGAGTAGGCGCCTTGAAGATGGTTGAGGACGTGGTTGAGCGGGTCACTCTTGCCCTGGTGTGTGGGCTTTGCGAGCAGGTGAATGATCACCTCCGTGTCACAAGTCGTCTGGAAAATGTGCCCGACCTGCTCGTAGTTCCGCCGCAGCAGGGCGGCGTTGATCAGGTTGCCGTTGTGGGCGACCGCAACCTGCCCACCCGCGAAGCTGAACATAAGCGGCTGTGAGTTGCTCTCGGTGCACGAACCGGTCGTCGAGTAACGTGTGTGCCCGATGGCAATGCGACCGCGAATCCGCTCCAGACTTTGCTCGTCGAAAACCCGGTTGACCAATCCCAGGCCGACGTGACGGAGCAGGAACTCTCCGTTTGTCGAGACGATCCCCGCGGATTCCTGACCCCGGTGCTGCAAGGCGTACAACCCGAGGTGGGTCAGGTAGACAGCGTCCTCATGCCCCCAGATGCCGAAAAGACCGCAATTGTGTCGAATGGATGAATCGTGCACGGAAACAAACGTCGAAAAATCGAAACGCCGAATAATCAAAACACCAAGACTCGAAACGCCGCGGCATTCGGCTGTCGGCGCCTTGACGGTTCCTCGTTCTGACTCTTCGACGCTTTCGGGCTGAAAGTCGGCCGACAAGCAAGCCTATTCGCCGCGGGTCTGGCCGTCAACCACCAGGAACAAACCATCGGTTACAGGTGAGTGTCAAGTTAGCGGGTAGAGTCTTGAACCGATCCCGGAGCGCCAGCGACGAGTTGAAACCGAGGTTTGCGATCAAAACTCCGCAGGCCGAATTTCAACCTGTGGGACTGACCTTGAACCTGTTGGACCGGCTTTCCAGTCTGTCCGGGACAGGTTGAACCTGCCAACGGTGAGGGTCCACAGGCGTTCCGTTTGACCGCTCGCACATCTCTATAATGGCACAGATCGAGCAGTAAGGCCTGGGAGGCACACCAGGCTGCTGCGGGCGCTTCCGCCTGACCCTCGACGATGCCTGGAAACGGGGGTGTCTTGGAGGCTGTCGTTTCGTATAATAACGCCAGGGGAGGTGTTTGAGGCGTGAGCAGATTCTACCGGTGGGGGATCGCAATTCTGTTGGTGCTATCGGTTCACGTGATCCGCGTCGACGCAGCCGAGCTTCAGGTCCACGACCTCAGTATGTCGGCGGGCACGACCGCGGATCTTCTGGTATCGGGGGCCATTGCCGGTGAATCCACGTTCGGTGTCGAGGTCTTGCTCGAAATCATTCCACGGGCGGGCGTCCGCGGAACGTTGTCATTCACACCGTCGCCGCCGCCGGACATTATTGCCCTCGAGGACCCCTGGCCCGATGAGGGGATGTTTTCCGCGTTTGATACAGACATCACTTTGTCAACCGCCTGGAATGGGTGCGTGAACACAAACGGATCACTTGAGGCCCAGGAGGTTAACTTCGCGGGGATGCTGGCTGGCTTCCCGGTAGTTGCCAGTGCTGATGCGTCTGGCGTATGGGACGTGGTCTTGGCCACGTCGGTTGGCAATAGCAGTTGGGAAGCAGTGCCCACAACACTCCTATCCGGGACGATTACGGTCACATCGAGCGACGATATTCCGACTGTCTCCGAATGGGGCTTGGTTGTCACGGCGCTGCTGCTTCTGGCGGGCGGAACGATCGTCATATCGCGACGAATCGCCGATGCGCACATCGAGTAACTCGCGCTCCTCGTCGCTGCGAGCGAATCCGGCTACGATGTGTGCGTGCCAACGCCCGAGTCCACCGAAATAGCGGTGCGTAGCCAGTCGTGGCTGCGGCTGGTGATCCTTGCCGCCGCCGCGGCCAACATCGCGTCACTCCTGAGCGTACTTTACGTGGGTCGCATCCACCCGGTGCGTTACCACTTGGTGCTCCCTTCCGACGCGGGGATCACTACGGTGTTCGGTGCCGGTTCGATCATGGCTGCCGTCCTCCTGATAGTCGGCCTCTGGATCGTAACGCATCCTCGATCGAGACGAATCGACACCGGCAATCGAACGAACGTATCCGCTGAGGGCTGTCGGGCGTGGATTCCGGCTGCCGTCGCTCCTGTGTGGTGCGTCGTCTTCGTTCAGCATCCACGGGTCAATCTCTTAATCGTCTTCGGTGGAATCCTGTTGACCGCCTGGGCCGTCGCCCGTTTCGTTCGTGCAGTCCTTGGTGGCGTGGCGCCGAGCTTTGCTCAAGAGATACGGATCGAGAAAAGAGAGGAACGAGCTGCGCGCTGGTGGCGGGAAGGCTGGTTTATCTTCGTCGCGGTGTTGGCAATCGGATTCACCGTCTTTCATACGTATGTACAGATCAGACTGCACCGATCTCTTCAATACGGCAGTCCGGACATCGGGTACTACGCGGAGATTCTGACGAATGCCCTGCGCGGGCGAGGCCTGAGATGTGAGGCCTACGGGCATGATTTCTTCGGAGAGCATTTCAGCCCCGGCCTTTATCTGCTCGTTCCAGTGTGGGCATTCTGGCCGCACATCGAGACGTTGATGTTTCTGGGAGCGGGTGCCGTGTCCAGCGGCGCCTTGGCGATCTACGCGTTGATGCGTTCACACGTGGTCTCCGCACGCATCGCAGCCGTCGTGGCGGTTGCGTACCTGCTCTACCCCTCCAGCAGCCGGATCATCTACGGAGCCTCGTACGGATTCCACGAGATTCTCTTGGCAATACCGCTGATGCTGTGGAGCTTCTACCACTACCATCGGCAACAATGGTGGAGAATGGCGTTGTTCGCCGCCTTGGCCTTGTCGCTTAAGGAGAATGCAGCCGTCGTCTACGGTTGCTTCGGTCTGTATGTGTTCGCCCGCAATAGTCGGGACTGGTGGGGCTTGCTGCTGCTCACGGCGTGCGCCGCTTACCTGGTCCTGAGCGTGGGCTGGATTGTCCCTTCATTCCGCGTGGACGATGCCTACTCCAAGTATTACCTGTATGAAGGCCTGGGAGGAACGCCGGGCAACATACTTACATCGTTTGTGCGCGAGCCGTCGCGCGTGATAAACCGGCTGTGCTCATGGCAGGCGTTTAGCTATGCCCTGTCGCTTTGCGTGCCGGTCGGAATGATCCTGCTTAGAAAACCCGTCGTTCTCGTGGCTGTTCCGACGCTAGCATTTACCTGCCTGATGGACAATCCCGCCTTCGCGTCGATCCGGTTCTGGCATCAGAGTTCGGCGTTGCCGGTGCTGTGGCTCGCAACTGTTGAAGCCGTGGCAAGGCCGGGCCGCAACGGCATGAGGTCTCCACGGCTTGCAGCCGCCGTCCTCTGCTGCGCCGCGTTGACTCATTACGGGCTTGGCTTTTCTCCGATGTCCCGCACATGGCGTGATTTTTCATTGCAGACGGAAGATCGAAGCGTTCTGATTGACCGGCTGCATGAGATGATCCCTGAATCGGACAGTGTTCAAGCGACTCCTCGCCTGGCCTGTCATTTTTACAATCAACAGCACGTGTATCCACTTCACGTTGAACCACCACAACCGCCCGGCTGGGTTGTAATCGACACGCAGGACACGTTTGTCAGCCCGGACGATCGCGCCACGCTCGAACGACTTCGCGACGTACTTCTGTCAAACGATTCGTACGACCTTGTGCTTCACGACGGTTCGGTGCATGTGTTCAGACAACGCACCGGAGCGTAAACGCCTCGTTCCTTTCGGAGAGTCAGAAAGATCAAGCCGTCAGCGTGAGGCCCATTGAAATGCACCCTACGTGTCACTCCGGCTCAGGATGACGATGCCGGCGGCGTCCGCGTCGGCGATCATCTGCTTGCGGTCGACGATGAGCGTTTTACCCGCTTCGATGACCAGCATCCTCGCGCCGCCGTGCTTCATGTTGGCAATCGTCTCGGGGCCGACGGTGGGAACGTCGAAACGCATGTCCTGATCCGGTTTAGCCGCCTTCACGAGAGTCCAGCCGCCTTGCGGACAGAGCTTCCCCGCCCGTTCGATCATTCCGTCGGTACCCTCGATCGCCTCGACCGCGATGACCTCGGTTTCCTTTACCGCGATTGACTGGCCGATGTCGAGCCGGCCCATTTCCCTGGCGATGCGCCAGCCGAACTCGGCGTCCTTGCACTGTGCGCCCGCGGGTTGACGGTGCGTCAGAACGCCCTCCGGAGCCATGTGCTCACCGCAGTAGTGCACGCAGTCCTGCATGATGATCCCGTTTTCGTCGAACTCGTCGGCTACCGCTGACAGTACGGTGTCATTACGCTTGTCCGGTATCGTAAAGAACCAGATTCTCAGCGCGGTCACATCCGGCAGTAGACGAAGCAGCCGCAGCCGCCCGTACATGCTTTTCTTCTCGACCGAGCCCGCGAGGATGACGCGCCGCGCACCGTGGCGCTTGAGGACGCGGATCCATCGACCGATGCGGGCCAGACCCGCCCAACGAAACGTATCCGCCCGCTCGGCGAGCGCGGCATTCGCGAATCCGCGCAGCCCGACGACGGTCACATGACACCCAACGCGCTTGGCGCCTTCAAGCACCATGAAGGGGAAGCGTCCCGCTCCCGCGATGATGCCGAGTCGAGTTGCCGTGGGCGCGGTCGTCATTCAAACAGATGGTCCGCACGGCGGACGCTACTCTCTCCCGTCAACCTTTTCGCGCAGCTCCTTCACCTCGCGCTCGAGGTCCTTGATCCGCTTGATCCAATCCGGCAGCTTCCCGACCACATGAAACGACCGCTTGGCCTGGTCAATTGGAATCGCCGGTGAACCGAGCACGTCGGCGTTCGGCTCAACGTTGCCGGAAATACCGGACTGCCCCCCAGCCCGGGCGTGATCGCCGATCGTAAGATGCCCGTTGACGCCGACCTGACCGGCCAGCGTGACGTGCCGACCTACCGTCACTGAGCCGGCCACGCCAACCTGACCGACAAACAGACAACCAGGCCCCACCTTTGTCCCGTGACCGATCACCACGACGTTACCGAATTTCGTACCTGTGCCGATCTCCGTCTGCCCGAGCGTGGCCCGATCGATCGCACAATTTGCGCCGATCTCGATATCATCCCCAATAACAACCCGTCCGACCTGCGGTATTTTGACCCATTGATCCCCGTGAGGCGCGTAACCGAGCCCGTCTTCTCCGATGACGGTGCCGGCGTGGATCGTCACCCGATCGCCCAACACGCAATGATCATAGACCACGACGTTGGGGAATAAGACGCATTCATTCCCGATCCGGACGCCGTCGGCGACGTAGCAGCCGGGGTAGATCGTGCACTTCTCACCAATTGTGACGTTTGTCGCGATCGTTGTACCGGCGGCGATGTTCGCGTTGGCACCGATCGTTGCCGTCGAGTCAATCGTCGCCCGCTCGCTGATACCCCAGCGTGGGTGCTTGCGGTGGCCGTGAAGCTTGATGATCGCCACCGTAACGGCGGCGTACGGATCGGCGCACCGGATTGCGGACACACCGTCGGGCACTGCCACATCGTCTTTCACAATGACGGCCGAAGCTCCGGTAACGCCTAGTGCGCTTATGTACTTGGGATTGGAAAGGAAGCTGATCTCCCCGTCCGAGGCATCGTCAAGTGTGTTGACGGATTTTATGAGGCGATCCTGACCGTCCAGCCGGGCGGGAAATCCCGCGTCCGCAAGGACGTTGCAGAATTCAGTCAAACGAAGCTGGGGCACGCGCGCTTGTACCTCGCACATCGGAGAATCACCTGACCACCGGGGCGGCATTCTACGGACCTGCTTTTGACACTGCAAATCCAGCGACGGGCCGCAACATCAGACACCAAGCGATGTTCTCGTGCATCTTGTGGGATTCTCTGCGAAGCGTGGTACGCTGTTTGCCATCTCTCGGCAGAGGTGCAACTAGGCAGCCTCGAAGGTCGGGACGCGGCCCGGCCAACGAAGCGGTAACGCCGCTCTTCAGCAACCCTGCAATAAAAAATGCGCGTGTGGACAGGACGGTGACTTCGCCTGTAATCTGTGGGAAGGACTGGAACCCGGCAGGCATCTGTAAACCGATGAGTAACGTCGAGTCGGACCGATTCAACAAAGAGAGGCGTGGCTGCTTTGCGGGCATAAAATCGCGCCGCCAACAACATCAATGTCCTTGAAGGAGGATATCGTAGTGGACAACGAGAAAGTCATGAACCGGTGGCTCGTAGTTATCGGTGCCATCCTGATTCAGTTGTGCCTCGGGGCCATCTACGCCTGGAGCGTATTTACTACCACGCTCAAGGCCGGCACTGATGACGGTGGTTACGGCTTCACGGCCACGCAGACTCAGTGGATCTTCTCTGCGGGACTCGCGGTGTTCGCACTCGTCATGCTCTTTGCGGGGCGTTGGCAGGCCAAAGTTGGTCCCAGGACCGTCGCCGCCGTTGGCGGCGTTGTGCTTGGGGCGGGCTACATCCTCGGCGGTCTGTTGGGTAAGAGCTTCTGGCCACAGATGATCTGCATCGGGATCATCGGCGGGGCCGGTATCGGGCTCGCTTACGTGGTGCCAATCGCCGTTGGTGTAAAGTGGTTCCCGGACAAAAAGGGGATGATCACGGGACTGGCTGTCGCGGGCTTCGGATTCGGTGCGACGATTTGGGTCAAGCTGGCCGGTAGCTGGTTCGGAGGGCTGCTCAATGTGACCAACGTCTTCGGCCTGCCCGGGGTGCAAAGTGTATTCTTCATCTATGGAGTCGTGTTCCTCGTGTTGGTGCTTTTGGGCAGCATCGTCATGGTTAATCCACCCGCCGGGTGGAAGCCGGCTGGGTGGAATCCCGACGCCGCGGTTGGAGGCATAAAGGCGACCGGTGCCCTGGACCTTACCGCCACACAGATGGCAGGCACGCCTCAGTACTGGGGCCTATTGCTCATGTTCATCGGATCGGCGATGGCGGGTCTTATGGTGATCGGTGTCATACGTCTTTTCGGCGAAGACAGCCTCCAAGCCAACAACGTGGCCAGTGACGCAGCCACGGCGGGGGCCATCGCCGGAACGGCCATGGCCTGGCTGGCTATACTCAATGGTCTCGGACGCATCGTCTGGGGCATTGCTTCCGACAAGATCGGCCGCAAGACCGCCCTGTTCTTGATGTGTCTGATTCAGGGCGTCATGATGTTGCTGTTCTTCAAGGTAGGCGGGACCAAGATGGGGCTGATTGTCGGCGCCAGCATCATCGGCTTCAACTTCGGCGGCAACTTCGCTTTGTTTCCTGCTGCAACCGCCGACTTCTTCGGCAACAAGAATGTTGGTTCGAACTATCCGTGGGTGTTCCTGGCCTACGGTATTGCCGGGATCGTCGGGCCGCAGATCGCGGGGCATTTCAAGGACACCGCCACCGGCGTCGATGCATGGAAGGTGCCCTTTATTGTAGCCGGCATCGCCTGCCTGGTCGCGGCTCTCTTGAGTCTGATGCTCAAAACGCCCAAGCCCAAAGCGATAGAACAAGCCACCGGACCTGAAACCGAGCCGGCCGCGTAACACGGTGCCGCCGCAGTGGCGGTCCTGTAGGTAAGGTATCGCACATCTTGGTGTGCAATACAGCGCGGGCGGGTCGCCAGTATCACACCAGCCACCCGCCCGCGCTTCCTGTGTTCAGCTTACCGAATTCTCAATTCTCAGCGGATTTAATCGCCACCTACGTGGCGGCTGTGAACGATGAGAAAAGGTCCGGGAAGAACAACAGCACGGCAGCCAAGCCACCAATAATCCACCACCAAATACCCATGGTCAGACTCCTTCCTATCTGAAACATGAAACACAGCGCGCCACATCGCCCCGCGCCGGAACGACGCTCACGCTGCCGAAAGTATACCACGTCACAACGACGTGTCCACAATTTTCTTTTGGCGACTGTCCCAATTAAGGAACAGCCCGTAGCGGCAAACCTGCCCGTCCTGCGGCGTGGGACGGGCGGAACGGGAACGGTGGTGTGCGTGGGTGGACTCCCCACGTTTGGCCTGAAACCGGGCGCGAAGCGCAAACCGTGGTGTTTGCCGGCTCTACACGCCTTGCTTGGATCGTATACGAACCGCGTCGGAAGCAGCAGGAATCCGCGCACGCCATGCAGTCCGACGAGACCGGCAGCCCTGCCGCCCCCGTGATCCGCATGGCGGTTGGCATCAAAGTTGCAGACGCATTCCGAACGCATACAGTGCAACAGACGCGGTATTGATAGGAATTAACATGTTTACCCGAAGATTCTTCCTCACAGCCTTCATTGTGGGGATTTCCACCGGTCAGCAACCACTCGCCCACACCGTGGGAGTGCAGCCGCCAGACAAACACGCGGCTCAGGGCGAGGCGGCAACTCCTGAACAACCCGAGGCCGAACCGCCCGAACCGTTCCTGTCACTCAGTTCGTCGCGCGTAACAGGCGACTGGGGTGGCGTGCGCACGGACCTGGAGGAGCAGGGCGTTAGTCTGTCGATGATTCTGACCACATCCTACGCCCAGAACTTCCGCGGCGGGCTCAACACACATAACGCCAACGCCTTCTCCGGCGACTGGCGTATGAACCTGACGTTGGACTTCGACAAGATGGGCCTGATCCCCGGCGGCTTCTTTTTCATCCGCGGGAAATCCAGTTGGAACAACGGTGTGGACGCCGACGTCGGAACGCTCGGGGCGACTCACTGGGTTTTCGGAAGTGGCGGTGATGAGGAATACTACATCGACAAGTGGTGGTACGGGCAACGAATGCTGGATGGCCGGTTGGAGTTCCGCATCGGTAAGCTGCTTACACCGGCAGACCTTTTTGACATTCCAGCGTATGCGAAGTGGCCTTGGGATCAGTTCATGAACGCGAACCTGAACAAGAGCCCGAACATCCCTCATCGCAAGTCCCCTGGAGCGTATCTAAAGATCAAGTTGTGTGATTTGGCGCACCTCACGATGGCAGCGGTGGACGGTGACCAGAAAGATGCGACGCTGGCCGCCGACGTCGAGCGGGCCCTGCACGGTCCAGCCACCTACATCGGACTGTGGGAACTCGTGTTAACTCCCAAGTTTGAAAGTGCCAATGGCGCGTTGCCGGGGAATTACCGGTTCGGGTGGTGGTATGACGGACGAACGAAGCGGGTGCTCAGGGATGAGTTGGGCGGCACACTGGCGCCGCGCCAGCGGAGCGATGACGTGGGCTGGTACCTGACGTTCGATCAATTTCTGTGGAAGGAAAACGACGATCCGAAGGACAAGCAGGGACTTGGGGCGTTCATGCGATATGCCTTCGCCCATCCGGAGACGAACCAGATCAATCACTTCTGGTCGATCGGTGCCCAGTACGAGGGGCTGTTTCCCTATCGCGATAAGGACGTACTAGCATTTGGTGTGGCCCAAAGCATGATGTCCAAAACGTTCCGCCACAACATCAATGACCTGGCCGATCGCGAGACGACCTACGAACTCTACTACGCCTACCACGTTACGCCATGGTGCATCATCTCGCCCGACGTTCAGTTCATCACCAACCCCGGCGGGAACAAGGATGCGCGCGACGCCATCGTCGGCGGCGTGCGGGTGCGGGTTGCTTTCTAACACAGGTTACTGGGCCGAGAATCCCTTCCCGGGCCATTCGTGCGAGAAAGGATTCTCGCACGAGCGTTATGTTGGTTCCGAGCTGACCGGTTTTCGTCGACGCGCGTGCGGTAGCCCCACCGGACCTGCGCGGTGATTTGCGTTGCCCAGCTACGAAGATTACAGTAAGCGTCGTTGGGATCGCAAACACAATGAACTTGTCGGGAGTCATTCGTCAATGAGGGAGCACAGATGATGGAATGCTCTTGGAAAACCTCTTGGAGCTGCCCAACCGGGCATCAATCTGCTCAGAACGGAAACCACAGACGCTCAACCGCACGCAGGGCACATGGGCGTCGTTTCGCTATTTGCCAATCGCCATCCGCCGTTGTGTTCGGCCTGGGCTTGCTGTGTGTGACGCTATCGGGTCCGGGCTGCCGTGAAAAAGACCCTGGTTTCGATGTGATCACGTTGGAGGGCAAGATCGACCGGATCAAGCGAATCACCGACGAGACCGGCGAGATCACCGTCATCTACTACAGCGAGAAGCACAAGCAGGACATGGCCGGCATCGGGGTGGTCACGCGTGAAACGGAGATCATGATCAACGGCGCTATCGCGAAGCTCAAGGATCTGCGCGAAGGCGACAGCGTGAGTGGCGAGGTCCGCGTCGAAAAGAAAGGCAAGGAGAAGCGCCAGATTGCCCTGAAGATCCACGTCGACCGCCCAACACCGGTCGGCGACGGAGGATAAGCTGTGCAGAGAGTTCAATGGACTCTGTGGGACCGACTTTCCAGTCGGTCAAGAGACAAGCCGGTGGCACCTTTCATGCAGGTTTGTGCAACCGGGTCTGAATGAAATGCGCTTGACGTAGTGCACTGGCTGTCTACGGTTCGCCGGCAAAAACCCATTGAAACGCCTGCAGATCGACCAGATCGATCGTGCCGTTTCGATTGATGTCATAGGATCTGCACTTATCCTCGACTACATCGTCTGGCCCGTGCCTTAAGAGCCAAAACCATGGTGCGTACCCGGGTGGCCGCGCATACTTGGCCGAATTGACTACGCCCTACGAATTTGCTGTTGCAGTTTCGCCAAAGCGGCAAGGGGGCGCGCCAGCAGCTTGAGTCGCCCCGTCGTGGCTTCCCAGCGATACACGCTGGCCGCTGAAACGTCCAGCTGCCGGGCGAACTTAGCCACCGAAAGCCCAAGTTGCTTGCGCAGTTGGGCCACCGACTTGCCCGTGGGTCGAATCTTCGGAGTAGCGCTGGCAGAATTCCTGTCCGGCACTGGTTTGTTGGTCGCGGGCTTGGAGGATTTCTTGCGGACAGCAGATTTTCGTTTCGCTTTCTTAGAGACCTTGGCTTGGTCCCTGGCCGGTGTGCGTGTTCGCCGCGCACGACTGGGCGCGACCGCTCCCTCACGGTCGCGGCTCGGAATGGCGGCACGTTTCTCGGCGTGTCGTTGTTTCTTCGTCTCAGTTCTCGGAGCAGGTTGCTCCGTGCCCGCAACATCAAGGTCGATACCGAAGATGTCGCCGAGCTGATCGTCGTCCAGTGAATCGCCCGTTGCGACGGGACCCGGCATTGCCATCTCGGTGGAAATCAACTCCTGGGCATCGACATCGCGGAGCAGGAACAACAGTTCAGGTTGGTTGTCGAGCCGACTGCCGACACCGTACAGCGTGGCCGCGACGTGTTTGCACATCACCGCCCAATCAGGACAACTGCAGGCGAGTTCGATCTCACGTGGCTGAGGGAAGAGACCGTGCGCACGGTCCGTTACGACGGTCATGACCTGGTCAGACAACTTGCCCTGGAGTAGTTCCAGCATGGAACCGATCTGTCCGGCGCACCTCTCCTTAACGGACTTCCAGATGGTCGGCTTCAGCTTCTTGATGCGGATGCTCGTGTTGTACAGCTCGGAGCCGCTGACGATAGCTTCGATACGCCCGGGGCGGATGGACAGGTGGCAGACCGAGCCGTTGCGAACATACGTTCGCCCACGCGGCAAGCGGTTCTCGTAGTCGGAGAATGATTCCAGATGGTCGCACCAGCCCTTGCCCCAGAAGCTCCGTGCAATCGTCCGCCCTTCGATCTCGACCGGCTGAATGTCCTTGCCCTTCTTGCGGAGCTTCTCAATTTTGCGCAAGGCGTTGGCGCGTCGCCGGGCCACGGGAACATATGGACTCCATTGTCTCCAGGACATCACGCCCTCACTCCTTACATCATCGCACGGTTAACATCCAGACGGACCAGCTGCATCAGTTCATCATCAGGCAATTCCGTTAGTTTGACCTCGCCATCGGTGGCGAGGATCTCGTCGGCCATCTGTCGCTTCTCCGCAATTAGTTCATCAATCCGTTCCTCAATCGTACCGCTGGTGACGAACTTGTGCACCAGCACGTTGCGTTTCTGGCCGATGCGGAATGCGCGGTCGGTGGCCTGGTTCTCTACGGCCGGGTTCCACCAGCGGTCGAAGTGAATCACATGCGAAGCCGCGGTCAGGTTCAGGCCCGTGCCGCCGGCCTTGAGCGACAGAATGAAAAACGGCGGTCCGCCCTCATCCTGAAACTGTGCGACCACGCCCTTACGCCTCTTGACACTCGTTTGGCCGTGTAAGACCAGCCCCGCGCGACCGAACACCGCGGTCAGATGGTCCGCCAACGGGTCGATAATCTCCCGGAACTGGGTGAAGATCAAGGCCTTTTCTTGGCGTTGGGCCAGCTCTTCGCAAAGCTCGCCGAGACGGAGGAACTTGCCGCTGTCGGAGGGGGTGTAGCCGCCGTCGCCGGAAAGCTGGCTGGGATGGTTGCAGATCTGCTTCAGCCGCATCAGCGTCTGGAGCACCAGCCCGCGCCGCGCCATGCCATCGGCTGTTTCCAAGGCCGATCGCATTTGCCGTACGGTTTGCTCGTAGAGCTTGACCTGTGTTCTGGTCAGATTGCAGTATCGGACGGTTTCGATCTTCTCCGGCAGATCGGCGATCACGGAACGATCCGTTTTCAGGCGGCGTAGGATGTACGGCCCGACCAATTGACGCAAGGGCGCGAACCGGTTCTGCTCCCGCAGTTGCAAACCTTTGATGAACGACTTGAACACGCCCGCTGAACCGAGTAAGCCGGGATTGAGGAAATCGAACAGCGACCATAGATCGCCCAGGCGGTTTTCAACCGGTGTGCCGGTCAGGGCGATCCTCGCGTGGGCGGGGAGTTTCTTCACGGCCTTGCTCTGACGGGTCGAGGGGTTCTTGATCGCCTGGGCCTCATCGAGAATCACGAAGCGCCAGTCCAATTGCGTCAACCAATCCTGCCGGGCCAACATGGAGTAGGTCGTGACCGCCAAGTCGGTCTCAGCAAGGTGCTCATCGGGAGATTCGGCAATGTGCGCAAGTGTCTGGCGGTCCGTCTCGGCCGGATGCAGAAACGTCAGTTTCAGCGACGGCGCAAAACACTCCGCCTCGCTGCGCCAGTTGCCCAGAAGTGAGGCCGGCACGATCAGAAGCGCTGGCCTACGCTGCGGTTTAGCGTCTCCATCCCGATTACACAGCAATAGTGCCAGCACCTGGATCGTCTTGCCCAGCCCCATGTCGTCAGCCAGGCACGCTCCCAACCCCAGCGTCGTCAGGAAACGCAGCCAGGCCAGCCCGTCGCACTGATACGGCCGGAGTATCCCGTGCAGCCCATCGCGAAGCTCTACCGCATCCAGTCGCCCCGGTTCGCGAAGACCCGCAAGGATCTTCTGCATCCCTTCGCCAGCCGATACGTGGGCCCATGAGCGTTGTTCCTCGACCCGGTCTTCATGCTTCAGGTCTGCCGACGCACCGGCCAACAGGCGCATTCCCTCGACAAATGAGATCTCCCCATTCGCCGCGAGGTTCTCGAGGGCCTGCCAGTGGTCGATCGCCTCCTGCAGTTTCTCGCGATCCACCTCAACCCATTGGCCCTTGAGCAGCACCAATCCATCCGGGCCGGCCAGCAACGCAGTCATCTCCTCCGACGAAATGCTCTCATCCCCCAGCGCCATGCTCACGTTGAAATCCAGCACCGCGCCTGCTCCGAGTGTGGTTTGGTTCTGGCGGCCGATCGTCACCGAAACCTGCGGACGGGGGCGTTTCCTCCACCAATCCGGCAGCCGGACCGACAGACCGCTGTCCTCCAGCTCCGGCGAGGTCCGCAGAAACGCATACGCTCGCTCTGCCGGCCACGCCATTGGCTGATAGACTTCGCCGGAATCAACCAGTTTCTTTACCCATTCGCAACGTTCCGAAGCCTGTTGAACCGGAGCGAGTAACTTGATCAACGCGGACCGATTCTTCGCCCCGGCGTACTGCTCCAGCGCCCTTCGCAATGGGAGGTGCTTCAATCGCCCCCCGGCACCGAACCCGGTGGCATAGGTCGCCAGAAACGCAAAAGGACGGGCCTGGTCGCTCTTGTTCTCGGCGAGGTGAAAGCAGACGCGACCCACTTGGTGCCACTTCGGCGCCCGCGCTTGCTGAAACGCTCCCAAGCCGCCGGCTGACTCGATCGCCTCCGTTGCCCACTGGTCCAACGCGCTGCAGATGTCCAGCAGAATCTCAGCGGTCAGATACTCCCCGCCCTGCATGGGCGGCGCCGTCAAAACCCACGTCGCGCACTCCGCTGGCGACGGTGGCTCGACTTCGATGGTCTCCGCCGATTCGGGAATGTGACAAAGCGCGGTGAGATACCGCTCGGCCACGCTCTGCCAGTAGCGCAAGGTCAGGGAATCGCCCGTACCGATCTTCTCAGCCGCCAGCGTGAAGAGTCCTTCCCGCCAGTCAACAGAAAACAGCTTCCGCAATCCCGCCAGCCGCGCAGGCTCGGCTTGGCCCTCAGTAGACTCCCAGCACAGATGCCCAGTCGGTGTGAGTCGGATTTCTGGCACAGTTTTGCTTCTGACCCCTCCGAAAGCCGCCGACGGCCCGGAGCATCCGCGCCGCGTCAAAGCCTGACGACGAAAAACGGAGCGGGAGGGATTCGAACCCTCGGTGCAGTTACCCGCACACCGCATTTCCAGTGCGGTCCCTTAAGCCGCTCGGACACCGCTCCAGGTATCATATAAGTCTTTTATTGTGTTCGTCCGCTGCAGTCTTCGAAAAAGGCCCCGCACCGATTGGTTGACTTATACTATACTGCCCGTTGCTGGCTATGAGTTGGCTCACTAGGGCAATGGTGAGGCGACCAGATGATAACACCGTGCTCCTATGTTCAGGACGTCACAGGCAAAACTGTTGACGGACTCTCTTTTCACAAGCCGTCGGGCAGATACTACTCCATCGACAAGGGCGGTCAACGCAAATACTGGGCCGGGACAAGGACAACGCGATCAACCGCTACCGCGCCAGCCTGAAGCTGTGGCCACTTCACGTTATGACCGAGAACGAGAAGCTCTACTACATGTTCCTCGAAGAAGACCTCGGCGGCGAGATTGCCGTACGTATCCACAAAGCCACATGCATCATCTAAGCGAGCTACGCCGACCGCGGAGAGGGCCAGGGTGGCGAGACGCGGCGGGCCTCCTCCCACAACGCGGATGGGAAGCGGGTCGGCAGGTCATCCATGAGCGACAACCGAACCACGACGATCAACTCCTGCCACGACCTGCACTCGTGCAACGCGACTTCTAAAGCCGGAGTCCATCCTTTCCCGTCATACTCCAATGGCCCCACCTCGTCGATGCCAATCACGTCCAGACCGTCTCGCACGGCGGCCATGACGGCGGTGTTCCCTGCGACCACAGCTTCATCATCGAACCGATAGATGCCCACGCTGGGCATATCGCCGGGTGATGTGACCACCCGGGCCAGCAGTCGCCGGTTGCCGCTGCGCAAGTCGATCAAGTCATACCCGATGCGTTGCCCACTCTCGAAGACTGCCGGCGACACGATGCCGCCGACTGATCGCCCGCGCTCGGCCTTTTGGACTGCGTACCGGAGAAGGAACGTGGTTTTCCCTTCCCCCCGATCCGCGGAAAAGATGGTCACCCCCATACCGGTGTATCCGTCGCCCAGGAAGCGAAAAGGGCAAAAAAGGCCGTGCAAACCATGTTGCGTAGCCACCGGATGCATGATACACTAATCGCCACTGGTCGGGACCTTGGAAAAACCGCCTGTGGTGCGGTGGCGGGGAGTTGGTCTTGCAAGCGCTTTTTTTCTACGACGGCAAGGTTGACTTGACGGTGTTAAGGAAACGTGCGTCAGGTCCGTTGCGGCGGCCCAGGATCACGCCTCCGGGTAGCGAAACAGCGTACCTCCAGTCAGTCTTGATGCCGTAGTTTTTTTTGAGATGCGATATGCTTTGTAAAGCACATCGGTCCGTTGTCGGCGCGGTGCATCTTGGTGGCTTTAGCTTACTGGAGCTGCTTGTTGTCACCTCCGTGATCACGTTGTTGTTGGCGATCCTGTCACCGTCGCTCAAAGGCGCACGGGAGCAGGCCAAGCAGGTGGTCTGCAGTTCGCGGCTCAGACAATGGGGTGTCGCGTTTAGTTGCTACGCGGTTGAGAACGGTGGGATGTGGCCACACTGCGACGGGTTGGACCGGGGGCCGGACGAACTGGACGATCCCGGTTTGAGCCCGGAGGATCTGGCTGACTGGCACGGCTGGATGGATCTGCTTCCCCCGATGCTCGGTTTCGAACCGTGGCGTGACTATCCAAGATACCAGCGTCCGAACGAAGCCACGTTCTATCAATGCCCCATGGGTCGACCGCTGGAGGGTCGAGGCACGTACAGCTACCGCCCGTTCCGCGACGGGTATTTCAGCTACGCTATGAATTCGTGCCTGGAGCTCGACAAGAACGCGTGGTCGCCGCCCGACGGCGTCGGTTATCCGATGCCGTCGTTCATCGACACGGCCAGGATAATGTGTCCTCAGCGTGTCATCGTGCTGTTTGACCAGTTGCTCGATCCCCGCAAGGGTTTTGACGAACAGAAGCTCTACCGCGGCGCGGGCAAATACAGCGGGAGCTATCCCAAGGCGTTTTCGGCTCGTCACCGGCATGGTCGGTCCGGTTTGGGCGGGAATATCCTCTATGCCGACGGGCACGTGAAGTGGCAGAGGAGTGCCTGGAAGCCTGAGTGGGATCCTGAACTGGAGGTGCCGCCGCGCGACGACCCCAACTGGTACCCCTATCCGGTCATCACAATCGAGAAGAAGTCGAAGCCGAAGAATCGAAGCCGCTCGCGTGGGCGTGGTCGGTAAGCATAAACGAATGTGCTATTGGGAAAGGAGTGTAATCGTGCGGAATCATTGTTTCGTTTCGCTGGTGATGGTTGTAGTGGCAATCTGGTGCGCAGGCGTCGGCTATGCGGATGAGCTTTCAATCTACCAGATCCAGTCGACCACATCCGTCGGTGACGTAAGTTTCTACAACGGCGAGATACACGACGTGATCGGCGGAGTCGTGACACATATATGGCAGGGTGTCAACGCCCGCGTGTACCTGCAGGATCCTTCCCACCCCACATGGGGTGCGATTGTCGTGAAGGACGGGGAGGGTGGAGAGTTGACCGGCATTGTCAGCGTTGGCGACTGGGTTAGCTTCGACAACATCTACATCGACGAGTTTAGGGGTACGACGTTTCTGCAGTACCTCAGGAGCGATGCGCCCGACGTGGCGTTCAACATTGTCAGCCGAGACAATCCGCTCCCGCCGGCGATCCTAATTCCCGTCGCGGCGATACCGGCTCCTCTACAGTATCCGGGCGACGAATGGTACGTCGACAATCACGATGCGGAACTGTATGAGTCCATGCACCTTGTGATCCGGGACGTCACAGTGACTGCAATGCACCTGGGCAAGGCCGTGGACAACTACAATCTCCAAACCCCCAATGGGGATGACTGCTGGGCGACTGACTACATGAATGACGCCGTGCAGCCCACGGAATACCACGAGTTTGTTGGAATGGACCAGCATTTCTGCGCAGTATCGGGTGTGTTCGAGCAATACACAAAGACGTCTGCCGGTTGGGACTACTATCAGTTGATCACGCTGGAGACGGCTGACCTGGCGATCTGCGGGGACGGTGACAGTGACGGTGACGTGAAGCTGGATGACGTCCCGCGCTTTCACGAGTGCTTTGGTGGGCCGTCATGTGACGGAGTATCGGGCGGTTGTGATCCACCTGCGTGGACTACGTCGCCAATGCCGATGCCGATCCTGGATTGCCTGATGATGGATATGGATTATGATGGCGATGTGGACCTGCGCGACTTCGCCGGTTTCCAACGAGTGTTTGGAACACCCTGACGTGGGTGTGGATGGAAAAGGTGGACTGATGCGTACGCGGCTGATGGCGATGCGGATGGTCATTCTCGCGCTCGCAGTCGTAGTGTGCAGTTGTGAGAAGAAGTTCGACGATCGTTCCTCAGAGGTACCCAAAGTGAAGATGACGCTCGAACTGACGGGGACCGGCCTGTGCAAGCCGACGACATTCACATATGAGCAACTGGCCGATATGCCGATGAAACGGCTCGACAATGTACTCATGCGCAAAACACACTACGACAACGAAACAACGAGTTGGGAGGGACCGGCGCTGGAACCGCTTCTTGCCGCCGCCGAGATCAAACCGGGTCCCATGAAGGTGACGCTTGTGGCGGAGGACGGCTACGAGATCGAAGCTACGCTCGACGACATGAAAGACGCGGTTGTGGCCATGAAGAATGGTCAGGGTCGGTGGATTGTCCGCACGGATGAGGACTGTGAGTGGAAGCTCGTACCGCCGCACAAGCCGGGCAATTTCTGGATCATGAACCTCTCACGCATCAAGGTTGAGCCGGCGGCGGAAACGCCGAACCGTAGGAATGACTGAGCGGCGTCACACTTTTTTCTCCCTGCACGAGCTACTGATCATGGCGGCGCTGGCTGCGCTGGGTGGCGTATCCGGCAGCGCGGTAAGCCTTGTCGGCGCGGCCGTGCACGCGGCGATCGGACTGCCTGGCGGCTTGCAGTTTATGGCCGGCATCCACGTTTTGTGGCTGATCCTCGCGGCGGGACTGATCCGTAAACCGGGAGCGGCCACTATGACCGGGCTGCTCAAGGGCGTCGTGGAGCTGCTTTCCGGCAACCCACACGGATTGATCGCGGTTCTGATGAGCGCCTTGGCCGGGCTGACGGTTGATCTGGTCTGGGTCTTGGCAGGACGGCGCGAACGCGTGGCACTCTTCGTTCTGGCCGGTGGGATGGGGGCGGCAAGTAACATCTTGATATTCAAGCTGGTTTTCTCACTACCCTCGCACCGCGTTGTGAACCTGGGACTGGCGGTTGTAACCGGAGTCGCGTTTCTCAGCGGAGCGCTGCTCGCTGGGGTGCTGGGGTGGTCGTTGATTCACGCTCTGCGCCGCGCCGGTGTTGTGGGGGCGCAAGGACCGTCACTACATGAATAAGAGATTACTGCTGGCGGGGATCATCGGCGTTCCGATCGGGATGGTTCTCATGACCGGGCTTGCGGGTGTCCTGCCGCTTTTCGTACATCTACCGGGAGGTGGTGAGCGCTGCAGCAAGTGCCACGATCTTCACGGCGGCGTGCACTTCGAGGGGCTCAAGACGGATGGGTGGATTCACCTGACCGGTGACGTTCCCCGCCACGCGTGGATCGAGACGGCCAAGCTTTTCCATGACCATCAGATTGACGGTCTACCCGGCGTGACGTTGCTTGACCTGCTGGCGGAGTACGGTTGCCGAGAGTTTCACCACATCGTTTTCATCTCCGCCGACGGTGGCCATGTTTCCATTGACTCAGGCGACCTGACCCGGTCCGCCCGATTGCTTCCGTATCTAAACGCCGCTCGATTCGCCGATGAGCGGTTGCACTCGTCAGCCTGGCTTCGGGCGATCGTTGAGATTTGCGTGGTCGCGGATGAACCGACCTTCGAGCTGAACGGGCGGCGAATCACCTTCGGGGCGCTCCTGGCCGGTGCTCGAACCACCGTCGTGACCGAACCGGCCCGCGTTTCCCAGAAGGAGGAATCGACCGGCCGGATGTATCGCAACGTTGCATCCCGCCTCGTCATCGGCGTACGCCTGGGTCGATTGATCGAGCCTTCCTGCAATCAAGTCATTGTCACCGCAGGCGGGCAAACGCAGTCCTTCAACACCGACGACGTGCGTGACGCCGTCATAGCCCGCGACGAGGATACCGGAGACGTCATCCTGGTCTTGCCAGAGAAAAGCCGCCATGAGTGGCCGGTTGGCGTGACAGCCATTACGTGGCAGTAACCAATTGGATCTGGAACAATCACGAGGTCGCCGTGTCGCGCGGTCAGGCATGAGGATCCCACGCATTCTCCTGCGTCGATCATTGCTCCCTGCGATACAGAAACCAATTCCAGCCGGACAGCCTGGCGTACCGGTAGCTTCGCGTCAGCGAATACGCATGCCCGAACAAATCCGTGACCGCGCCGGGCGGCAAGACGTCCCTGGCCCAGTTGTGGAGAATGAGCCAATCCGGCCCCTCCTGTGGCCACATGCTTTTGTCGTAATACGTGATTCGCTTGATACCGCCAAAACGTGGTGCGTAGTAGTCCAAGATCGTCTTGTTGCGGAAATCGTGGTCGCTTCCAATGGTCACCACGTTGCCCGGTGTGTTCTCGACCATATACGTCAACGCGTCAACGTAGTGCCCGCGCCCGTGCTTGAGCAGATCGGCGGTATATACGCCGCCGCCCGACATGATCGCCAACATCACCGCGACGTAGACAACCCTGCCAACAGGGCCGCACCGGTAAAGGCTCGCAAGCAAACGGCTGAGCAAAAGAACAAGGAACGCCACGCTTATGAGGAAATATCGCACGTACAAAAGCTGCGGCGGTCTGATAAGAAGCAGTAAGCCTGGTGACAGAACGATGACAACAGCGAAGAACACCGTGGAGTCCGACCGATCGCGGGCCAGCATCAACAGACCAAAAACGATAATCACCAGCACCGCCCCAGCGGCTGCAACAGCCATTGGACCCGTCTCAGGGGCACCCAATGTAAGGGCGGCGGTTCTGACCACGACACCAAGCGCCGAAAAGACCGGCCCGCCGCTTATGACAATGTGCCGAACGTGCACAAAATACAGAGCGATGACAAAACCGATCGGAACCGCATGGCAGCGAACGACGTTTAGAGCTACTTGCGACCAACGCCGACTCGTCTTGACGAACCGAACCAGCGACCAGACAAGCAGGGCAATGTAAACGTGCACGAAAATCAAATGCGACAGAAATCCCAAGACCACCATGAGCCAAAACAAGACCGGCGCCCACCGATGTCCCTCCAGGCAGCGCCGCATCATAAGAAACGACAACAGCGCAAACGGCACGACCAACGCGTACCCCCTGGCTTCGGAGGAATAGTGGATCATCAGGTAAGATGAGCCGGTCAAGAGGACCGCCGTCAATGCTTCAAGCCGAGCCCATCGCCGGGCGATGAGAGACGAGCAGATCACAGCCACGGTCCCAGCCGCAATCGCGGGGATGCGATAGATCATCCAGTTCTCCCGATCTCCGAGAAAATACAGGAGGAGGGTATTGAGGATGTGGTTATTGTCGTGATGGATTTGCGTGAGGATTTCCACCGGCGATAAGACGCTGCTTGCGAAGTGCAACGACCAGATCTCGTCAAGCCAGAGATCGCCGGCGCTCGCCCGGAACCGCACAACCGCAGCCGCAATGACGATGAGCGTTAAAGCAATGCCCAAGGCCGGGCTGCCGCTGCGAGTATCGGCCTCGCTGGATTTGCCTTCATCTGACACGCAGCCCGTTGCCTTCACGTTTACTCCCGTACCTTCAATCCCGGTGAGATTCCTCCCCAGTTTCCTTCCGGCCGCGCCAGCGCGTCAAGCCCGGAGCGGCGATACAATCCCCGATCATGATTTTGTTCGACCGGTTCGGTTGGCGGTTTGCCGGTGCGGCGACCTGGGCCTTGCGTAACATATCCCTGTGTATCGACCGGGGCGAGTTCATCACGGTCGCCGGTCCAAGCGGGTCCGGGAAGACGACTCTGGCCCAGGCGATGTGTGGGCTCCTCAGTGGACGGCAGGCCGGCGTTTGCGAGGGTAGCGTTCTCGTGGCAGGCCGGGATGTCGCCGACACTCCGCTGCATAAGACCGCCGAGACAATCGGACTGGTCCAGCAGAATCCGGAGACACACTTCGCAACGCTCACCGTCTCCGATGAAGTCGCCTTCGGGATGGAGAACCGCTGTCTGCAGCGTGAGGAAATCCGCAAGCGCAGCCGTGAGGCGATGGAATTGCTGTCGATCACCAGCCTGCGCGACCGGAGCCTGTCGACGCTGTCGGGAGGCGAAAAGCAGCGTGTGGCCGTCGCCTCCATAATCGCCGGACAACCCGACGTATTAGTCCTCGATGAGCCGACAGCCAGCCTCGATCCGGAGGCATCCCGTGATTTATTTCACTCGTTGTCCAAGCTGTGCCGCAAGGCGGGGCTTACGGTGGTGATCATCGAGCACAAGCTGGCCCAACTGCTGCCGCTTTCGCCGCGCCTGATCCACCTGGAAGGTGGGCAAGTGAAGGCGGATGTTCCCAGCGGCGGCGTTGAACGTGCATCTTATGCACGACTGACAGGTTCCATGACCGTGCGAGATGAGCGACTCGTCGCCGTCGCAACCCCGGCTCCGGGCGATCCTCTGGTGGACATGTCGCATGTCACGGTGGAGCTAGGTGGAGAGACAATCCTGGATGACGTCTCGCTGCAGGTGCGCGCTGGCGACGTGGTGGCCTTGCTGGGGCCCAACGGGGGCGGCAAATCGACGCTGCTGAACTCTCTGTTGGGATTGGTCCAGCCCGCGTGCGGGTCGATCCAGGTATGTGACATTACTGTGTCACTCTCTATGGTTTCCCAATTGGCCGGGCAGGTCGGTCTGGTCTTTCAAAATGCCGATCATCAACTTGTCGCCGACACGGTCTGGGACGAGGCCCTCTTCGCCGGTCGGAACCTCAAGATGTTGAAACCAAGTGGGGAGCACAAGGCGACCGGCCTGCTCGAACGAGCCGGGCTGCACGAGCGGAAGATGGACCATCCGTACCGTTTGAGCTGGGGTCAAAAGCGAAGGCTCAATCTGATCTCAGCCATTCTGCACCGGCCGCGGCTGTTGTTGCTGGATGAACCGTTTGCCGGACAGGACTGGGAGAATGTCACGTTCTTGCTTGACGCGATTCGGGGCGTGCTGGACGGTATGCCGCAGCGACCGGCGGCGCCGGGTTGCACCGCCGATCGTGAGCAGTGTGCACGTTCACGTCAGCAACGCGGCGCGTGTCTGATGGTCACGCACGATCCGCGAATCGTACTGCAAAATTGCACGCGCGTGCTGTTCATCTCGGATGGGCGAGTGACGGTGGATGCCCCCGTGCCGGCGGCTTTCGACCGCCTGCTTACGATGGGACACGAAGCATACGTGCCGGAGGGCAGCTCCAAGCCGTCAGCCTGGTCATGAGATTCCAGCCCGGTCAATCGATAATCCATCGTCTCCACCCGGTGGTCAAACTGGCCTGGTTGTTGTGGGTAACGGTAGCCGTGTTCGTTTTCAATCCCACGATGGCCGATTGGCCTGCCTTTAACGCAGCGATCCTGCCGCTGATCGTCGCGGGGTGCGCCGCCGTGCTCTTGTGGCTGGCCGGGGTCGCGCCTTGGCGCATTCCCGGAATCCGTCTCTGGATGACGCTGGGTACGGCGATCCTCGTGCTTCACGTTCTTTCGACCCGCCAGGGTGATCCGGTGCTCGGTCCGGTGACAACGGTGGGACTTGCCGCGGGGCTTCGGGCGATGGGCCGGCTGCTGGCCGTCATCCTCGCAAGCGCCCTATTCGTGATGACGACCGATCCGGTGTCTCTGGCCTGTGCGCTGATGCGTGTTGGATTGCCCTATCGCTGGGGGTTTGCCCTAGTTACGTCGTTGCGATTGGCCCCCATTTTTCGATTGGAAGCCCACCATATTTACCAGGCCCAGTTGGTGCGCGGCGTCGCGTACGACACGGCCGGACCACGCCGCTGGTGGTTGATGCTGCGGCACCTCTGTTTTCCGCTTGTGGTCTCAGCCATGCGAACCGCCCATTCGCTGTCGTTGTCGATGGAGGGCCGTGCATTCGGCCTGCACCGGCAACGAACCTACATGCGTGAGGTGGCGGTCAATCGCCGTGACGTTGTGGCCGGCACACTGCTGGTTGTATCAGTGCTGTTGGTGGTGTGGCACGGATTTACATAGTGTTGACCGACGCCGACGGCAAGTCCTAGATACGGATGATGTGAGTACAGACCGGCGCCAATAGGTCGGGCTTTGCCCGAAATTCCACTCCCGCGTCGGGCCGAGCCCGACCTATCCGGCTCAATCAGAAGAACCGCGACTGTCAAGGAGCGGCGGGTGGCATGGGCAAGCGGCAGCTTGCCCGTGGTGATTCCCAAACACGGGCAAACAAGTTTGCCTATGCCACCCCAGACAGGTAGCTCGGGCTTTACCCGACGGAAGGTCTCCGCCGATCTCCGGCCGGCGCCGACCTGCTCGACGCGAACAGAACCGCGACTGTCAAGGAGCGGCGGGTGGCATGGGCAAGCGGCAGCTTGCCCGTGGTGATTCCTGAAACACGGGCAAACAAGTTTGCCCATGCCACCACAAATGGGATGCACTTCTGCACCAACGGGCCCGTGACAGAAACGGCGGGGCTAAACGCCGCTTCAGCGGCGTTTCCCGCAGGGTTTCAGGCCAGCCGTTTTACGGCTGGTCCGCGAGCTCCCATGTCTCGCCTTCCTCACCGAGCCCGCTTCAGCGGGCTTACCGGCGCCATGGGAAAGCGCGTTGAAACGCGCTGCATAGATGAAAAAGAAGATTCCACGAACTGACCGGCCCTCGAAGAGCCGGCCTGAGAGCCCGCCTCCGGCGGGAAATCCTCGTGAACGGGGATTCGCAGACTGGCGCTGCTTCGTCGACAGCCGAACTTCCCACTAAACTGTCACAGACCCTGCACCAACGGAGCAGGTACACCGGCGTTGCAGCGGCCGCCACTCCATGCTATGCTCCCTGCACGTTATCTGACGGCGCCTGACCAAGCCATTTTACTGGCGCGAGTTTGACCTGTGCAGCAGAGCCCCTGTAATCCGGACACGGCCGGTCTCAAATGGTGTTTGAGAAGCTCTCGGGTCTCAAACACCAACAAGGCTGAAGGCGGAAGGATGAAGGATGAAGAGAAGCGGATGCCCAGGTTTCATCCTTCAGCGTTGCGGAGCACGCCTCCGGCAGACGATCCAGAGGCGTGTTATACTTGTAGGAAATCAAAGTTCCTCATGTTCAGCGGACCAAGCGTGCTATTGTTGGGTTGCCATGAGGTGATTTCAACTTGGTGTTCACGATGAACCTCATATGCGGTAGCTGCGGCAAAAAGCTCAAGGCAAAGGATGAACTCGCTGGCAAGACAGCAAAGTGCCCGAAGTGCGGTAACGCTATTGAGATTCCCAGAGCAGCTCCGAACACGAAAATACCACCCGCTACCGAACGGCAAAAGGATTATGCGACGTCCTTGGGTATCGACTTCCCATCAGACATTGATCGCAAAGAGATCAGCCAGCTGATCGACACCGCAGTGCAGCAGCGCGATGAAAGACGATTCAAACAACTATCCGAGTTAAGTGATCGCGAGAGCGAAGCGTGGCGGGCAATGCGCGAAGAGGTACTTGCAGAGATTGATGAGGAAGATTGCCGTCTGTCAAAGGCGCAGCAAGACCAAATGGTAGAGGAACTCGCGAATCGAAACCGAGGGGCGATCCTGATTTCTTTTGCTTTAGATGATGTGGTAGATTTCGAGGATTTGACAGGCGTACGATTTGAACTCTCTTTCTCTGAAGATCTGGACGAAAGCGAGATGCATTCCGTTTTAATGTGGATGGGTGCGGCAATGTTGCGCCGATCTCAAGAGTGACTGCAGAATCGCATGGCTGGCAGCCTAACAAGGCGATGCACCAGACGGCGCTTCGCACCGTAGCTCACCGCCAGGACGTTCGAATGAAGATTGACCCAAAGATAATCACGCTCTACCGATACTTCGCGTACGCGGCTCACATGCGACGCCTGTTCCGTGACGAAGTGCGCGAAGGCTGGATGAAGATGATGGCGGTGCGCGCCCCGTCCTTCGGCTCAGGCGAAGGGTGGGGGAAGGACAGAAGAATCGGCCCATCGACGGGTCTATCCGTCCCCCACACTTGCTTCGCAAGGATGAGACACCCGTTCGCAACTGCACGGGGAGCCGTTAGGGCGTATCCAACATGAGCCAACCTCTCAAAGCAGTCTCCACGGGTGACGTCTCGCTCAAGATACTCCGCGACCTAAGCGAGGAGCTAGCACCCGAGATCGAGCTTGAGGTCGACGACCGCCAGATCTTTATGCGATCGGCCGAACCCCCCTCATGGCTGACGTTGCTGGCTGAAGCGGACTGGTGGATCCAGGGCCTTGCGGCTTATGCCGCGTTGTACGTCGCTGAGATTGTGAAGGAAGCAGCGAAGGATACATGGGAAGGTCGAGCGAGGGCGGTCGCCGCGGTCAAGGCGACAGGCAACCGCCTATGGCACCTTGCAGAAGGCATCGCACGGCTTCGAGTCCAGATATCGCCGCGAACACGGATCGAGGTGGGACTACCGTTCCCGGACGAGCACTTCCCGGCGCGCCTCGAGTTTAACGTCAGCACCACCGAGGAGATTGCTCTTTACCTTGCCCTCTTCGTCCACCATCTCCCCGGGCTCGAGGCGCTCATCTCATCTCGGGCGATCGATGGTGATCACTTAGCCGCTGGAATGTACCTCAAGCTACTCGCCGATGGGTCGCTTGAGGTTTCTTGGCAGGATGCCCACACGCTCGAAGTCCAGGAACATATTCTCCGGATCGGGGATGCGGACTTACTTGATCGCTCGTACGTCGAGGGTTGCTCTTCGGACGAAGGCGGATAGACCTCACCGGAAGGCAAAGGGGTTAGGACGGGTGGTCCTTGTGCTTTGGACATGGGAGCCAGGTAGGGCAGGTCGTTGACCTGCCTCTACCATCTGGGTTGAAATGAATGTCATCGCCGTATGAAGGCGACGGCGAAGGCAGGTGAATCACCTGCCCTACGCGACTCTCCCTCAGGGGAGGCCGGGTGGCCCATGTCCTTTGGACATGGGGGAGACGATGAGATACGCTGGGACGATGACATACGCTCGGTTTGGCAGCCCATCTGGTCCGCACAGCGGACCGTACAAAAATGGTGATGCTATCCGCGACGATCATCGCCTCCCCCACCTCCAGAGGAGGCGGGTCACCCAGCCCAAAGACCAAGGATGAAGGATGGGGGATGAAGGATGAATCGGAGACCCTTGAATCACAGGGCCACACGGCAGTTCCGCATGTCTTGCGGATCAGTATAATCATTGTTTTGTGGGGATAGTCAGCGGAGATGGGATTGAGACTTGCGGACGACATTCGAGAACTGGCGATCGAGGCCGGTGCCGACTTTTTCGGCGTGGCCGACCTTGCCCCGGCCCGTGATGCTATCTTCGAGCAAGGGGGAGAATCCGTTGCTCGCTTCCCGCGTGCAGTCTCCATCGGTATCGCACTACCGCATTCCATAATCGATAAGCTGCCGGACCGGACAAGCGTAGCCGTCGCACGAAAGTACTGGCAGGTCTATGTCGAGACGAATCAACACCTCGATGAGATCACATCGCGCCTGGTCGGCAGACTTCAGCAGGCGGGTTTTTCGGCATTGGCCGTACCTGCGACGCATACTGTGGATCCCGATCGGCTCTGCGGTGTTTTCTCAAACAAACTCGCAGCCCACCTGGCCGGGTTGGGATGGATTGGGAAGAGTTGCCTTCTCATCACTCCGGAGGCGGGGCCCCGGGTCCGCTGGGCTACCGTCTTGACCGGCGCACCGCTGGCGGCGACGGGTCGGGCCGCCGATGAGCAGTGCGGGGAATGCCGGCAATGCGTGGACACGTGCCCCGCAAGGGCCTTTACCGGCAGGCCATTTCGAGCGGACGAGCACCGTGACATGCGCTTTGCCGCCAAAAAATGCAAAATCTACGTGACCCAGATGAAAGAGAAGATGGGCTGTCCCATACTTTGTGGTCTTTGTGTTTCTGTCTGTCCACACGGGAAACAGGACCATCCGCAGGACCATTGAATGCACTCGATTCCAGAGCAGACTGCGATTTCGTGTAGCGCACCCCCCTTTCATCCCCCCTTGCCAAAGGGGGAAAGAGGGGGGTTCATCCGATACACAAGAGGTAGAACCCTCCAAAGACCGCCGCTTTTCAGAACGAGTGATTCACACGTCCGTTAGGCCGAGCCTTACTTCCGTCCGTAGGTCTGGATTACCGAGCTGTTCAGGTCGGAGGTCAGCTTGTCCAGGGAGCGGAGTTGGCCTGTGCGTGAATCTCATCCAGTTCGAACAGACCACGGTTGGACAGGCGATGATACTTGAGGTGATCCCAGACATACTCCATCGGGTTGAGCCCGGGTGCGTACGGCGGCAACCACTCGATCGAGAGCCGTGGATAGGCCGCCCGCAACTACGGCGTCGTGAGACGCCGCTGGGAAGGTTTCTCGATCCCGTTGCGGACAAGCTCCTGGTCGCCAGCGAGGTGGTTTTACTGGCGATCGACGCCACCGCCGTCTCCAGCTTCAACCTACCCGGTTGGGTGGCGGTCGTCGCGCTGGGCAAGGAGGTACTGACGGTGATCGGGTTCGGCCTGGTCTATTTGATTACGGTGAGCCCTTCGTCCAACCGCGGATTTTGGGAAAGGCCTGCACCCTGGTACAATTAGTCATGATCGCGTTATGCCTGCTGGCACCGGATTTGCCAACAATTGTGCAGCGACTGTAGGCGATTTTGTACTGGCTCGCGAGCGGGCTGGCGGTCGTTGCGATTGTGGACTATTTGAAGATTGGAAATCGTTTCGACTCGGAGCACCACACAAAGACGTAAAGGTGAAGACCTGATGAGCAAACTACACTTCTCGCCAATCGACAAAGCACTCGAAGACCTGCGTGAGGGCAGGTTCATCATCCTCGTCGACGACGAGGATCGTGAAAATGAGGGCGATCTGGTCATGGCCGCCCAGAAGATCACGCCTGAGGCCGTCAATTTCATGCTCAAGGTCGGTCGCGGCGTCCTCTGCACGCCCATGACCCGGGAGCGGTGCGAGCAGCTCAACCTGCCGCTGCAGACGTCGGACAACACCGCGCGTTTCGGTACGGCCTTTACGCTCACCGTCGACGCCCACAGCCGCTTCGGCGTTACCACCGGCGTCTCCGCGATGGATCGCGCCAAGACGATTGAAGTCGCCTGCGCGCCGGATACTCGCCCGGCGGATTTGACTCGACCCGGCCACGTGAATCCGCTCATGGCCCGCGACGGCGGCGTCCTTGTACGGGCGGGACAGACGGAAGGATCGGTAGATCTGTGTCGCCTGGCCGGGTTGCGGCCGATAGCAGCCATCATCGAAATCATGAACGATGACGGGACAATGGCACGCATTCCGGACCTGGCGCGCCTGTCCGAAAAACACGGCATCCGCATGTACACCGTCGCCGACATCATCGAGTACCGCATGCAGCGCGAGTTCTTCGTGAAACGCGGCGTGACCACGAAACTGCCCACGACATTCGGCGAGTTCTCACTGATCGAATATCACTGCCCGGTTGATGTCGAGCCGCATCTGGCCCTGTGCTGCGGCGGCGTCGGTGATCTTGATGCCAACGGAGACCCGATCGTGCACAATGAGCCGGTTCTGGTGCGCGTCGAGTCCGAGTGCATGACCGGACACGTCTTCCATTCATTGCGGTGCGACTGCAGCGAACAGCTCGATGTGGCCATGCAGATGGTTCAGGAGGCGGGGAAGGGCGCGGTCCTCTATCTGCGGCAGGAGGGCCGCGGTATCGGCCTGCACAACAAATTGCGGGCGTACAAACTACAGGATGAGGGATTCGACACCGTGGAGGCAAACGTCAAGCTCGGGCTCCCCGTCGACCGACGCGACTACGGCATTGGAGCCCACATTCTCCGCGATCTGGGTCTTAGACAACTTCGCATCCTCACCAACAACCCCAAGAAGGTAAACCGCCTCGAGGTTTACGGCATCGAAATCGTCGAACAACTGCCATTCGAAATGCAACCCAACGAGCACAACCGCTTCTACCTCAAAACTAAAAAAGCCAAAATGGGCCACCAGCTTCGGGATGTGTAACGCTGGATTGCGCAAAGGCGAACGGCGGGGAGCATATTGCAATAACGACTCGCAAGAAGGGCGGTAATGGTACCGGCGACACCGGTGATCCGCACCCGTTTTATGTGCCAGCCGCTACGGAGTCGATGACGGTTCGTCCGATCGGGTGGGCGGAGCGCAGACGCGCGTACCTTCAACAGCGATATTGATCAACGCGTTCCGGTTACGATGGAAGCAAAGCCGGCAGGCCGGGAACTCGACCTGCCGGCTTCGCAAAACTCTCAGATCAACCTATCGGCAGAAATCCACTACGGAAAGACCACCGCCGATTCAAACACGACGTAGCCGACCTGCTCCGTCGTGTGGTTACGCTCGCTGTCGCCGATCTGGTCTTCGTCACAGGCCAGATTCAGCGTCGTCGAGGTTGTCGGGTTGGCACCATACGAATACGACCAGCCGCCGTTACCGCCGTCCATGCCCGCCATCGTCGTCACCGCAACCGTGGGCGCGGATGTAAACGACGTGTCGAACGTGTAGGTGTACGGTGGACTGTTCGTCACACCTGCAACCGTGTCCGCTCCGACTAACGCCTCGAATTCCACACCACCGATCGTGCCGTGCCCGGCCTCGAACACGATGAAGCCGACAGTCTCATCGGCCCGTGTTGTGTCGGTGTCCTCGGCGACCTCCTTGCCGGTCTTCAGGGCGCTGGCCGACGGTGGATTCGTCCGTCTGCTGCCCTGGCACCAGAAGACCGACCACATTGGATCGTTGTCACTCATCACCTGACCAAGAACCACGGGGCTAGTGTAGCTCTGACCGTAGCTTTGAGACTCGCCGACCCAACTGTTGTTCTCGTCGGTGACCGTTGAGAGGTACTTCTGGGCCTCGATGTCCACGCCGTCGATCGTCCAGGTACCTTCCTCCACAACCAGGTAGCTGACGGTCTCCGAAGACACGCCACTGCCCGAGGGATTCTGTAAGTAAACGTCGAAGCTCGTCGACGTGACGGCGGTGACTCTCGCAACGACCGGCGTGCTGTTGTTGTAGTACTGCACTGAGCAGACCACCACGGGATTGACGTAGGTGCTGGTAAGATTCACGGTCACGGCCGTGCCGCCGACGGTCACCGTGCCTGCTTCCATGATGCCGGCTCCGCCGGGGTCGCATGCATCGGTGTCCTCATTACAGGTTTCACCCGGTTCGCACGGATCACCGGTCGAGCTGCAATCGGCAACCGCATCGCAGAACTCCGTCCCGTTACAGAAGAGCCCGTCGTCAGGACAGTAGGCATCGTTCGGGATATTGTCGCACGAATCAGTGCCCTCGTTGCACGAATCGTCCGTACAACCCACGCCGTCATCGCAGTCGACGGCCGTGCCCGGCTGACAATCGTAAACCGGATCGCACGTTTCCGCGCCATCGCAGTACACGCCGTTATCACAGTAGGCATCGTTCGGGATGTTGTCGCACGAATCGGTACCTTCATTGCAGGAGTCGCCCGTGCAGTCAACGCCGTCATAGCAGTCGATGGCCGTACCGTCCTGGCAGTCTGAGACCGAGTCGCACCACTCGGCACCGTCGCAGTACAGTCCGTTGTCGCAGTTGGCATCATTGGCCACGTTATCACACGAGTCCGTGCCTTCATTGCACGAATCGTCCGTGCAGCCAACACCGTCATCGCAATCGACGGCCGTGCCATCCTGGCAGACGTGGTCGACACAGGTTTCCTCGCCGTTGCAGTAAACCCCGTCGTCACACTCCCAGTCGTAGTCGCACATCGGCCCCACGGTCGCGGTAACGGAAATGTCGTCAACAGCCATGTCACTGCGGTAGCTGCTGCCGGTGACGCCACGGAAGCGGATGACGATCGTCGTCCCACTGTACGAAGTAAGATCGACGTTGGCCTCATACCAGGAGTTACCCTGGTCTCCGGACAGGCTCCAGGCGTTCGTCCAGCTAACGCAGTCCTCAGAGACCTCCACATTCAAGGTTCCCATATTGCTGCCATACATGTGGTACCAGAAGGTCAGCTCCGCATCGCTCGCACTGGTGAGGTCGAAGCAGGGGCCTTCCAATATGGCTGTCTTGTTGGGGTAATTCGGGGAGGATGACTCGGTGTACACATAGTAAGAGCCGCCATGTGCACCGGACGGCCCCGTGCTGCTCGACGGGGTCGAGCCGCTTCGGCGCGTCCAGTCAAAATCATCGCCAGAGGCGTTGACCCAGTCTCCCCAGCCGCTTTCAAAGCCTTCGGTGTAGGGATACGAGGAGACAGTGCTCGCGCATTCGTTGTAACAAACACCGTCCGTGCAGGTATCCACCGTGCAGGCGTTGTCGTCGTCGCAGTCCTCGTCGTTTATGCACTCGACCTCTTCACACGTGTCCGTCTCCTCGTTGCAGGCCTGTCCTGGGCACGGATCGCTGCCCGGTTGACAAAGGTAGTCAACACAGGTCTCCACTCCGGTACAGAACAGTCCGTCGTCACAGTCCTCATCACCGTCGCATGGGATCGCCGGCGTCACGGTGACGGAAATATCGTCAACGGCCATATCACTTCGATAGCTACTTCCGGTAATTCCACGGAAGCGGATGACGATCGTCGTCCCACTGTACGAAGTCAGATTGACGTTGGCCTCATACCAGGAGTTACCCTGGTCGCCGGATAGGCTCCACATATTCGTCCAGGTAACACAATCCTCAGAGACCTCCACGTTCAGCGTCCCCATAGCCGATCCGTACATGTGATACCAGAAGCTCAGCTCCGCATCGCTCGTGTTGGCGAGGTCGAAGCAGGGGCCTTCCAGTATCGCCGTCTTGTCGGGGTAGTTCGGGCTCGACGACTCAGTGTAGACGTAGTACGTGCCACCGTGGGCGCTGGACGGACCGGTGCTGCTCGAAGGTGTTCCGGCGCTGTCCCGTGTCCAGTCCATGTCATCGCCAGAGGCGTTGATCCAGTCTCCCCAGCCGCTTTCAAAGCCTTCGGTGTAGGGATACGAGGAGACGGTGCTCGCGCATTCGTTGTAACAAACACCGTCCGTGCAGATATCCACCGTGCAGGCGTTGTTGTCATCGCAGTCCTCGTTGTCTATGCATTCGACGTCCTCGCAGATGTCCGTGTCCTCGTTGCAGTACTGACCCGGCTCGCAGGGATCGCCAGTTCCGACGCATACACCGCCTGAGCAGTTGTCTGTCAAGGTACAGAACAATCCATCGTCGCAGGGGTCCGTGTTGGGGATGCCACAGGTGCCGGCGCCGTCACATTCGTCGTCCGTGCACACGTTGCCATCATCGGTACAGGGTGTGCCCGCGGGATCAAAGCAGTTGTCGGCGGCCTCGTTGCAGTTGTCGGCGCACTCCGACCCGCCGACACATGGATCGCCCGCGTGCACCGAACAGGTGCCGCCGGAACACGTGTCCGCACCGTTGCAGAACAAGCCGTCGTCACACGAGTCCGTGTTGTCGTAGGCCACGCAGCTGCCGCCGCCGTCGCACTCGTTGTCGGTGCAGACATTGCCGTCATCCGTGCAGACCGTACCCGCCGGGTCATAGCAGTTGTCGGCGGACTCGTTGCAGGAATCAGCACACTCCGAGCCGCCGACACACGGATCGCCCGCGTGCACCGAGCAGTTGCCACCGGAACACGTGTCCGCACCGTTGCAGAACAATCCGTCGTCGCAGGAATCCGTGTTGTTCGTGTACTCGCAGAATCCGCCGACACACGCGTCATCGGTGCACAAGTTAACGTCGTCGCACTCCCAGTCGTACTCGCACTCCGGCTCCGGCTCGACAAGCGCCAACGAGTTGAGCACGTCGATGCGGCCGTAGCCGTAAGCGCGGTCAAAGCCGGCAGATCCCATATCGATGGCACCGTCGCGGATGATCTGCCGCACCTCCGCCGGCGTCAGCGAGCCATCGGCACTCAGAATCAGTGCCGTCAAACCGGCCACGGTTGGGCAGGACATGCTCGTGCCGCTCATGCCGGTGATTGAACCGCCGCCGGCGGCATTGCTGGCTGACCAGATGTTCGCACCGGGTGCGGTCACGTCGAGGTAATCGCTCTCGTTGCTGAAACAGCCTACCTCGTCGGTCTGGGGGGCGTAGTCCGTGCATATCCCCCAGTTCCAGTTCGTCGTGGGGTCCTCACACGTTGGGTAGTCGTTCTTCCAGGTCATGCCGACGGCGATGACACTCGCACCGCAGGCCGGGGAGCTTAGCGCATTGCTGTAGTTTTCATTTCCCGATGCAGCAACAGCCACGACGCCGTTAGCGACGGCGTTATTCGCCGCAACCGCCCAGCTATGCGTACACGGGCCGCTGTAGTTGCCCGTTCCGATACTCATGCTGATCACATCCGCCTGTGCTCCGGATGCGGACTGGTCCGCACAGTAGTTGATGCCGGCGATGATGTCGCTGTCGTAACCGCCACCGGCGCTGTTCAGAACCTTGACCCCGATCAGTGTCGCCTCTGGTGCAACGCCCTGGAAAGGCATGGAACCCGTGCCACAGGGATCCCAACTCAGCCCGGTGCCGCCGGCCGCAATGCCGGAGCAGTGAGAGCCGTGGCCGTGATCGTCTTCCGGATTCGAATCGTCGTTGTAGAAATCGTAACCCTTGGATGTGTCGATCCGATCGGAATACATGATGTGATCCGAATCGATGCCGGTATCGACGATGCAAATACGTACGCCGGCGCCATCTGCCGAGTAGCCGGCACCGGTGATCTGGCTCTGCAAGCCACGAATCAACGGCATGCTGTCATGGAGCATCAGCACGTTCTGGTGGTATTCGTCCTCCTCAATCCGTACGACCCCCGGAAGCTCCTTTAACGCGTCAACCTGACTCTCCGGAATGTCGCGCAGGTTGAGCACGTTTGGAAGAACGGCGTTGTACTCGTACTTGACCACGCCTCCTCTTTGGGCCGCAAACGCCCGGACGTCCGCCCGTTCAATCGCGCTCGCTATGGTTCCTTCCTCCATGTATACGAGCACACTTACGAGGCCCGGCTTGCCGCGTGGACCGCCAACCGGTACAGCTTCCAAATCCTCTTGGATCGGTGCCCCAACGATTTCTCCGGGCAAACGCGGTCCGACAGCCTCGTAATAAGCTTCGTCGATTTGCAGTTGCACCGTGTTGGTAGGCACGGTTCGCATACGTCCTAGTTTGGCCCCGTCAGCGCCACTCGCCGTCCAGACAACGCCTGCACCCATGATCACAACCGCGGTCATGGCCGGCACCCACATCCTTCTCCTCTTCGGTCGTAGAATCCCTCTCATGACTTGCTAGCTCCTTGTCTTAGATCCATCGAACAGAATAAACCCAATGTTGCCGCTGCACGTGACGTAATTTCGCCGGAACAGCCCGCTGTTTGTACAACGAAAAATGTCAGCATGCACGACAGCAACGCCACTGCGAGCCTCGAACACAACGCAACAATCACAGATACATGCAAGACGCACCGGACCGGAGATGTCGAACTCTGACGCCCAGGTGCGAAAGAGTCCGGCTGGGGACAGCATAGCGATGTGTGTCGTACGATACAAGTGTACGATCGAGCGACACCCGGTTTGCGGTCGCCATGTAGGCCTCTCCAGGTCATGTGTCAAGGGCTGCGCATAATCTACCGGCCGAAGCCTCGATGTCAAAGCGACACTTTTCGTGATGGCATCCAGCCAGGCTGGGTGGCTCTGGGTGGTTGCCCACCCAGGGTGACCTGCCCCCGATTTATGTACCAGTCGCTACGAGAGTCGTTGCCGTTTCGTCCAGCCGGGCGGGCGGAGCGGCGCGCCGGCGTAGCGCAGCGCAGCCCGCCCGACACGAGGCCGCGAAAGCGGCTGGGCAATCATGGGCCTGCTGACTGCGGGGACGTCCTGGGCCCAGGATGGACGCGGGTCGATTGTCGGCTGGAGTAGCCAAGTCGGCGGCGTGGACCTGAGTGCTGACTTCGCGGCGGTCGCAGGCGGCGGGTGGCATCTAGGCCTGAAGACCAACGGTTCGATCGTCGCGTGGGGACGGAACGATTACGGCCAATGCAGCGTGCCGCCGCCGAACACTAACTTCATAGCGGTCGCGGGCAGGTACGGGCACAGTCTCGGAATCGAGGATTTTCCGCGAGACGATACCAGCACGCCGAACCCTCCCCACGGTTGACTGCCCGGAACCTGACTCCTAGAATCGCTTCACGTTTTCCAAAGGATCTAACCGAAGGAGAGACTATGACAGGCTCCGATACACTGGAATTCACCGACAGCAGTTTTGAAGAGGCAGTGCTGGGCGCCGATCAACCGGTGCTGGTGGACTTTGGGGCGGATTGGTGCGCTCCGTGTAAGGTGCTGGGTCCCGTGATTGACGAGTTGGCCGCCGAATACGCGGGTAAGGTAAGGGTCGGGAGAGTCGACACCGACGCGAATCGCGAGGTCTCCGTACGCTTCACGGTGAGCGCTATCCCGACGGTCATCCTCTTCAACAAGGGGGAGATCGTCGAGAAGTTCATCGGATTGAGGGGCAAGAAGGATTTCCAAGCCGCAATTGAGCGGGTCATTACAGCCTCGTGACCGCCGTCCTGGTACCGTGCGATCGGGTCGCGGATTCCGCGGGCAGTGTGGCGCATGAAGTTCGCGTGACGCCCTACGGGCGTACACTATTGCGCATGGAGCGGTCCCGCCGTGACCGGTTGACCGATGATCCCCCACAGACGGGCGAGCGTCGGCTCGCAATGCGCGGTTCTCGCAGAGAATCTGATGGTCGAATCGACCCCCAATCCCGAATCCCGCGAGGACGGGTCTTCCAAAGACCGACCGCATGACGGATGCTCAGCCCACGGAAGCGGGGAGACGCTTGACGATGCCGAGAGCCCTAGCAACGGGATCGAGAAGGTCTTTCCGACCACTGCCGTCCGATTCGGCTACATGCGTTACATCGGGGAGTTCAGCCATCCGGTGGACATGAGGTTCACCTGCGGTACGAAACTCGTCATCCAGACGCAGCGGGGAATCGAACTGGGGGAGCAGGTCTCGTTGACCTGCACCGGAAGTGACAAGGCGGCCACACCACAACAGATCAAGGAATGGGTGGATCGCAGCGGTCCGGACGCCTACGTGTTTAACGCGGGGCGCATCCTGCGAGAGGCCACCGCCGCCGACCTGGCTGAGTTCGTGCGGATTCAGAACGGCTGCCGGGAGAAACGCGACCTTGCCCAGCAAGTCGCCGAGAAGCACAACCTCCCCCTGAAGGTTGTGGAGTGCGAATGCCCCTTGGGCGGGGAACGCATCATATTCTACTTCACTGCAGCCGAACGCGTCGATTTCCGCGGCATGGTCAAGGACCTGGCGAAAGAGTATCGGACGCGGATCGAGATGCGGCAGATTGGCGCCCGCGACGAGGCCCGGCTGCTCGCCGACTACGAAACTTGCGGGCGGGAAATCTGCTGCAAGGTCTTTCTCAAAACGCTCAAGCCGATCAGCATGCGCATGGCGAAGGTGCAAAAGGCCACGCTCGACCCGTCGCAAGTGTCCGGTCGATGTGGGCGGCTGAAGTGCTGCCTTCGTTTTGAGCACGCCGCTTATGAAGAGTTGGACAAGCGGCTTCCGCGCGTCGGCGTGCGTATCCGTACGAACCACGGGGAGGGTGTCGTTACCAATCGACAGATTCTGACCCAACTCGTTCAGATCCGCACCGACAACAACACGCTGCTGACGGTTGTGATGGAGGACGTTACCGCCGTCGACGTGGAAGCGCCGGGTTCCCAAGACACAGCATCCGATCCCCTCCGTTTGGAGCAGGAATCGGCTGAGCAACCTGCCGGTGCGCTGACCGATCCGAAGAAGAAGCCCGCGTCTCCCAGGGCTGCCCGACCAACGCCCAAGGATCGAGCAAAGAGGACCAGGCCCGACCCGGAGCGTGCTGATTCTCCGAAGGCACCGCCCGGGAAGGAGAAGGACGGTGAGAGGCCGACCAGCCGGCGGCGCAAACGTCGTCGCCGGCCACGCGGTCGCCACGGGCCGGGAGGGTCCGGCGGAGGTTCATCACCATCGACTCGTTAGCGGTTGCCAAGGTAAGGGCAAACGATTGGTGGGATTATCAACATGATTGCTGAGCCTGGCAAAACGCTCCAAGACTTGGTTGAACACGTGGGTCGCTATCCCGAGGAAGCCTTCGTGTTTACGCGGGAGGGGCTCAGTCACGCCGCCGATCATATTCACGGGCCGGAGACCGAGGCTCACCGGGCCCTGCAGCACTATCTCGCCGGGTATGATCTTGATTGGGACGACCTAATTGCCCGGTATCACAAAGGAGAGCTTCCGGAACCGGTTGTGCAGGCGATCGAGGCGGCCGGTGGATGCGAGAAGCTCAACCGTCATGTCGGCGGGCGTGAACTCTGCTGGGCGCTTAGGGACTACGCCCTGAAGCGATGGGGCATTCTCGCCCGCGTTGTTCTGGAGTCCTGGAACATTCGAAGCACCACCGATTTCGGTCGCATCGTCTTCGGTTTCATTGACCTGGACCTCATGCGAAAGCAGGACGGAGACACGCTCGAGGACTTCAACGATGTGTACAGCTTCCACGAAGCCTTTGACGAGCCGTTCCGTGCCGGACTTCAAGACGGCGATCCAAACCCAACCGACGCGTGAAACACTTCTCTCTGCGCTACCGGCAGACCCCACGCGCCGTCCTTTTGTGTTATCCTAATAGCCGATTCGCTGGGCGCAAGATTGAAAGGTGCGGCTTTTGACGCCGATTCGCACACCAACTCACAGTGCCACGCACCGTACGGAGGCAAGATTGGCGCAATCCACCGATTCGCTGACCCCGGCGATGCGCCAATACGTCGATCAAAAGAAACGCGTCGGCGACGCCGTTTTGCTCTTTCGGATGGGCGACTTCTATGAGACGTTCTACGATGACGCGGTGCTGTGTTCGAAGGTGCTCGGGATCGCCCTGACCTCGCGCAACAAGGGGGCGGGAAACGAGATTCCGCTCGCAGGCATTCCCTATCACGCTCTTGACACCTATCTCAAGAAGCTCGTCACGGCCGGGTACAAGGTGGCCATCTCCGAGCAGCTCGAAGACCCCAAACAGGCCAAGGGCGTTGTCCGACGCGACGTGGTGCGGATCGTCACAGCCGGCACGCTGACTGACGAATCGCTGCTGAGTGAACGCGATGACAATGTTCTGGCATCAATCTGCATCCGCAAAAAGGAGGTCGGTCTCGCGCTGGTCGAGCTGGCCGGCGGGCGGTTCGAGGTGGTCGACGTCACAAAAGATACGCTATTTGATGAGCTCGTGCGCGCGAAACCGGCGGAGCTGCTGATTGACGACGAGCGGGACAGTCCGTCCGAGCGCGTGGCTGACGAGCTGCGTCAGATCTGCGGCACTACATCGACGCGACGACCAACGCACGAATTCGCCGCATATCAGGCGGAGCAGTCACTCCTGCAACACTTCGGCGTCGCGACACTGGCGGGATTCGGCTTCGATCGGATCGATGCTTCACTCTGTGCAGCCGGCTGCGCCATTCAGTACTTGCAGGAGACGCAGAAAACCGCTCTTGAGCACATCACAGCCATCCGTCGGCGCGTCGTAAGCGATTATCTGCGGATCGACCACAGCAGTTGGCGCTCCCTGGAGATTGAGCGGACGCTTCGCAATGGCGTTGTCGAGGGGACACTTCTGTGGGCGATCGACCGGACCGTGCATCCGATCGGCGGGCGTAAGCTTCGACACTGGCTTCGCGCCCCGCTCACCGACATCGGCAAGATCGTTCATCGTCAGGACGCCGTCGTTTATCTTGCCGACGACGAGGCCTTGCGAATTGACGTTCGCCGTCTGCTCAAGGGGATGGCCGACGTGGAGCGGATTGCCGCTCGCGTGGCACTCGCGCGGACGTCACCGCGGGACCTGGCGGCGCTCGGTCGGACGCTGGCCTCACTTCCTGCTCTTGTCGAACCGCTTCGCAACGGGCGCATTGCATTCTTGACGGAGGTGGCTGCCGATCTGGACGGTCTGGGAGATCTCGCCGATCTGCTGCGCCGCGCGATCAAGGATGATCCATCAAACACGCTGCGCGAAGGCGGTTTTATCGCCGACGGGTTCGACGCCGAGCTCGATCGCCTCCGCGCTGTCGGTCAGGATGGTCAGCAGTGGTTGGCTGAATATCAGAAGCGGGAGATGGAGCAAACCGGCATCACATCTCTGAAAGTCGGTTTCAACCGCGTCTTCGGCTACTACATCGAAGTGCCCAACAGCGGGAAGGATCGCGTCCCGGCCAACTACGTCCGCAAGCAGACCATCAAAAGCGCTGAGCGGTACATCACCGATGAGCTCAAGAAATACGAGACCGATGTGCTGACCGCCCAGGAACGGGCCAACGAACTGGAGTTTCGACTCTTTGAGCAGGTTCGCGGGCAGGTGGCGGCGGAAATGCCGTCGCTGATGCGTACGGCCGATGCGATCGGCCGGCTCGATTGTGTGGCCGGTCTGGCCGAGTTGGCGATCGAGCGCCGGTACGTTCGACCCGAGTTTGTGGAGGATGGTTCGCTGGAGATTCACGACGGTCGCCATCCGGTGCTCGATCAGACCCTCGGCGACGACTTCGTGCCGAATGACACGATCATGACAGGGAAGGACTCCCGCGTCTTCGTGATCACCGGCCCGAACATGGCCGGCAAGAGCACGTACATCCGCCAGGTCGCGCTCTTGACGTTGCTGGCCCAGACCGGCTCGTTCGTGCCCGCGCGGAGCATTGCCTGTTCGATCGTGGATCGGATCTTCGCCCGGGTCGGCTCATCGGATGAGATCATGCGGGGCCGGTCGACGTTCATGGTCGAGATGACCGAAGCAGCAAACATCGTGCACAATGCGACGCCGCGGTCGCTCGTCGTGCTGGACGAGCTGGGGCGCGGAACCAGCACGTTCGACGGTCTTTCGCTGGCCTGGGCGATCACGGAGCACCTTGCCACCGAGATCAAATGCCGATGCCTTGTTGCTACGCATTATCACGAGCTGACGGAGCTGGCTGAGCTGCTCCGCGGCGTGTGCAACTACAACGTAGCCGTCCGCGAAACCGGCGGCACGGACGATGGTGGCGAGGCTATCGTGTTCCTGCACCGGATCGTTACGGGCGGCGCGAGCAAGAGCTACGGCATTCACGTGGCGAAGCTGGCCGGCATCCCGCCCACCGTCATTGGGCGCAGCCGGGAGGTGCTCGAGGAACTGCAGCGCGGCTTCGAGCGCCAATCACGCACGCCGCAGCTTACTCGTAAGAAGACAAAGGATGACACACAAATGGCACTCTTTCGCGAGCCGGGTGACGACTTATTGAATGAACTTCGCAGCCTGGATCCCGATCACATAACGCCGCTCGAAGCGCTCCAGCGGATTGTCGAATGGAAGAAACGGTTCGAATAGAACGACACTTGTCTGGGTGGTATGGCCCACGCTTGCGTGGCCATGTTCTTGCCAATGTTTTACGCCCACCGGGGATCACCGTGGAGAAGTCAGTCGGATGCGATGGTCTAAACGCTTCGGTCCCGGGTTGTTGGTCACGGCTGCTTTCATCGGGCCGGGGACGATCACCACGGCGACGGCCGCAGGGGCCGGGTTCGGTTTCGCCCTTCTTTGGGTGCTCCTGTTTGCCGTTATCGCGACGATCGTGCTTCAGGAGATGTCCGCCCGGCTCGGCCTGGTCACCCGCGAAGGAGTAGGCGAAGCGCTGCGAACCGCCTTTGGAAACCCGCTGCTTCGTACGCTTGTTGTAGTGCTGGTTGTAGCGGCGATTGCAGTGGGCAACGCGGCCTTTCAAACGGGCAACATCACCGGGGCGGCCATGGGTCTTGAGGCCCTGAGCGGCATTTCGCAACCCATCTGGGCGATCGTCGTCGGGGCGGCGGCGTTCGTGCTACTAGGCACCGGAACGTACCGGATCATCGAACGGCTGCTGATCGTCCTGGTGGCGGTCATGAGTGTCGTGTTCGTCCTGACGGCCGTCATGGTCCGACCGAGCGTCGCCGAGATGGTCAAAGGCATGTTCGTGCCGCAAGTCCGCGAGGGATCGCTCACCACGGTCATCGCCCTGATCGGGACCACGGTGGTGCCGTACAACCTGTTCCTGCACGCCAGTTCCGTCCGCGAGAAGTGGCCCGCATCAATGCCGCTGGTTCAGGCGCTGCGAGAGTCACGGATCGATACGGTCATGGCAGTGGCACTTGGCGGATTGATCACGCTGGCCATCGTTGTGACAGCCGCCGCCTTCTTCGAGAAGGGAACCGTGATCGAGAACGCAGCCATGATGGCTGAGCAGCTTGAACCGCTGCTTGGACCGGCCGCCAAATACTTCTTTGCGTCCGGCCTTTTCGCAGCCGGTTTGACCAGCGCGATCACCGCCCCGCTGGCAGCCGCCTACGCCTGCACCGGGGCGCTGGGCTTTGAAGTAAATCTTCGGTCCTGGAAGTTTCGCACCGTCTGGGCGATCGTCCTGGTTGTCGGAGTGGTTTTCGCATTAGTCGGGTCAAGTCCGGTTGCAGCCATTATCTTCGCCCAAGCCGCCAACGGCCTTATCCTCCCGGTGATCGCCGTATTCCTGCTTATCGTGGTGAACCAAAGGCGACTCCTTGGCGAGCAGATCAACGGGGTGACGGCCAACCTGCTCGGCGGTCTGGTCGTGCTCATCGCAGCGGGACTGGGGGTCTACAAGCTGGCCGGCGTGCTTTCCCGGCTCCTTGGCGGCCCCTGATTGGAATCACTGTGACACGACGGATGTGAAAGGTCTCATACGCGTCCCATTAAAGAAGTGCGCTTTGTCGTCCGATGCCCGGCAGCCTGAGGCGACGTCTCGCCTGCTGCGTGCCCGCTCCTTGATAGTCGCGGTTCTGATCTGGAGCACAGCTTATTGTTGGGATTCGTATCAGCCTCTTGTGCCGTACTGGCTCTCACAACGCACGTGTACGGACTGGAGATCCGTGCCATACCTGATCGAGAGGTTGCTACCCGATCCAGTAGCGCGCCAGGACTTTCTTTACGGCTTCGACCAGTTCCGTGCGGGGGACTGAGAACTGGGCCGGTTGCTCTTCGAGCCATTTCTTGCGGTCGGCGCCGACTTCCTTGGACAGCTCCTCACCGAGACGAAGGTCCTTGATCGACACCTCCTGTTTGTTCAGCTCGTCAGAGCCCACGACGACGCAGACGGTCTTGCCGGAGGCGCTGGCGTATTTGAACTGCCGGCCGATGCCCTGGGTGCCGAGGTACAGCTCCGTGTTGACGCCGGCTGAGCGCAGTTCGGCTGCGATTCTCTGGTACTCACCGGTCAGGTTCTTGTCGAGTCGGGTTACGAGAACTGCCGCAGTCGTGTCATCCACGTCGATCTTGCCCAGCGTGCGAAGGGCCGCCAGCAGCCGATCGACGCCGATCGACGAGCCGGTCGCGGGGATCTTCTGCCCCGTGAACCGCTCGACGAGATCGTCATACCGCCCACCGCCGAAGACGCTGCTGAATTGTCGCGTCACGCCCTTGTCATCAACGATGTCGAAGGTGAGCACGGCCTCGAACACCGGCCCGGTGTAGTAGGCCAATCCGCGCACCACCGTCGGATCGATCACCACACGATCCTCGGCATAGCCGGCGCCCAATAGTGCCTCGTCAATTTCGCGCAGCTCGTCGACGCCCTCCCGGCCGACGCGGCTGTCACCGACGACTTTGTCGAGCTCGTTGCAGACGGCGCTTCGGGAATCAGCCCTGACGCTCAGATATCGCAGCACCACGTCGATCTGCCCGGATGCAAGGCCGACGCCGCGTGTGAAGTCGCCCGATTCGTCACGCCGGCCCGGGCCCAGCAGCTCCTTGACGCCGTCAAGTCCGACGCGGTCGAACTTGTCGATCGATCGGAGAATCTGCAGCGACGCCTCGGACGGAACTTCACCGCAGGCGGTCACATGCTCCAACACTCCGCTGAGGACCTTGCGGTCGTTCACATGAACAATGTAGTCGCCGCGACTGATTCCGAGGGCCTCCAGCGTGTCACACATGACCATGCAGCACTCGGCGTCCGCAAGCATCGACGCGGTGCCGACCGAGTCGAAATCGAATTGGTAAAACTCGCGGAAGCGATCCGGGCCGGGCTTCTCCACGCGATAGACCGGGCCGACCTGATAACGCCGAAACGGCAGCGGCAGGTCCTGAAGGTTCATGGCTACGAACCGCGACAGCGGTGCGGTCAGGTCGTAGCGCAGCGCGATCCACTCGTCATCCTCGTCGCGCATAGCGAAGATGCCGCCGTCGGGGCGATCCGCGTCCGGCAGGTACTTGCCAAGAACATCGACGTACTCCAGGGCCGGTGTCTCCAGCGGCACATATCCGTACCGCTCATAAACCTCGCGGATCCTGGCGATCATCCGATCCCGCGCGAGAACGTCTGCTGCGGTGATGTCGCGGAATCCCTTAAGCCGCCGCGGAGTGATCCGGTCTGTCTTCCTGCCTTTGGCCAAGTGATACTCTCCGACGCAACACGAGGCTGGCTCCGTGTTTCGCAAATCGTGCGACAGTGATCGTGACCCAAGCCGCAAGACTTCCGAAACACGGCACTGAAGCGTGCGGTTCGCTTAACGTTTGGAGAACTGGAAACGTCGGCGCGCGCCGCGCTGGCCGTACTTCTTCCGTTCCACCCTGCGCGGATCGCGAGACAGCAGATTCTGGTCGCGCAGCTTCGGCTCGTGGTCGGGATTGGCCTTGGCCAACGCCCGGGCAAGGCCCAGCACTACCGCGCCGGCCTGACCGCTGATCCCACCACCACCGACGTTGACGAACACGTCCATCGATTTGGTCGTCTCGGTGACTTCCAGCGGCGTCAATACGGCCTGGCGATCCTTGTCCAGCTTGAAGAATGTGTTCACTTCACGCTTGTTGATGAGGAACTTCCCGTCGCCGGGGCGGATGCGCACGCGGGCTACGGCCGCCTTGCGACGACCCGTGCCCCAGTAATACGGGTCGGCGACTGCGGACTTCTTCCGGTCGGCGCTCGGTGCGGTCACGGGCGTAGCCGCTTGGGTCGACTCGGCCGGTGCAGGCTCGCCCGGCGCAGGTTCAGCCGGTGTCGCCTCGACGTTGGTGGTTGGCTCATCACTCATGCGTCAGCGTCTCCACAAAGCAGCATTGCTACAAGGGAAGAGGGGAAGGTTGTTGCGCCGCGTGCGGGTGCGTATCCGCCGCGTAGACTTTCAGCTTCTTGAGCATCCTGCGACCCAACGCATTCTTGGGCAGCATCCGCCGCACGGCCTCCCGAACAATCCGGTCCGGATGACGCTCCAACACCCGTTTGTAGGGGATCTCTTTGTACCCACCCGGATGGTACGAATAGCGGGCGTACGACATCGTGTCCGCCTTCCGGCCCGTCACGTGAACCTTATGAGCGTTGGTCACGACGACGAACTCGCCAGTATCCACGTGCGGCGTGTAGGTCGGCCTGTGCTTGCCCATCAGGATCAAGGCGATCTTCGTTGCCAGCCGACCGAGGATCTGATCAGTTGCATCAACGACGTACCACTGCTGCTCGACCTCACCCGGCCTGGCCAGGAAGCTTCCTAACTTACGTCTGGACATAGGTTTACGCTCGAAGCCATCAACATCGAACTACTAAGAAGCGACTACTGTACTAACATTTCACCGCCCGTCAAGGCCGCCTTTCTTCGTTTCGGATTGCCTGTGGAGGCGATCTTCTCGCGGCGGGTTTTGATGCCACACCTCAGCCTGAAGGGGCTGTCGGTTTAATCGAAACCGAACGCCGGAAAGACCATAATCGATGGTCAGGGCTCTGTTTTCACTCTTGTCACCCGTTTGCCGCAGTCGCAATCGGACTAAATCGACAGCCCGAAGGGCTAAGCGACAACAGCCGTGGGCAAGTCCCGCTGCCTCATCCCCGCCCGACATCCCTTGTTTCCCAGCAGGTAAGTCGGGTCAGCAGACCCGACGCCAAACCAGTAAGTGCCGGCTTGCCCATGTCTTCAACGATCCCGCGTGGCCAAGCCCTGCCGGAGGCGACGGGCCATGGGTACAAGCCCGTCGTGTGGGTCGTGCTAGAAGCCCCCGAAGGGGGCGAAAGTCTATAGCCACGGGCGCAAGCCCGTGGTTTTAGGCGAAGCACGGGTTCTTCAGGATCCAGACGCCCCGATCTGTTTCATTGACTGTGCAAGCATCAATAGAAGCCCCCGAAGGGGGCGAAAGTCTATAGCCACGGGCGCAAGCCCGTGGTTTTAGGCGAAGCACAGCCGATACAAGCCCTGGAGGGGCGACAGAACCGCTGTGACAACGAGATAGTCGTGCCGACCGTGTGTCGCCCCTCCGGGGCTCATTCGGGTCCGCCGCTCTTGTTCCACGGGCTTGCGCCCGTGGCTACGCGCTTATGCCCCTTCCGGGGCATTCCACCCGGGTGCTGAGTCTTCCAGGCGCGAGTGTCAACGAGCGGACACAGCGCGACGGTGAGCATCACCAACCGTGAGTCGTGTAGCGCCACCCCTCGCGGGTGGCGCCACAACCATACCATCGCGCCGTTGTGCGCCACGCACAAGGCGTGGCGCTACATTGCGTTCATGCAGCCGCTCGATGCGCAACGACGCGTCGACGGGCAAGCACCACCGTCCCCGCCGTTAGCACGAGCAAGGCCATCGTAACAAGGCCCCATTCGGAGACGGTGGGAATTGGACAGGCAGACCCGTGGCATACCGTCCCGTTTTCAAGGTAAACGCCGCCACTCTCCGAGCACAAATCTTGGGCGAGCTGGAGACACCCGACTGCTCCAAAACTGCCACAGCACGCTCCGCACTCGTCGGGAATGCCGTCGTTGTTGGTGTCGTCGCTCTCTCCGCAGCCGAGCACATCGCACGGGCCACCCGTGTCGCCGCATGAAATGTCGCATTCGTCGGGAATGCCGTTGCCGTTGCAGTCTTGCGCCAGGGCGACACGAAACCCGATGAAGGATTCGCCCTCGAACGGCGGAGGGCCGCCGTAGTAGCCGCGGAATGCCGCGTACAAGGGGTAGCCGTAGGGGTAGAACGACCCGCCGCGGAGACCACGAGACGCACCGTAAAACACGGCTTCGTTCCACTCCGAGACATTCCCTCCCTGGTCGAAACTGCCGTAAGGGCTGTCGGACGGCTTGGCGTCGTACGCGCCAACCTCGATCCTGTAGTACGGAGCGCCTATCACGTACCCATCCGGGGAGTAGTTCGCCGAGCCGTTCGTCATATCCGTACCCGCCGGAGCCTCCGCCGTCGGCGCCGCATCCGATTCCGTCGGGTAATCCCAGTAGTTGCCCGTCACACCATCGTTCTTGTGATACGCTGCCTTGTACCACTCGTCCTCGGATGGGACTACCCACGTGGCATCCGGCTCGCGAACAACCAGCAGTGTAGCTGTACCCGTCGCCCCGTTTAGGTAGTACGACCCATCCTCTGTCGTTGTCAGGTCCTGGGCACCCGTTGGCTGGCCGTTGTGTAGCCAGTTGCAGAACCGCGCAGCATCACCCCAGGAGACGTGGTTCACCGGGCGGTCGGCCCAGTCCGCACCCACTGAGTAGCTGTAATTGGGCGACGAGCCGGTGCGCTGAATGTTGCACCCGAACAACCCTTCAGAGGGGTTCGCCATCGAGGTGTTGTACAGCCCGTAGGTGTCCGTTGCTGCCACAGCATTGAGAAACTCGGTGTACTGCCCGGCGGTCACCTCGTACTTGCCGATGTTGTAGACGTAGTCCACAGCCCCGCAGTCAGTACAGCAGGGACCGTGCCCACCCGCGCATTCTCCGGACGACTCCCCGGTATTGCCCGGGTTGCCGACGGTTACCGTCTCGATGTCCACCGCTTGCGCTCCCGAAACGCAGGCCAACACCACCGCTGCCACTGCCACTAATCTTGAAATGTTCCGCATCGCACTATCCTCCTTACTGGGAAATGAAGAAGCCTTCGCTTCCAGGACGCCCGTCGCCTGTCCCGAGAGGGACGGGCCGGGCATGGTCTCACGAACGATATCGGGGGTGGATACGCTTCCCCTTCGTCGCATCGCAGCGGCCGCGATTCTAACCGGATCCCGACCGCGAAACCATATCCGGATTCCAACCCGCCTACCCGGGTGTGGCCATTCTCTGTGGCACATACGAATAATTCGTGTCTTTCCGTAGCGGCCGGCGTCCCCGCCGGCCGTCGTGCGCAATAACGCTTGCCGGGGAAACGGCCTGCGAGGACGCAGGCCGCTACGGACGCAGGCCGCTACAGACGCAGGCCGCTACAATCTCAGGAGGGCGACATGACGACACAATGCCACAAAATATGGCAACGCCGCCTACCCTGCGGGCGGCAGCGGGGGCAATTGCCCCGTCGTCAGGTAGGTTCTCAGGTCATCGGCATTCGTTTCGGTCGGGCTGTGAGCCCGCAGACGCAGCGGGCGTCAGTTGAGCGAGCCGAGTGCCGTGGCCATGGCTGCGCTGATCGGCCGGCGGATCAACCGGACCTGGGATGCGTTCCGGCGTTCCCGCCCGCTCCAAAGGACCGCCTAATCGCTATCTTTTCGGAATGCACCCCCGACTGCTCGCCAGGGTTATCGGGGCTTGAGGGAGCGTTTGTAACCTGTTATGATATCACAGCTTACGTCAATCATCGGACGAGTCACGGGGGGTGAAGGGGTTAACGCACCGGCATGGTCTGCGTAGGCAGCCAATAACGTGACTACGGGGCGTGTGTGGAGGGCCGACGTTGTGTCGTCGCCCGCCCGCTCCGGGTCGGAGCCATGAGAAATGGTGGCCGGGCCGTGCTAGCATTGGTACCGGTCGCGCAATTGCTACGACCAGGGACGATCGAGTTACGGAAGGAGTATGCCATGAGGCGCGCGAGGATAATCCCGCTTTCAGCCCTGCTTGTGGCTTTCAGCGCCGCTGCGTTCGCAGGGGGGATCGTCGGGACCGGGCACGATTTCTCGAGCGAGGCGTGGAGCGATGGCCGGATCTGCCTGCCGTGTCATGTGCCGCACAACGCACAAGTCGACGAGGACGGCAGCAGCATGGTCCTTTGGAACCATAGTGTTACCAACGAGACATTCATGATGTATACCGGCTTCGCGGTCGAGCGGATCGATCGGGACCAGGATGAGCAGCCGGGCGGGGGCAGTAAGCTGTGCCTGAGCTGTCACGATGGCGTGACAGCCGTCGATGCCTTCGGTGGTGGTCTGGAATCCCCGTCGGTGTTCGCAGAGACCTCGCTTGGCACGGACCTGCGGGACGACCACCCGATCGGAGTGCAGTATCCGCCGGATGGATTCGCCGGTTTCAAGCCGAGGGCCAACCTGCCGCCCGTGAAGCTGATTACCTGGGGCGGCAAGACCGATCGAGTCGAGTGCACCTCGTGCCATGAGCCACACTCGGACGACTTCGGCATGTTTCTCCGCATGGACAACACCGGCAGTGCGCTGTGCCTGCAGTGCCACGACAAGTAGCACCGTTTGAGGCCGCGCGACGGTCTGACTGCGACGATTCGACTGACGAACGATAGACGGATGGGGGGGCGATGAGATTTCAAATGGGGCGACTATCGGCGGTATTCGTGGCGGTGCTTGCCGGCGCGGCAATCTCACAGGACGCCTCGAGGATCGTGAATACGCCGCATAATCTGAACACCGTTGACGTCTGGGGCGTGGTCATCCCGCAGAACCGCATCTGCCTGCCATGCCACACGCCGCACAACGCACAGAGGGAGGACAGGGGCGAGAGCCTGGTTCTGTGGAACCATGCGATCACCGAGCAAACGTTCGAGATGTACACCACGTCGGCGGGCCATAAGGGCGGCCAACCGGAGGGATACAGCAAACTCTGCCTGAGCTGCCACGACGGAGTGACAGCCATCGACAGCTTCGGTGGCAACAACGGTTTCTTCAATAATGTGAGGATCGCCCCGGATCGTCCCAGCAACCTGGGCACCGACCTGCGAAACGACCACCCGATCGGGGTCCAGTATCCCCCGCCGGACTTGACAGGATACCACGACAAAAGCACATTCATGGGTGTGAAGGTGGTGACGGTCAACGGCGTCGACCGGGTGGAATGTACATCCTGCCACGACCCCCACAATAATTCGCTCGGAATGTTCCTTCGACAGACGCTAAGCGGGAGCGCGCTTTGCCTCGAGTGTCATGACGAGTAGCTCCGCCCGGAGAGAATGCGAGGGGCAGAAACGCCGATAACTCCCCGTAGGCGGGCCGGACTGGGCAGGGCGTAGTTGGCGCGTCGCCGGACGGCTGGAAGGCGGAACCGTCGCCACGACCAGGGAGGTGTCACCCCGTGACAGGAAGCCAGCGATATCGGTATTTCCTCCGAAGTTGGCCAATGGCAACGCGGCTAAGACGAGCAAACGCCACCGGGGTCATGGCCGTTGCCGTGGCCCTGACTGCGGGATGCAACACCCCGGGCAGGACGGAGGCCCCGCTGCTGGTATTCCCGTCACCGCCGGCCGAGCCAAGAATACAATTCCTGACCTGGGCGAGTGGTGCCCAGGAAGTTGAAGCCCCAAAGAGCGGATTAGCCAAGTTCGTACTCGGCGATGAACCCGAGAACCGTTTGGCGATAGACAAGCCCTACGGCCTGGCCGCGCGCGACGGAGTCGTGTACGTGTGCGACACGAAGATGCCAGGCTTGTGCCGTCTGGATTTCAAGAACCAAACCTACACCGTGTTCGGCGTCCGCGGACCGGGGCGGCTCCGTAAGCCGATCAACCTCGTCATCGACCCGGCCGGATACAAGTTCGTCGCCGACTCGCTGCGCAAGCAGATCGTGGTCTTTGGTCCCGACGACGGGTACGTGACGGCCTTCGATGTACCCAAACCGAGCCACCCGGTTGACATCGCACTCTCGGGCAACGAGATCTATGTGCTCGACAACGACGATACTTGCCAGATCGTCGTAATGGATCGCCAGACGGGCGAGGTGCTCCACACTCTTTGCGGACCGGGTGAGGAGCCGGGGCAGTTCAGAATACCCAACAGCCTGTGCTTCGGGCCCGAGGGGCACCTGTATGTCAGCGATACCTTGAACTGGCGCATCCAGAAGCTGACCCGTGACGGTGAGCTGGTCTGGGTCAAAGGGACGCCGGGCCATCGCCTGGGGCAGTTTGGACGTCCCCGGGGTCTTCGGATCGGACCGGAGGGCATCGTCTACGTTGCCGACGCAGCCACCGAAATCATCCAGATGTACAACCCGGACGGGCAGATACTCATGCACTTCGGCGGTCCGGGCTCGGTGCCCGGCGCCCTCGTGCTCCCCGCTACCGTCGCCATCGATGCGACTTCCATCCCGTACTTCAAGCAGTACATCCACGAAGATTTCGACGTCGAGTATCTGCTGTTCGTCAGCAGTCAATACGGTCAACACCTCATCAGCGTCTACGCCTTCGGCTCCTTCCCCGAAGGCTATCAATTATCGGAGGCGCAGATAGCCTCACTGCCGCCGGTGGATGAGGAGGAGGCTGAAGAATCGACAGGCACACCGGCGGGCGCTGACAATACACCAGACCAGGCGGGCGAAGATCAGCGATCAAAGCGGCAGGAATGAGTCATGGATGAGCGTCGGTCCTGCAAACTCACCGCGCAGTGCTCACCAAGCCGGCAGGAAGTATGCCGCACCCGCCCACACCGAGCCGCCCGGCGGGCGGTGATTGTCTCGACTACAACGGCGGCAGTTCTGATTGCAGCGGCCGCATGCTCGCACGAGGCCGGACATCGGGTGCTCGTGTTCTTCTTCGACGGCGTGCCCCCTCTCGAAACCGGTGTTACCGATCTTGCGGTCGAGACGGCGGGAGATGCATTGGCGACTACGGCGATCGAACCGCCGCAGCGCGTAAACGCCGCAAAGAGGTTCTACAACCATCCGGCTTACAAGCAAAATCGCTGCCCCGAGTGCCACAATGTTGACGGTGGAACGTTGATCAAGACGGCACGCGAGGGACTCTGCCAATCCTGCCATCCCGAGACGCCGGCGAAGAAGAAGTTCGTCCACGGACCCGTGGCGCTCAACGGCTGCCTGGCGTGTCATCTCTATCACAAGTCGCTGCATCCAAAGGTACTGGTGGCGGACGCCCAGACGCTCTGCTTCCACTGCCATGAAGAGGGCGAACTGAGGACCGATGAGCACCACGCAACCATCAAGGAGGAGCGTTGCATCGACTGCCACGACGCGCACGGCGGTGACGATCGATTCTTCCTTATTCCAAAGGCGGACACGGTTGAGTCTTCATGAGACGTATTGATCGTTGAACGGAAGCAACGAACATGCTCGTCGTGCAATGTGGCACGCCGGAGGCGGTCGGCGCGCGCGCCGTTGGATCGTGTGCCTCGCCGCCGGTGCAACCGGCGCGGCATTCCTGGCCGGCTGCCGCACGCAGCCCAGGGTGTCCGACGGCTTCGAGGAGCTGATGTTCACCGACTTCAAAGCGCATGCGGACTTCGTCGTCAGGCGGCAGGACAGAGAGCAGGAGTCGAAAACGGAAACCAGTAAGATCCGCTCCAAGGAAACCATCTTCGAGGAAAGTCTGAGCCTGGAGACTAATGGCTATGTGTACCACCCGAACCTGCTCGAGTTCACGCTCGGCGGAGTGTTCGGGCTGGTGCAGGAGGATTTCGAGGATATCGTCGATGGGCGGAAACGAAACGCGAGCAACAGCGGCGATCTGCTCGAGTTCGACATGGATGCGCGGATCTTTAAGAAGAAGACTTACCCCATGACAATGTTCGCCCACCGCCGCCGCGGACTTGTCCCTCGCCCTTTCTTGCCCAGTCTGGAGACGACCACGGCCAACTACGGCTTCACCTGGCAGTACGTCAGCAAGAAAATGCCCAGCAGCCTCCAGTTCAGCTATACCGATGTTAAGCTGAGTCCGCTGCTGGTGAGCGGGTACGCCGAGGACAAAGGACGACAAAAGAACACGGTGCTGAGATTCGAGACCGGTTACAACTTCAACGATCACCACGTGCTGTCGCTTGTCTACGAGCACGAATCGGTTGACGAAGAGCCCTTCGAGGTCGATTATGACGCCGACGAGGTCACGCTCACGCATCGGCTGGAGTTCGGCACCGAGCACCAACACGATCTGCGATCGGAGCTCAACGTCCTGGACCAGCGCGGTACAATCGACATTGATCGGGTCCGCTGGCGCGAGGACCTGCGGCTGAAACACTCCGACACGTTGCAGTCTCTATTCCAGTGGGAAGTGTTGGACCGGACCCGCGGAAACCGATTGGGCAACGTGCCGGACGTGGAGGAGCGTTCGACTTTGCTCTCCGGATCGTTGCGGCACCAGCTTTACCAGAGCCTGACTTCGCAGCTCCGCATGTTCGTACGGAAACAGAAATTCGAGCCTGACCTGGACATCACCCGATGGGGCGGTCAGATCGACTTCAGCTACCGCAAGACGAATCGTTGGGGTGTGCTGAATGCCAACTACGGTTTCCAGGCCGAGCGTAACGATCACCGCGGTGCGTCGCAGACGGCCGAGATCGTCGACGAATCGCAGACTTTTCAAGACCCGGACCCGATCACACTTGGCAACCGAAACGTCCTTGTCGGATCCATCTTCATCACTGCCGAGGATCGCGTGACCATTTACCAGCGCGGGCGGGACTTTCTGGTGCGGCCCCTCGGCAACCACGTCGAGATTGAGCGCGTTCCGACCGGATACATCGCAGACGGCGAGACGGTTCTTATCGACTACCTGTTCAGCATCGGCGGGACATTCAAACTAGACACCATCGCCCACAACTTCGGCATCCGACAGGACTTCGAGTGCGGTTTGAAGCCGTATTACCGGTTCGAGTGGCAGGATCAGTCCATCACACCTGCGAGTGCTTCCGGAGCCATTGCGGAGGATATCACGGGGCACATCACCGGCGTGGAGTACCGGGATGCCTCGCTGAGACTCTTCGCAGAATACGAAGATCATGATTCAACTATCACTCCGTTCATCAGTACACGTTTGGGGGCATCCTGCACGCATCGGTTCAAGACCGGTGCGGAGACAAGCCTTCAAACCCGCTGGACCGACACGAGCCACGGCCCACCAACGGAGCGGGACGTCAGGCTGTTCACGCTGGAAGGTCGACACCGACACCCCATCACACCCAAGCTGATGATCGAGGGTTCAGTGCTCTATCGCAACGGCGAGGACTCGCTCTCCCGTGACACCGAGGGAGTGGACGTATCACTCTCTTTGGAATGGTCCGTCCGGCAAACGGACGTCAAGATGAGTTTCGAGTACGGCGATTTTGAGGACGAATTCACGCGAAATGATTCCACCGCACTATTCATTCACGTAAGGCGAGAGATTTGGCAGCCATGATCAGCTTCCGTCTTATCGCACTAGTCGTGTCCATGCTTGTTGCGGCGGGTTGCCATCGCCCGCTAAGACCGATTTTTGACGAGCCCACACCGCCGGTAACATGGCCGGCCGATCCCGCTCGGGCAAGGATCCGGTACGTGGGGCAGCTCACTTCGTCGGCCGACGTCAAGCCGGCGCGAAAGCCGTTCCAGGGAGTCGTGGACTTCTTCGTGGGGGCGAAGACCCCGGAGCAGCTCTACGGCCCACGCTCGGTCGTTACCACCGGCGGCGGAAGTAGAGTTTGGATCGCGGATCCCGGCGGGCGCTGCCTGCACCTGTTTGATCTGCAGGATCGGTCTTACAAGAAAATTGTCCGCGCGGGCAACGAGCGTTTCTTGAGCCCGTCGGATTTGTGTGCCGGGCCCGAGGAAACGATTTTCATCTGTGATTCGGAGAGCATTGCGATTCACCAGTTGTCGGGACGTACCGGGGAACTTCGCCGCTCGCTACGCCTGACGGATGACGTGAAGCGACCCGTGGCGCTGCACTATGACGCCAACAGGAAGGAGCTGTTCATCGTTGACGTGGCCGCCCACAACATCAAAGTCCTCAGCCTTGACGGGCGGCTTATCCGTATCGTCGGTCGACGGGGGAATCGCATTGGTGAGTTTAACTATCCGTGCGACATCGCCGATGACGGTACGGTCATCTGGATTGCCGACACCGGCAACCAGCGGGTCTGTGGACTGACGCATTCCGGTGATCCGGTCGTCACCTTCGGCGAAGCGGGTGACGCCCCGGGGCGGATGGCCCTGCCCAAGGGAATCGCGACCGACAGCGATGGAAACGTGTACGTCGTAGACGCGCGGTTCGAGAACGTACAGGTTTTCGATCGCACGGGCAATCTGCTGCTCGTCATCGGCGAGGAGGGGATCGGTCCGGGGCAGTTCTGGTTGCCGGGGGGGATCTTCATTGATCCAAACGACAGAATCTGGATCTGCGACACGTACAATCGGCGGGTCCAGGCCTTCGAACGCATCAAAGACACTCGCCTCGGAGACCAGCCATGAATGCCACGTCAAATCATAGGTGCTTTGGGTTGCTCGTGGCGGCGGCTGTATGCTGTACCCAGATTGTGCGGGCTCAGGAACGTGTCGTCGAGACGGTGCACAATCTTTCGACCAGCGGCTCGGGCGAGATTCGCGCGGAGTCAGAAGAGCGGGTGTGCGTCTTCTGCCATGCGCCACACAGCACGGCCGGGTCTATACCGTTGTGGAATCGTGAGTTTCCGGTCGCGAATTACCGCATCTATCAGTCGTCGACGTTCGACGCCGCTCCGGGGCAGCCCACCGGTGCGAGCAAACTTTGCCTGAGTTGTCATGACGGGACAATCGCACTCGGTCGGGTTCTGAGCCGCGCCGATCGGATCCGCATGGTCGGCGGAGACTTCATGCCGGCCGGTCTCTCGAACCTCGGGACCGATCTGTCCGACGATCACCCGATCAGCTTCTACTACACCGCAGGTCTGGCGGCGTCGGATCGCCAGCTTAAAAGCCCCAACACGCTGCCGGACAAGATCAAGCTGGATCCGTCAGGGCAACTCCAGTGCACCGCCTGCCACGACCCGCATCACAACAGGTACCGGATGTTCCTGACAATGCGCGATGAGTTCGGCGCCCTTTGCACGGTATGTCACGACATGTACGGTTGGTCATCCGGTTCACACAGCACGGCCGGTGAAGCGGTGTCCGGCGCGGCAATGGGTGACTGGCCGTTCGGCACGGTGATCCAAAACGCCTGCCGCAGTTGCCACCGCAGCCATGCCGCGGGCGGCCGCGAACGCCTGCTCATCTTTGAGAAGGAGGAGGACAACTGTCTAAGCTGTCACGATGGAAGCGTCGCGCGGTTTGACATCGGCGCCGAAATCGACAAGCCCAGCGCTCACGACCCGCGCCTGTACGTTGGCATTCACGACCCCGCTGAGACGCTTGCGGGCTCGCAGCCGCATGTCGAGTGCGCCGATTGTCACAACCCTCACGCTGCTGCCGCGCCGACCCAGCAGGACTATAATATCGCCATCGGCGCGACAATGCTGAGGGTACCGGGCGTGACCTCGGGCGGCGGTTACGTGCAGGAGGCGCAGTTTGAGTATGAGGTCTGCTATCGCTGCCACGCCGACGCGCCGGTTCCGGTCTCGCACCGCATTTCCCGCCAGGCGGATCAGCCGAACCTGCGCCTGAAGTTCAGCTCGACCAATCCCAGCTTCCACCCGGTGGTAACAGCCGCAGCAAGCACGGACACGGTGAGTCTGGACCCGACCATTCCCAGCGGGACGCTGATCCGCTGCACGGACTGCCACAATAACGACACCGGATCCCGGGCGGGCGGCAGCGGGCCCGACGGGCCGCACGGCTCCGTGTACGACTTCCTTCTCGAACACAACTACACCGTGCACGATAACACGCCCGAATCGGCTTACGACTACGCGCTTTGCTACAAGTGTCACAGGCGCGTCAGTATATTGAACAACGAGAGCTTCCCAAGGCACGCCGAGCACCTGCGAGACCGGGACGCACCCTGCAGCGCCTGCCACGATCCGCATGGAATCAGTACCACCGTAGGCGGCGGCTCCGACCACACGCATCTGATCAACTTCGACACCACGATCGTACGCCCGCTGACCGGGACTACGCGGACGGCGTTTCGAGACCTCGGACGCTTCGTCGGGAGCTGCACGTTGACGTGCCACGGCCACGACCACAACGAACAGGAATACGGCTATTGAGTCGCTAGACCAGGCTCTGTTTTTGTGTAGCGAGCAGCGGGCTCAAAGCCCGCGCGGAATCTCCGAGGTAAGCCTTTCTTCCAAGAGCCCAAAACCGCTACGTGAAATTGAAAAACGCTCTGGTCAATCTGACCTCAGTGTCCGTGGCAATCAATCTGCGTAAGGCGGGCGGGTAGCACGGTGTGGGGCCGCAGGTGGCAGGCCGTGGTTGCTGGCGTGTGGCACGGCCTGGCGAAGCCAGACTGTAGCCACACGAACCTCACGCGATGACAGCCAGACTTCCCGCCAACGCGGCTGTCGGCTCCACATCTCCGATAGCAGATAGGCGTCGGTCCGGTTCGATTTGACGATCACGCCTTGGGCAACCTCAGGGCTCCAACCATCCGATCGGGCAAGACCCTGGTGGTAGGATCCTGCGAAGACGTTTACGCCAGCAAGTTTGTCTCGTCGCGTCGGTGAATCCTGGCTACACACGTGCCACCATCGCGGTTTTTACTGGTGGTCGGGCGGTCTGGGGTATGCGGGCTGGAACGGCCAGAACGGGTTTCACGGCCAACCAGTGGCGGAAAGCCATCAGAATATGTTGAAGCCGGAACCGTTGGGGGGGGGGACGGTGAAGATGATACGTCGCTTGCCAACGGTTCGGCCTACAAACGTACTTCCGCTGCACTACTTGCGGCTGTCACGGTTGCTCTCCGGGTATTGACTCCGACAAGCCCGGGCTTCATGAAACGATTACGAGCGAGGAACTTTGTTGTACGGACGGCATGAGATCGCTGAATCTGGGGCGTGCCACGTGGATCAGGCGGGCTGCCAGGACCACCAAATCAACCGTTTCTCCGGACCGGATGACCCTAGTTCACCCGCTGCCAGACCCGGCTTGGCGAGGCCGGAATTGGGGTTTACTTATGCAGAGTCCGGGGTATACTACCGGCGGTTGGTTCGTCGAACGAGGCACGTACGTGACATTGGCTATCCAAGTCCGGATCGAATTGCTAAGATCGTCCTCCTACCTTCGAGGCTGGAATGTCAGCCACTTTCACTCACGACCCTGAAAGTAAAACCGTGGGTCGGGCAAGCCATCGACAGGAGATTGCGATGGGCAAAAAGTTGTATGTTGGGAACCTCAGCTATGATGTCAGTAGTTCAGACTTGGAAACGCTACTGTCGGCACACGGAACGGTCCTGAGCGCGGAAGTCATCACTGACCGGTCGACCGGCCAGAGCAAAGGGTTCGGATTCGTGGAGATGGACTCCGACGCGGACGCCCAGGCGGCCATCGCGGCGTTGGACGGCCAGCCACACGGCAGTCGAACGCTGACGGTGAACGAAGCCAAGCCCCGCGCCCCGCGCACCGGCGGCGGTCGCGGTGGTTACGGCGGCGGACGCGGCGGAGGAGGAGGAGGTCGCCGAGACCGCTATTGAACCACGTGACAGCGTAGAGAATCATAAGGCCACCCATTGGTGGCACGTCTCGATGGGACACGACAAACCTTTGCGTCCTGCCCCGAAGGGTGTTTGTCTAGTCTCTCACGACGGCTGTGATCCCCGGCGCGCTGCGAGAGTTGGTGACGACTAGTTCTTCGGGCTCGTTCTGAAACTACAGCGGCGACACAACCGCATAGGCGGTGGAGACGGGCGGGGGCGCAGGCTGGTCGTACGAGACCGACTGTCAAGAATGGGCCTGCCTGGCAAAAACCTCATGTGCCCCTGCGTCCGTCGAGACAGGGCAGCCAACGTGCGCGGGCCCACTCGACCCCAGGTGAGCACGAATGGGAGCTTGGACATCGTCCGTCTGAAACCCCGCCCTTGACACGGACACGCTCATGGGAGCCTGTGGCTCGCTACAGGGAAACCGGGGATGTTTTAGAGCGTGTTTGAGAAGCCGGAGCAATCCTACCAACGGATTCCAAAGGGTGCCACGGGCGGCTTGCCCACCCGTGTTTTCCTCGCCTCAAGCAAGCGCACTGGCAGCAAGCTGCCAGTGGCAAGCTGCCAGTGGCACCCAACTTCTCAAACAGCCTCTTAGCTCGACTTTTGCCCTTTTGAGGGTCATTCGTGAGCGATTTCATTAAACAA
>CAZJTP010000002.1:0-16733 GCA_964548955.1 uncultured Phycisphaeraceae bacterium
TCGACTCCAATTACACGGGGTATGATCTGGCCGCAAAGATTCAAAGCTTCCTCCGGGACAAGTATCCCTACACTGAGTGGGGCATTGAGGACGTGCTTCTCGTAGGTCACTACGATGATGTTCCCATGCGCCGCACCGCGCTGGACATAGGGTATGGACAACCTGAAACCGACCTATACTACTCAGAGCTCTCGCTACCCGATGACGAATCGTGGGACGCGGATGGTAACCATGAGTACGGGGAGTATTCCGATCCCATTGATTTCTACTCGGAAGTGAACGTCGGTCGAATTCCCTGGAGCGACAGCAATACGGTGCTTAGCATCTGTGAAAAGTCCGTCGCCTATGAACAGAACGATGATCCGGCGTTCAAGAAGAACATCCTTCTTCTGGGGGCCTACTTCTGGGAAGATACGGACAATGCCGCGCTCATGGAGGCGAAGGCGGACCAGCCGTGGATGGAAGACTGGACGATAACCAGAATGTATGAGAAGAACTCCGATTTCTGGTCCGCGTATCCCTGTGATTATCCACTGTTGCATAGCAACGTGATGTCGGTCTGGTCTTCCGACCGATACGCCTTTGTCAACTGGGCGGGACACGGTAGCCCTTATTCAACTCACATATACGGCCTGGGAGCGCCCGCATTCATCAGTTCATCTGATTGCCCTTCGTTGAATGACGATTATCCGGCCATCATCTTCGCGGATGCCTGCAGCAACTCCGACACAGACTATTTGAATATCGGCCAGGCAATGCTGAAGCAGGGTGCGGTCGGTTTTGTGGGCGCGACGAAGGTGGCTTTGGGGGGGCCGGCCTGGAACGATCCATTTGATGGCTCCAGTCAGTCGATGGACTACTTTTTCACAACCTATGTTACCTCAGGCGAGTACACACAGGGTGAGGCGCATCAGAAAGCTCTGAGAGATATGTACACGTACGGACTATGGTATACCGTTAGATATGAGATGTTTGAGTGGGGAGCGCTTTGGGGTAATCCGAATCTGCGAATGAGTCCTCCTCCGCGATTGTGTGTTTTTCCGGCGAATGGTGTGCCCGAGTATTTGGATCCGGGGACGCCCACTAGCTTCAACGTTCAAATCGTGGACGGGATCGAGAAATACATGCCGGGTTCGGGCACGCTTCATTATCGCTTTGATGACGGGGCGTTTCAGACATCATCATTGACGTACGAGAGTGGTGATCTGTATGTGGCAACACTTCCAGCCGGGGGTTTTCACGAGAGCGTGGAGTTCTACGTGAGTGCGGACGGTGACGGCGGGACCACGGTGATGAGCCCGGCCGCCGCCCCGAATACTACGTACAACGCCACGGTTGGCACATTCATAAGCGTGATGGAGGAGAAGCTCGACAGCGACCCCGGATGGACCACGGAGGGACTGTGGGCATTCGGCCAACCAACCGGGGGTGGCGGTGAGTACGGCTGGCCCGATCCGACCGGCGGGCATACGGGTGACAACGTATACGGATATAACCTCCACGGCGACTACGAAAACGAATTGCCGGAGCGCCACTTGACGACTACGCCAGTGGATTGCTCCGAAATGCGAGCCGTGACGCTCAAGTTCCGGCGCTGGCTCGGTGTTGAGCAGGGCCTTTACGACCACGCCCACCTTAGGGTCAGCAACAATGGGAGCGACTGGACGACGGTCTGGGAAAACACCGCGGAGATTACTGATTCGTCTTGGGGTATCTATGAGTATGACATCTCGTCCGTCGCGGACGGCCAGTCAGAAGTATACATACGCTGGACGATGGGCACTACCGATGTCGGCGGGCGGTACTGCGGATGGAACATCGACGACGTAGAGATTCTGAGTTTCGTTACGTGCCACGACAGTGTCTTGAACCAGGGGGAGGAGCGGATCGACTGCGGCGGGCCGTGCGCGCCGTGTGACTGCACGTCGGATGATGCGTGCGTCGATGGGCTGTTCTGCAATGGTGATGAGACCTGCGACGCCTTTGGCCATTGCCAGGCCGGGACTGCTCCGTGTCCGCCTGGACTCTGTAATGAGGACACCGACATGTGTGCCTCTTGCCAGAATGATGGCGAGTGCGATGACGGGCTGTACTGCAACGGCCTCGAGACGTGTGACGCATTCGGCGTCTGCCAGCCCGGTACGGCCGTCAATTGTAATGACGATGTGGACTGCACCGTCGACTCGTGCAACGATACGACTGAATTGTGCGAGAATGTGCCGGACGACGCGTTGTGCGACGACAACAACATCTGCACGGTGGATTCATGTGACCCGGTATTCGGCTGCATTTATGACGGGACCGGCATCATCGTGCCGTGCGATGACGGGAATCCCTGCACCGCCGACGATGTCTGCCAGGGCGATGCCGCGGGTACTTGCGCGGGCACCGTTGCCGCTCCACCGGAGTATGGAGAGGGTATTGAGGGTCTTGCGGCCAAGAACCGCTACTTCTCGTTTGCAGATGGAAATCCGGGTCGGTTGACGGCGATCCGCGTGACGTTCGTGGATCTGCCGGTTCCTTTCGAGGCCTTTGAGGGTGAGATCATGTGGATCGCTCAGCCGCATGAGTATTGCGAGAACGCCGGACAAAGTCTACCGCCTGAAGGCGGTTGTGGAGCCGCCCCAGGGCTGGAGAGTCCGACGTTCATATCCGCCAGGCTCCAATGCGAGCCGTACTACGCGAACTGGAGCACGTACGGAACCGTGCACGTCTACCATGAGTTGAGTATCCCAGGCGCGGCGTATGAGCTTCGGGCCATCGACTGGAACTGCGACGTGGGTGTGGAGAGCAGTTACTCCGCGCCCCTGGAACTGACCACCAGCATGTGGGGTGATGTCGTGGAAGATTGCACGACGACGCCCTGCGGTCCGCCGGATGGCGTAATCGGCGTCACGACCGACGTCACGGCCGTGCTCGACAAGTTCAAGAACGCGCCCGGCGCCCCGATCAAGGCCCGGGTTGACCTTGAACCGAACACTCCGGACCAGAGAATCAACATTGCGGATGTAACACACTGCCTCGACGCATTCCGCGGGGCGGCGTACCCGTTCCCACCCGGATCGAATCCGTGCCCGTAGAGGTGTAGAACGAGTGTGGCGGAAACGAGATCCCGAGGAAACGTGTCGGCTTTCGCATACTGAGCGACATGATCGGGCTGCTGGTTTTGCAGGCTCAACACCCGCCTTGACGGTGGAGTATTTCCGGTCTAGACTTCGGTTTACTGGTTGGCGCGGCTTCGTTGTCGTGGGCGGTTTTGCGCGGCGCTCACATGGAACGGTTCCTGTCAGTTCTGACGTTTGATAGCCCGCGCGATCGTTTCTTCCCGTTGGCCCGTATGAGAAAAGGGAGTTTGTGATGCGGCCGGACGTTAAACTCGGGGTTGTCTTCTCCATGGTCATCGTTCTTGTGGCGGGGAGCTATTTTCTGTATCGCGACAAAGGTGACGGACCGATCCAGGTTGCGGACGGTCCGGAGTCGCTTGCCGATCCGAGCGCGGGAAAGACTCCATCGAACGTTCTTGCCGGCGCGGAGCACAGCCGAACAACACAGCCAAGCCGTGAGGGTGTCCGGAAATCCAGGTCGCCTCAACAGGCTGGCACACCCGATGGGCGGGCGGTGCGCCGAGGCACGACCCCGTCCGCGTCACAGGCGCGGGAAACAAGGCCGCACACGGCGCCACCGGGTGCGGGTCACGATGCGACAACCAGGGCTCCCGGCGAATCGCCGAGGAAACGAAGTACCATAACCCCCACCCAGCGCCGGCCGCGACGAAAACCTAACGTCAAGCCGCCACAACTGGCCGATGGTACGTCGGATCAACATCGCGCTCCCGATGCCGATCAGCAATTGGGTGACGGTAAGGCGTTACCGACGCCAATCCATCAGCCGTCGGACCGTCTTGCCGGACTGGATCATACTTCAGGGCAAGGTCCTGATGATGCTGCGGAGACGCCGCTAACGCGATCGAGACGGGCGGTATCGCTGGTAAGTGCCAGGCCCGCGGCAACCGGCGGTGCTAAACAGCCGGCAGGCGCAGCCGAGGCGGGCGCGGTTGATACCCATCGCGTGCAATCGGGTGACACGCTTTCGTCATTAGCCATGCTGTACTATGGTAGCGAGAGGTACACCCGCTTTCTGATCGACAGCAATCCGCACCTGACCGACCCGAACCGCATCCGAGTCGGTATGGTGATCAAGATTCCGCCAAGACCGCTCGATGATACCCTACAGCGACGAGCGACATCGGCAGCGGAGTCGGATTCGACACCCGCCACAGGTGGACGACGAACGTATCGAGTGCAACCCGGTGACAGTTTCTACGCCATCGCCCGGGACGTGTTGCACGATACCTCGCGTTGGAAGGAGCTGTTCGAGTTGAACAGGGAGCTCGTCAAGGACGATCCGACTCACCTGCAGGTCGGTCAGGTTCTGGTGCTCCCCAATCCGTAGTGGCGTCGCCCGGCCGCATTGTTGAGACCTGCGCAAGGAACATTGCAGGTGGGTTAGAGCAGCAGGTTTCTCCACTTGTTTGTACAGCGTGCGTACCCTGCCTGCAGCGCTTGCATAAGACCAACCGCGAAAGTGACGCTTGACTTTCATGTCAGGAATAACACATCTCTGGCGAACAGTCGAAGTTATGCTTATAGGACGTTTCTTGTGGAGCCGAAGACTTTCGCGCCCTAAAATTTGACGGCGAATGGAACGGATTACGGTAAGTGTGTTACCGGACCGGGCCTACCGCTTCATCTCCTCACGCCTGTACGTTTGGAACAAACGGCAGGCTTTTCGGGTTCGTGTATGGGGGATTGCGTGTACGCTTGTGACACGTAAGCACAGAAGGGCCGACCGGCTGCCGATGAATTGGCCACGGGAATCTGCGTTTCCGCAGGCGGCAGATAGTTGACACCGACGGCTCCGCGCTGCGGGCGTCATTGGATGCGTTGGTCGGCAAGGCACATGCGCTCTTACAAGACCGTCCTAACGACGGGGGAAGTTGCGAAGATCTGCAGTGTGGCACCGCGCACCGTATCGAAGTGGTTCGACGCGGGACACCTGCGAGGGTACCGGATACCCGGCAGCAAGGATCGCCGTATTCCAGTCGAACATCTCGTACGCTTCATGCATGCTCACGGAATTCCACTCAACGGTCTGGACAGCGGAATCACGCGAGTCTTACTGCTCGACGCTGACGAGTCACTCCGCAAGGTCGTACGCGGCGCCTTTGCCAACGACAGCGCATACGAGGTGACGACGGCGGGCTCGGCGCTGGAAGCCGGGGCGGCTGCGCAGGAAATCAGACCCCACGTCATCATTGTCGATATCACGCTTCCCGACATCACACCGGAAGTGGTCACGCGTTTCGTCCGTTCGCTTGCCGGCCCGGAGTCAACCTGCCTGATCGGTGTCGCTCGCGGGCTGACGGATGCCAAGGGTCAGGCACTGCTACAGGCAGGATTCGACGGATACCTCAGCAAACCCTTCGATGTTCGCTCGCTTATCCGGTTAATTGAACAAAAGACATCGACCGGCGTAACGCAGACAAATCCCTGATCCCCCTGCGCACGGCCTAGACGGCAAGCGAGGCGATCAGTCGCTCGGCGAAGTCCTGTTGTTCGAGGCATAACCGGGCGTCGGCGGCGTATTCAGGGCCGAATGCCAGTAACGCCTCACGGGCGGTGGCGAGCCACTTAATCGCTTCGTCGAGGATGGGCTTGGCAAGCCGGTCGCCGCATTCATGCAACGATTCGCCTTGCGCAAGCAGTGTGCGGCCGAGCTTGAGGTCGGCTTGTGCCGCGGTGACGGCAGTTATGTCGTGCTCTCTCCAGCAATCGCGGGCTTCCCTGGCGGCTGCCACGGCCTCATCATGCCGCCCGTCGTCGGTCAAGGATGTCGACAGATAGGTCCAGGCGATTGCCTGTTTGCGTGCCGGCTCGTCGGATGTTTTCCCGGCGATCTCGATCGCGATCCGGTACCATCGCCGGGCGTCGTCGTACCGCCTTGCGACATCAGCGTCCAGACCGAGTTCGATCGCCGTCTCCCACAACTCGTCGAATGAACCATAGCGTTCGTGCAGATCGTAAGCGGCCAGGTGGACCTTGTATGCGTCTTCCGGGCAATCGCGTCGCCGGTACAGCCGCCCGACGTGATGAAGCGCACAGGCGCCAAGCCGCAGCGACTCAGGATCAAGGGTTTCCTCCCTACCCCAACCGGCAACGAACGCCAGAGAAAAAGCCTCGAGCAGCAGGACTTCGGCATTGGCGGAATCGGCCTGCTCGACGGCAATAAGCCCGTGCAGAAGTATCTTCCATGCTCGATCGACGATCACAGACTCGGGGATTGCGGCGATGTGCTTTTCGGCGTCGGCGAGGCGATCGGACTCAATCGCCGCAAGGGCAAGGACCGCCCGCTCATGATTCGGTTTCACGAAACCGACCGGGCGTGAATCGACCTGCAAGATGGTATCACCTGATGAATTACTCACTATGACTCATCATCCATCATTACTTGTTCGACGCGTTTGAAGATCTCCTCGCGGCGAAGGTTGGTGGCAAGGATCTTGCCGTCCGGCCCGATCAGAAAGACGCGCGGTATCGCCCCGACACGGAACTGCTTGCGGGCGGTTTCGACGCCGCCGGCCCTTTCAAACACGTGATGCCACTTGAGCTTCGGGTCCCGTTTGAGAAAGCGAGTCAGCGTCGGCTTGTCGAAATCACGGCTGATACCGATCATCAGGAAGTCCCGGCGCGAGCCGAACCTCTCGTACACGGCGATCAGTTGCGGCATCTCCTCGATACACGGGGTGCACCAGGTCGCCCAGAAATCCAGCAGAACGGTCTTACCCTTCAGCTCGCGGAGAGTGAAGGTCTTGCCATCCAGCGTGGCGAAAGTGACATCCGGGACCGGATCGCCTATTTTGAGGCTGGAGCGAGCCCATCGGTCTTTCGTGTCCGGGGCCGGTGGCAGGATGAGCTCCACCGTTTCGGTCGGACTCGCCTTGACCGTCTTTGCCACTTCACCATATCCACCGGCGACGGCAATAATCTCAAACTCGTCGGTGGGGGCATCGGTGATGGTGAACATTCCATTCTCGTTGCTCACAGCCCGCAGACCCAGCGTGGACCGGCCTCGCCACTGCGTCGCATCGACGTATGCGCGTGGGATCGACTTACCCTCGTTGTCCTTCACCACGCCGGTCAGTACCTCGCCTGCGGTGAGCGCAAAGTCGAGTCTGGCCGTCTTACCCGCCGTTACCTCCACGGTTTTCAGAGCCGGTGCGTAACCGGCACTGTGAATGGTGACAGTCGTGCGTCTGGGATTGACACCGGTAACCGTGTAGTTGCCCCGGTAGTCGGTCCAATCGCGCGGCGAGGAATAGGAGTAGTCATCACCGGTGATGATACGGGCGCCGTTGAGCGGTTGGCCGGTGATCGCGTCGGTCACCATGCCGGTGATGCGACCGGCGCGGATCATCACGAGCTTGTGTGTCGATTCGAGCTTGCGCTCCGGCGTCACGATCTCGTGATCGAATCCTTCGCTTGACACGAAGCCCTCGTGCGTCAGCCGCACGCCGAATACGGCTGCGTCGAAGTGAACTCCGCGGAACGTGGAGGAGCCGTCCTCGCCGGTTACGACCGTTCGGAAGTCGTCGCGAGGCCGGTCGTAGCACTCGACCGTCACGCCGGCGATCGGTTTCCCCGAGTCGTCAACCGCGTTGATATGAACGACCCGTTCGGGCTTGACCGACACGATGATCTCACCGAAATCCTCCATCCGGGCGACCGGCTGGCGCTGGCGGCCGTAGCCTTTTGCCTCAACGATCAACTCACCGCTGCCGGGAAACACGCCTTTGATGGTGAACCGACCTTGATCGTCCGTCTTCTGTCGCCAATCCGTGTATCGGGCCTCGAGTGTGACCGGCGCGTCCGCCACCGGCTTATCGGTGAGGGCGTCGACGACGCGTCCGATGAGAACCAGCTTGCCCGTAAGGACCTCGGCGAGGTACGGTGGGAACTCATCGTCGCCGACGTGGAGTTCGCGGGTCAGATCGGCATAGAGCGGCTTGGAAAACGTAACAACGATGTCGCCGCGGATCGGTTCTTTTACTCTTATCACGAAGTCACCGAGCTTGTCCGTTGTCGTCGTTGCGATGATATCACCCGGACCGCCACCGTCGATCTTCCGGCGGGCCGTAATGCTGACACCCTCCTGACCGGCGCCAATGTGATCAGTGACCTGGCCCTCGACGAGCACGAACGCTTCTGCGTCCTGCTTTGATTCCGCGGGCGTCGTAGATACGTCTTTCGGTTGTGCGGATTTGACCTCCGGTTGAGCCGCCGAGACGATTGATCCATCGATTGACAACGCAGACAACGCAAGGGCTACAAATGGCAAGATCCGGTGTACGCGCATCAGGAGATCCTGCACAGGGAGGCATAACTTTACGACTCTCCGCGCGTCCCAATGGGTGAACACGGTGTGCATGGGGCAAGGCTCCCGGGATTGTGCATGACCGGAACATCCCAAGGTCCGATCGGCCGCCCACATTATAGCAGGTAGATGGGCTCAGGCGGCATCATGACGGACGCGCGTCGGAAGTTGTCAAATGTTGTGTGACGATCGGGCGAAGAGAAAAAGACAAGCTGCGGATTGGAAATCATACCGGGCCGCGGATCCGAGCCCCAAGCGGAAGCGCGGGGTTCTAATCGCAAATCCCGGTTTTAACCCGTCGCTCGCGCTCCGGGCTCTGTTCAAGAGTCCACCCACAATCGTGACGCTCACCACCGGGCGTTGAATCCGGGTGAGTTTGTCTCGCATCGCGTGAGAGGGTAGCATACATATGGTCGTCAGCAACCCGTGCAGCGGTATTTACGCGGAGGTGGCACGATGACACAGCTCGAACGGCAAATCCACATAGCCCAGCATCGACTCTGGCTGAATCGATGGTTTCATACGGTTTCCGTGCTTGTGGCTGTTGCGGCGGGCATTTTCGCCGTCGTGGTGTTGATCCAGCGTCTGTTTGATATGCCTATCCCGCTGTTCTGGATCGGGATCGCTCTGGCGGTCGGTGTAGCGGCCGGGTCGGTGATTTGGACGATTATCGGTCGGGAGGATGCGGCTTTTGCGGCAGCGAAACTGGATGAGGCGGCCGGACTTTACGAGCGGCTTAGCAGCGGACAGTATTGCGTGGGCGAGAACGATCCGTTTGCCAAGGCCGTCGTCGCCGATGCGGAGCGCGTGAGCGGTTCGCTTTCCGCTCGTCGACACATTCGCCTGACGACGCCGCAGCCCGTCACGTGGAGTGCCGCGTCGATCATTGTCGCGGCGCTGATGTTTCTGGTGTCTCCGGGACTGCTCAAGCCGACCGAGGCGAAACAGGCTGACGAGCGAGCGGTGGAGCTGGAGCAGACGAAGATTGCCGTCAAGCGGGAAATGGACGCCGTCCAGAGGATGGCGGAAACCAGCCCGGTGCTGGAGGATCTGAAAGAGCAACTCGACGGCGGTGATCGGAAGTTGGGCGGTCAGCTCCAAAGGCCGTCGGACATCCGCCATGAGGCCATCAAGAAGATCGACAAACTGGCCGACGCCGTCAAGCAGAAGCGAGAAAGCGACAGGTATGAGTCGACCAGGGAAATGCGCAAGATGCTGCGCGGCCTGAAGGTGCCCCAGTCCTCCAATGCACCAACGCAGAAGTTGAGCAAGGCTCTTCAGAAAAGTGACTTCAAGACCGCGAAACAGGAGATTCAGGCGCTGCGTGAGCAACTCGCGACGCTCAAGTCCAAAGAAGACAGGAAGATGGTCGCAAAAATCAGTAAACAGCTCGACGACATCTCCAAACAGCTCGAAAAGATCGCCAGGAATGAGAATCTCGCCCAGAAGCTGCAACAAGCTGGTATCGAGAAGGAGGATGTGGACCGCCTGCTCGAACACCTGAAAAAGGAGGACCTGGATCAGCTCAAAAAGCAGCTTGAAGAAAAGGGAATGAGCCAACGGCAGATCGAAAAGCTGGCCAAGCAACTGCAGCAACGGCAACGCGCCGGTGCCATGGCAAAGACACTAGCCCAATCCATTAAGCAAGGTTGCCGGTGCAACAGCCCCGGGCAGATGGGTGAAGCGCTTGCGGGGCTGGCCGTGGCGGCGGACCAGTTGGGCGAGCTTGAACTGCTTGAACAGGAGATGAACCAGCTCGACACGGTGCTGGCTGACTTACAGAGCACTAGGAACGGCATTGGCTGCCGTCGATACGGGCCGGGCTGCGGCGAAAACGGACCGGGGGCCGGCATGGGAAAGTTGGGCCAGGGACGCGGCGGACTCGCCCCGGAGCAGCAGACCGCCGTCGACTTCAAGACTGAGCGCGGCAAAGTTCACACCGGGAAAGGGGCGATCATCGGGCAGTTCCTTTTCGATGGTGAGCAGGTGAAGGGCGAGGTCACGTCGAGCATCAACGAGGTCGTCTCGGCCGCCGAGCACGACGCCAGCGATCGGATAAACCGCAACCGGATCCCTCGTCAATACCACAAAGCGGTCAAGACCTACTTCTCCAACGTGCAGCGATCCATCAAGGACGCCAAGTTCACAGAACCGAAGGCAACCGACGGCGACAGCGCAGACGAGTCCGTCGACCAGACCCACGATGACGAGGGAAAGGATTGAATGAGTGCGGGAGACGACTCAAAAGAGTCGAGACTTTTGGACCGCGTGGAGATCCGTGCGGGCTAAAGCCTGCAGCTCGCCTATTGTCACCTCCGTTACCGGTGATTCTTTGAAAGCCCGATCTCACTCTAGACGTCACCATTCGCGTGCACGAGTCGGCGTCCGTTCGGTTCTGCTGTCGGCCTTGATGAGCTTGGTTGCGGGGTGCGAGCCGCCGCCGATGACGCCGAACGGCGTGATCGGTGTTTTCGGCGGCGTTGGTCTGGGGCCGGGTGCGTTCAGCTATCCCCGGGCCGTCGCTGCTGAATCCGGCGGATCGGTGTTCATCGTGGATAAAACCGCGCGTGTGCAGCGATTCGCCGTTGATGGCACGTTCGAGACATTCTGGCGCATGCCGGAGAAGGCCCAGGGCAAGCCGGTCGGACTGACCGTGCATCCCGATGGGCGGATCTTCGTCGCCGACACCCACTACCACCGCGTAATGATCTTCGACCGCGATGGCAAGCCTCTCGGTTCGTTCGGCTGCAAGGGCACCGGTGACGGCGAGTTTATGCTGCCGACGGACGTGGCCGTCGACGCCGAAGGTTTCCTTTATGTGAGCGAGTACCAGGGCAACGACCGGATCACGAAGTGGTCGCCGGATCTTGCGTTCGTGTCGGCGATGGGTGAGGATCCGATCAAGGGCAAGCGTCTGAGCCGCCCCGCGGGTGTCGACATTGATGACGAGCAGACACTTTGGATCGCGGACGCCTGCAACCATCGGATCGTGAGGCTCTCGCTCGACGGCGAGCCGGTCACGACGTTCGGTCGGTTCGGCGACGGGCCGGGTGAGCTTCGTTATCCCTATGACATTGATGTGTCACCGGACGGCACGATCATGGTCTGCGAGTACGAGGGGAACCGCCTGCAGTGGTTTTCCAAGGACGGTCGATCCCTGCGCATATGGGGCAGCAGCGGCCGCGGACCGGGCGAGCTGTTTGCCCCGTGGGGTGCCGCTTTCGGGCCCGGCGGGAACGTGTACGTCGTGGATTCGCTCAACAGCCGCGTGCAGATCATCAGACCATGACAATCGTCGCGATCGTGCTTCCGTTTGACTTTGATCAGCCCGCATGGTTGTGGCTGTGCCTGCTGGTGCCGGTGCTCGTTTTCGCATCGCTTCGGAGTCTTGCGGGGCTCGACCCGGTGCGGCGGGTTCTGGCGCTGGTCGTTCGCAGCCTGCTGGTGATCCTGATTGCCTGCTGCCTGGCCAGGATCGAGCGTGTGCAGCGTAACGACGACCTGACGGTCATCTTCCTGATGGACAGGTCGCACAGCGTTGAGGCCATGCAGGAGTACCAGGAAGAGTACATCCGTCAGGTGAGCGACGGCCTGCCTCCCGATGACCGTGTCGGTGTGATTGACTTTGCCCGCGACGCGCACCTTGAACAGTTGCCCATGCGCGGCGGATACTTCGTACCGCCGGGCCGGCTGCCCATCATGCCGAACATGGATCGCACGAACGTCGCATCGGCCTTGCGGTTGGCGATGGCGATGTTCCCGCACGACACGGCCAAGCGCATCGTCCTGATGTCCGACGGGAACGACAACATGGGTGATCTGCTGACCGAGGCGCGGCGGGCGAAGGCGGACGGCGTACCCGTCGACGTCGTGCCTCTATGGTACACCCGCCCCAACGAGGTCTACTTCGATCGGATGATCGCACCCACGCACGCCGAGCCGGGTGAGCAGGTGCCGATCCGCATGATCCTCCATACCGACAAACGCGTCTCGGGCACGATCTCAATCTATCAGAACGGACGGCTTGTCGACCTTCCCGAGGAGCATGCGCAGATCGACCTGAAGCGGGGAAACAACACGTTCTTCATCAAACTCCCCGTCCACGGCGCCGGTGCGCACACGTTTGAGGCCGTCTTCCGCCCTGACGACGACTCGATGGACGCAACCGCGCTGAACAACACGGCGACTGCATTCTCGTTCGTGTCCGGCAAGAGCCGCGCGCTTCTGATCAGCGCCGATCCGCGGTTCGACCTCCCCCTGTATGACGCGCTTCGCAGCGAGAACGTCAACGTTGATATGAAGTCAACGTCGCAGCTTGGTGAGTTCGGGCTTTTACAGATGATGACGTATTCGACCATCATCCTGGCCAACATACCGGCCGCCACCTTCACCGACCAGCAGCAGCGAGAGCTCGCGACGTACGTCAAAGACATGGGGAGCGGGCTGATCATGCTGGGCGGGGACGAGGGATTCGGCGCCGGCGGCTGGATCGGGAGCCCCATCGAGGAGGTGATGCCCGTATCGTTCGAGATTAAGCACAAACGTGTGATCCCGCGCGGTGCGCTGGTGCTGATCATGCATAGCTGCGAGATACCCCGCGGTAACTACTGGGGAAAGGAGATGGCGAAAAAGAGCGTCGATACGATCAGCTCGAAAGATTATATCGGCGTCCTTGCCTACACCTACTCACCCGGCGGTGAGAACTGGGAGGTGCCCCTCGACCTCAACTCGAACAAGGCGGCGGTTAAGGCCAGAATTGAGAGGATGCAGATCGGCGACATGCCGGACTTCGGTCAGACCATGCAGATGGCCTACGAGGAGCTGACGACCGGGCGCGGCCGCGACGCCGCCCAGAAACATGTGATCATCATGAGCGACGGCGACGCGCAGGGCCCGTCGCGGAGGCTGCTTGCCAACTACAAGAGCGCGAAGATCACCGTCTCCACCATCGCGATCGGATGGGGCGCGCACGTGATGGAGCGGACGATGCGTATGATTGCGACCGCAACCGGCGGCAAGTATTACGCGGCCCGCAACCCGCGGATGCTCCCACAGATCTTCGTCAAGGAATCGAAGGTCGTCCGTCGTCCGCTGATCATCGAAGAGAGGATCAAGCCCCAGATTCTGCACGCCCAAAGCGATTTACTGATCGGCGTGGATCCGACGGAGTTGCTGCCGCCGCTTGAGGGTATGGTGCTGACGTCGCCCAAAGAGAGTCCCAACGTCATCGTCCCCATCGTCCGTGTTACCAACGACGGTGAGGACCCGTTGCTGGCCCACTGGCAGTACGAGCTGGGCAAGACGGTTGCGTTTACGAGCGGGTATTGGACTGTGTGGGGCGAGAGCTGGATGCAGTGGCCTAAGTTCGCGAAGCTCTGGGCGCAGATCGTTCGCTGGACGATGCGGCAGGATACGCCCGCGAATTTCGACACCTATACCAAGGTCGAAGGCAATCGCGGGCGGATCGTCGTCGACGCGCTGGACAAGGACGCGAGCTACCTCAACCTGCTGCAACTGCGAGCGAACGTCATCGGCCCCGACAAAACCGCGATACCCGTTCAGTTCACGCAGACGGGACCGGGGCACTATGAAGCCGAGTTCCCGATCGAACAAGCCGGTCAGTACCTCGCCAACGCTCACATCTACAGCGCGGATGGTAGAAGCCTTGGAACGATTCGGACGGGGTTGTCGGCGCCGTTCTCACCCGAGTATCGCGACCTTGAGCCCAACGAAACCATTCTGCGACAGGTGGCTGACATCACCGGCGGGCGCTGGTTGGATGTCGAGCCGGAAGATGCCGACATCTTCAGCCACGATCTGCCGCCGACCGAAGCGAAGCGGTCGGCATGGGAGTGGGTGGTCGCGTGGCTGCTTCTGCCGGTGTTTCTGCTCGATGTGGCTGTCAGGCGTTTGGCAAGTTGGCTGGCACTGTCCATCGTGGTGGAGGTCTTGATCCTCGTGGTGTTACTGTTCGGTCTGGATATGCGGGTGGCTCCGTGGTGGGGGATTCTCGGCGTTTTCCTGCTTGCGGAGCTGATCGGTTGGACCATCCGTTTTCGGTACATAGGCCCACTGTTTGACTTTATGACCCATACAGTCACCGTGCTGGGGCAGACAGGTGACCGTAGTGCCGCTGCACTCGAGAAGCTCAAGAGTACGCGCGAGCGGGTTCGCGACAGCCTCAAAACGGATTTGGAGGAGGCGGAGAAACGTTTGGAAGACGAACCCACCCCTCTGACCCGGACGACCGCCAGACGCCGTTTCGATGTCGGGGATGCGCAGGCGGCCACGACCGCGGGCGATTTACACGATGCTCTCGGCGGTGCCAAGGCCGCCCGACTGCAACCCAAACCTGGAGAGCAGCCGGCAGCGGACCGGGAGACGGACGAGGAACAAACGACGACATCGCGGCTTCTGCGCGCCAAGAAACGCGCCGAACGCGAGCAGGAAGACAAACAATGAATTGTATGGACGAGCCGCGGGCTCAAAACCCGCGCGGACCTTTGACGAACGAATCAGAGTCATCGACACTCGATTCTCCGCGCAGACTTCAAGTCTGCGGCTCGCTGAGGCGAAACCGGTAAGACTGAGTCGAGTGTCTAACTGTCAGGAGCGGCTTATGACTTCGCAGATTGATCCCGCTGTGGAAAAGGCGACGAAGGAGTTTCGCAGCAAGTTTCAGGCTGTTCAAAAGGAGATCGGCAAGGCCATCGTCGGTCATAAGGAGATCGTCGAAGGGGTTTTGACGGCTTTATTCGTCGGGGGACACGTGCTGATAGAGGGCGTACCGGGTCTGGGGAAGACGTACCTTATTCGCACGCTCGCTCAGGCCGTGGATTTGAAGTTCTCGCGGATTCAATTCACGCCCGATCTGATGCCGGCGGACATCATTGGAACGACGATCATCTCGGAGGACCCCGCCTCGGGGAAGCGGACGTTTGAATTTCAAAAAGGCCCGCTATTCGCCCAGATCGTCCTGGCCGACGAGATCAACCGCGCAACGCCCAAGACGCAGTCGGCGCTTCTGGAGGCGATGCAGGAGCACACGGTGACGGTAGGTGGCACACGCAATCAGCTCGAGGAACCGTTCTTCGTCTTGGCGACGCAGAATCCGATCGAACAAGAGGGCACGTATCCGCTTCCCGAGGCCCAGCTCGACCGGTTTCTGTTCAAGCTCCTCGTGAGCTACTCGAACAAGGACGAACTCAAGACCATCGTGGACCGCACGACGACCGCATACCGTCCGGACATTAAGAAGGTCATGAGCGGTCAAGAGATCATCGGGGCGCAGAACCTTGTGCGCCGGATCGTGATGGCTCCGCACGTCCAGGAGTATGCGATTCGCCTGGCAATGGCGTCGCACCCCGGCGGGCAATTCGCCGTGGAGGCGACCAACAAGTACGTGCGGTGGGGCGCAAGCCCGCGGGCCGTCCAGACGCTCACGCTGGGCGCCAAGCTCCGCGCCATGCTCGACGGGAGGTTCAACGCCAGCTTCAGTGACGTTCAAAAGGTGTATCTGCCGGCCATGCGACACCGCGTCCTGCTCAACTTCGAGGGCGAGGCGGAAGGGGTCAGCACCGACGACGTGCTAAAGGGGATACTCGACAAAACCCCGACAATGGCGGAGGCGGCAGCGTGACGGAATTGCGGATTGCGGATTGTCGATTGACGATTGGAGATTGAGTAACCAATGCACCTATAGCGATTGTCGTTTTTGTGTAGCGGCCGGCGTCCCCGCCGGCCGAGTGGGATTAGCATTACTGATGCAGCAACACGGACCAGCCCAACCGTACAAGACCTTTGGAGCCAGCCGGGCCGTCCGCCACCCGCAGACGGATTATGCCACCGACCTCGATATCCACCTGATCATCGCGGCGCGGAGCGGAAAACCTTTTGGGGACGCGGAGTTGGCTTGCCAGGTTTGCCGCAGCGTGGAGGTCGTCTGCAAGCAACTGGGATACCAGTTGTATGGCTACTGCCTGATGCCGGACCATCTTCACGCCCTGCTGTCACCGGGAACCTCCGGTATCGAGTTGAAGACTTGGCTGCAGCGGTTCAAGAGCTTCACCGGGCACTGGGCGAAGCACCATCGTGGGATCGACGGATTGTGGCAGCGCTCGTGCTACGACCACATTTGCCGTGAAGGCGAAACGGCCGGGCGCGTACTCAGGTACATCATGGACAACCCTGTGAAGGACGGCTTGGCGGAGGATTGGCAGGCGTGGCCGTGGTCCAAGGCGTTTGTCGAAATATAGACCGTGTACAGTGTAGCCCCGGCGCACCGGGGGCGTCCCCGCCGGCCG
>CAZJTP010000002.1:16833-68478 GCA_964548955.1 uncultured Phycisphaeraceae bacterium
AATATAGACCGTGTACAGTGTAGCCCCGGCGCACCGGGGGCGTCCCCGCCGGCCGATCGGGATTGCAGATGACGATGCAAGAACACGAGGCAGTGCGAATGTACACGACCTGTGGTATCCGGCCAGCGGGGACACCGTACCGACAGGCAAGGTCCCGGATGAAACGGCCGGCGGGGACGCCGGCCGCTACTGAACCGATCCTGGAGATTGAATGATGAGAAGAATAATTCTAATCGCCATGCTCATGCTCCTCGGATATCAAGACAAGGCCGAAGCTCAATGCGAACAAGGGCCACGTCAGATCACTGTCCACGGACAAGGTGAGATTCTTGTAGCCCCCGACGAAGCCGTCATCGAGCTTGGCGTCCAATCGATCGACGCTGATCTCGAAGCGCTAAGGGCCAAGAATAGTGAGATCGTACGGGGTGCCATTCAACGTATCAAGGAACTCGGTGTGGATCTTCCGGACATGCAGACCGGGCGTATTGAGCTCGACCCAATCCAGCAAGACAGACACAAGCCTGCGGAAGTTGCTGTTTACGAGTGCCATACTAGGATTGTTGTAAGACTGCGAGACTTATCCAAATTCGAGCTGGTGCTTGCAACGGCGCTAAAGAACGGTGTGAACCGTTTGCATGGAACGCATCTGACCACGTCCGAGCAAGAAAAACACTGCGACAAGGCTCTCTTGTTAGCTCTAAAAGCCGCCAAGGCAAAGGCAACTAAGATGTCTGCTGAGCTGGGACAGTCCATCGGACAACCGCTATCCGTAACGGAAGAACATTCCGGACCGAAATGGTCGTATGGCAGATCTTTGTTCTCGGTGTTTAGCGGATCTGCGAGTGGAAGTGAACTCGAAGGCTTTGCGCCAGGCCAAATCCTGATCAGCGCCAGGGTGTTGGTGAGCTTTGAACTCCAGGACTCGGACGACTGAAATGGCACATTGGCCCTGAAATCGACGGTGGCGATGCGTAGCGGCCGGCGTCCCCGCCGGCCGATCGGGATTGCAGATGACGATGCAAGAACACGAGGCAGTGCGAATGTACACGACCTGTGGTATCCGGCCAGCGGGGACACCGTACCGACAGGCAAGGTCCCGGATGAAACGGCCGGCGGGGACGCCGGCCGCTACACCAATCGGCAACCGCAAATCGGCAACTGAATGTGGAGTGACATTGCATCGTGACGATTTTGGATCACAAAAAGGCCGATGAGCTGCTCGATCCGGAGTTCATGAACAGGCTCGATCAGCTTGCGCTTGTCAGCCGGAAGATCTTCGCGGGGAAGTTGCGCGGTGAGCGCCTGACCAAACGGCGGGGCGAATCGGTCGAGTTCGCGGACTACCGCAACTACGTCGTCGGCGACGATCTGCGGTTTCTCGACTGGAACATCTACGCCCGGCTCAATCAGCTTTTCCTCAAGCTGTTCCTGCAGGAGGAGGACATGCACGTCAGCGTGCTGCTCGACATGTCCAAAAGCATGGACTGGGGCGAGCCGAACAAATGGCTCTACATCCGGCGAATCGCCGCAGCCATCGCTTACATCGGGCTGATCAACTTCGACCGGGTCAGCCTGTACGCATACTCCAACGGCCTGCAGTCGGAACTGACCGGCGTGCGCGGCCGCCGGCTGATGTTCAAGGTGATTGAGCTGCTGGCGAATCTTGATTGTGATGGTCCCAGCAACCTCCCGGCCTGTGCGAAACAGTTTGCGATTCGGCATCCACAGCCCGGCATCGTGCTGATCTTGAGCGACTTTTTCGAAAAGGCCGGCTACGAGGACGGCCTGCGGTATCTGCTGGGGCGAAACTACGACCTGTACGCCGTGCAGATTCTCAGCCCCGAGGAGATCGACCCGAGGATCGTCGGCGATTTACGACTGACCGACGTCGAAGATGACGACGTAGCTGAAGTCACGATCAGCCGGGCGCTGATCAACCGGTACAAGCAGAATCTACAGGCCTATTGTGAACAGCTTCGTGAATACTGCACGCGGCGGGGGATCACGTACATGTTCACCAGTACGGAGGTGCCGTTTGACCAGATCGTGCTGTCCTACTTCCGTCAGCGGGGATTGTTGAAATGACAGCAGGCGCGGCTTCGAAGCATCTAAATGGGCATGCGCGATCAGGCGCCACGAGTGTGCCATGGGCAAGCGCAGCTTGCCCGTGTGGTTCGGAATCCCGAGCACGGGCAAACAAGTTTGCCCATGCCACCCCGGCAACGTGGCGCGTACTCGCGCACAGTCGTTTAGCGTTCCTGCATGGCGTGCGCCATGGTCAGGCGCAACGCGACTGCGCCGGGAGTCGGTCACCGCACTACGTCCGCCGGTCGGATTGCCGCACGGCACGTTTACGCGGATGGGGACAGCGCCGGTGAGCTTCCTGAACCCTATAGCGATCGCCATTGCCGCCGGACTGACCATCCCGCCGCTGGTCGCGCTCTACTTCCTCAAGCTCAAGCGGACCGTACGATTGGTTCCGTCGACACTGCTGTGGAAACGTTCCGTCGAGGACCTGCAGGTCAACTCCCCCTTTCAGCGGTTGCGACGCAGTCTTCTTCTGCTGCTACAACTGCTCGTTTTGATCGTCGCAGCCGTGGCGTTGGGCAAGCCGATGTTCCAAACAGCCCGAACCCATGAGGGCACGATAATCATTCTGATCGACCAATCAGCGTCGATGGGAGTCATCGAGGCCGACGGGAAAACCCGGCTGGATATCGCGAAGGAACAGGCCAAGCTGCGCGTGGACAACATGGATGACGACGCGCGGGCGATGGTGATCGCGTTTTGCGATCGTGCCACAATAGTGTCATCGTTCGATACCGACAGGCACGCCCTGAAACGGAAGATCGACGACATCGAGCAGACGCAGAGCCGCTCGTCGCTGACCGAGGCGATCAGCCTGGCCGAGGCATACACCCAGAACATCACGATCGGGACGGAAGAGGCCGGTAGCGACATCGCCCCGGAGTCAGCCGCCCCACCCGCCGGCGTGTTCCTGTTTACGGACGGGCGGATTGAGGATGCCGACCGCGTGGCATTGCAGCGATTCGACGTAGACAGCTTTCAGATGGTCCCCGTCGGCTCGCGAGGCGACAACGTGGGCATAGTGGCCATGGACGCCCGGCGAAACTACGAGCAGCCCGAGGTGCTCGAGGTATCGGCCACCATTGAGAACTTCGGACCTGAGCCCGTCACGTTGGATGCGGTGCTGTACGTTGACGACCGGAACGTGGACGTCCAGACCGTTCGACTTGAAGCGCCGGACGTACCTGGGCCTGGATCGGAAGGCGCATCAGATGATCCGGCGGTCGGATGCGTGCGCGTCATAGCGTTCGATGAGATCGAATTCGGAGGCGGCGGAGTGGTCGAGGTTGCGCTGCGCGCAGACGACGCCCTGTCGGCCGACAACCACGCCTGGACGATCATCGAGGAGCCGCGCCACCTGCGTGTCCTGCTGGTGACCGACGGGAACCTCTTTTTGGTGAATGTTCTTTCGACGCTGCCGCTCGACCTCGTCAACATGACGTGCACCGACTACGAAAACTCCGACAACAAAGTCCTGATGGACGGCGAACGAAGCGCGTTCGACGTGGTCATCATGGATCGGCACTCGACCGACCGCCTGCCGCAGGGCAACTATTTCTTCTTTGGGGCGTTGCCGCGGATCGAAGGCGTGGCGGCCGGTGACGTGATCGACGACCAGATCATTTTCAGTTGGGACGAGACGCACCCGATTCTGCGTCATGTATCCGTCGACACGCTGGACGTGTACGAGTGGTACGATCTGAAGCTGCCGCCCGAGGCGGTGTCGCTGATCGACGGCGAGACGTCGCCGGTTCTCGCGTATCTGACGCGCGACGCGAGCCAGTTTCTCATCAGCGCCTTTAGTCTGATCAGCGAGGATGAGTTCGGCGCCTTGTTAATGAACACGTACTGGGTGACCAGCGTCGACTTCGTCGTGTTCATGCAGAATGCGGTTCAATACCTCGCAGCCAACATCGCGACGACTGGAAGAAAAAGCATGTTGCCCGGTGAACCCATAACGGCCCCGATCCCCCGACAAACAAGCAACGTGCGGATCACAAGGCCTGACGGCACCGAGGATCGGGTCCTCTCGACCGGGTATCAGAGTATTCATTACGCCCGGACGCGGCAGGTGGGGGCGTATCGCGTGCATCCCGGTGTTGTCGGTGACGACGTCTTCGCCGTCAACCTGTTTAATGCGGTGGAGAGCCGGGTCGAACCGGTCTCAATGCTTACTATCGGAGCGGACGCCGTCGAAGCCCAGATGATCAGCGCCGAGGTGAATGAGCCCGCGTGGCCTTATCTGCTGTTGGCGGCTTTAGTGTTGCTGCTAATAGAGTGGGTAGTCTACAATCGTCGCGTGTTTATTTGAGGTTGGCATGGATACGACCGTATGCGATCTTGCAGCACGATCGCTGTGCCGAGAATCCTTTCTCAGCACCTGCCATAGAACAGAGAAGGGATTCTCGGTCCAGCGCCTTTGAGGCCGCGCGGACGTCCGCGCAGGCTTTGAGCCCGCGGCTCGCGAAGATCGTTTCGTTTCAAAGGCAATGTGTCGACGGTCTCGTGCACTTACTCGGGCATCATTGAAGGCGCCAACGGTAAAGGCGCTGCCGGCGTGGAGTAACTCTTGAAGCGTCTGAAAGTCGCCCTGATGGGATTGTCGGGCGTTGGCGCGGATTACCTGACTGCGATCCGCTCCGACGACCGGTTCGATTTGGTGGCCGTTGCGGATACCGATTCCGAGATCCTCCGCCGGCAAGCGGAGGTGCTGCCGTATCGCCCGTATGAGGATTACCGCTCGCTGATCGTCGAGACGGCGCACAGCGGGCTTGACTTACTGTTTGTCGCCCTCGCGCCGTTTCAGTCGATCGAGTTCGTGGAGCTGGCAGCCGCGCGAGGGATCGGCGTGTTCCACAAGGCGCCGTGCGCCCGCACCGTCGACGAGGCCGGGCGGTTGGTGCGCTGGTTCGCGAACGGTCGGTGCCCGCTCGTAGTGTCTCGAGAATGGCAGTTTGAGCCGGCATGCGCCGTGCTCGATCCTTTGCCCGAGATTGCCGGATACGTGTATGCGGCGATCGCCCATGTGCGGACCGCCGACGCGCCCGTCAGATGGCGCGGCGATTCCGTACGGGCGGGCGGCGGGGTTCTGCTCAACGGCGCCTATGAGGCCGTCGACATGCTGATCCATCTGCTCGGTCTGCCGGAAACCGTTCACGCCCGGTGCGGTCTGGCGATCGCCCCCCCAGCTCCGCGAAAGTACGATACCGAAGACGTCGCCGTCGTGTCGTTGGATTTCGGATCGGGACGGATCGCCGGCGTGACTACCATGCGCGGGGCGACCAAGCCGTCCTGGTCCGTGACATTCCTGGGCGTCGAGAGTACGGTGGAGGTCCGTGCCGATGGAATGACGATCACGCCGCGCGACGGCGGTCCGGTGGAACACTACGCGGTACAGTCCACCAATCCGGCGGCCCACGCCATCAGTGCCTTTGGGGCGTCACGATTGTCGGGTGCGGAGCGCTTTGAGTCGACGGCTCGCGAGCACATCGCGACGATGGCGGCGATCGAAGCGGCCTACCTGTCGGCCAGAACCGGCGCGCCGGAGGCGCCCGCCCGGTTTACGGATTAGAGCAGTTCCCGCTTTCATGTAGCGGTATCCTGATGCCGGCAGCGTAAGAATTGCTCGGGAACTCCGCGCAGGCTTCAAGCCCGCGAGGATACCCGACTACCGGTAGCGGCCTGCGTCTCGCAGGCCGTTTCACGTAAGATGTGTAGCACGGGTCTGAAACCCGTGTGTTTCACCGGTTATAAACCGGTGCCACATTGAATACCGGTGCCATAACCATCAATATTGCTGTTCTGAAAATCCCGGTCGAGGGGGCCGATTTTCATCTTCAATGGCGATCCTTACCATCGTGTATCCTGGTGCGTGAATCCTTTCTCGCACCATACCGTCCATGTCCCTCGCGGATCGAGAAGGGATTCTCGGTCCGGAGGCACCCGGCGGTGCAATCCAACGATCGCGCCGGTGTGCGCCACGCACAAGGCGTGGCGCTACATCCGAAGCACGAAAGCGGTGTCTACTCCAACACTGTCCGCGAAATGGTGTGCATGATTCCGATCAGTATCAGGACTCTGCTGGCGGGGTGTCGATGTCACGTAGCGGCACCTCGATGTCCACCACACCGGTGGAGACCAGCGCCTTTTGTTTGTGGAGTTCCATACGAACGACTTTGGCGGGGCGTTTCAACGATCGGATATAGACTTCGTCACCGGGTTTCAACTCGTTGATCCACCGCGTCCATTCATCGAACACCTTCCTGGAGTGTTCGAGCTCCTCTCGCCCGCGTTCATACCGCTCACGCTTGTGCTGCGCCTCCAGAGTGGCCTGTCGCGCCGAGCGCCGGGCTTGTTCCGCCTCGCGGCGTGACCGCAAGGTGCCGGCAATCGCCTTATTTAATGCCCGTGCGCGGTCGTCGAGAAACCACTTCGCGCGTTTGACCAGCCTGGTCGGCATCCCGAGCCGCTGGGCAATGATCAGCGCGTTGCTGTTGCCCGGTTCGCCCATCCGCACATGGAAGGTGGGTTTCAACGACTCCGGATCGAACTCGACGGCTGCGTTGTCCACGCGCGGGGTCGTGTATGCAACGGCCTTTAGGACCGACAGGTGCGTGGTCACGATCGCCTTCGCTTGGAGCTTGAGCAGCTCCGAGACAATCGCCTGACCGATCGCCGCTCCCTCGTCCGGATCGGTCCCCGCACCGAGTTCATCAATCAGCACGAGTGATCGCGGGCCGCTGTCGCGGATGATCTCCAACAGCGTCCCGAGGTGCGAGCTGAAGGTGGACAGCGACTGCTGCAGACTCTGTTCGTCGCCGATGTCGATGAAGACACGGCGGTACACGGGGATCCGCGACCCCTCGCTGGCCGGGATCGGTATCCCGCACTGGGTCATTAGTGCCATCATACCGACAGTCTTGATCGTGACCGTCTTACCGCCGGTGTTGGGGCCGGTGATGACCATGACGTCGAAATCATCACCGACCCTGATGTCGATCGGTACGACCTCTCGGACCGGTCCACCCTCCTTTGCCTCCCGCTCGAACAGCTCGATCAAAACCGGGTGTCTCGCGTCGTGCAGATCGAGCACGCCGTTGTCGTCGATCTCGGGACAGATGCACGACCGCTTCTTGGCGTAGCGATGCTTCCCGGCGATCAGGTCCAACACGCCAACCGCCCGCAGCGTAATCAGAATGGCCTTGGCGTTCGCCTGCACCTTCTGCGTCAGCAGGCGAAGGATGCGGGTTACCTCCTTGCTCTCTTCGTCGCGCAGGCGGACGATCGTGTTGTTGAGCTCGACCGACTCAGCCGGCTCGACAAACAGCGTCGAGCCCGTATCGGAGGTGCGGTGAATGATGCCGGGGATACGGCCCCGGTGTTCGGCCTTTAGCGGCAGAACCATGCGGTCGTTGTGGAACGTCGCCCCGGAGTATTGCAGCATCCGGCTGAGGTTCGTCTGTCGCAGGATGCGGTCGAATACCGTGCGGATCCGGCTGCGGGCCTCCACGATTGCGCCGCGGATCGACGCGAGTCTGGGACTGGCGTAGTCTCGGACCTCGCCGCGCCCGTCGACCACCTCGTTGATCGCCTCGCCGATCGGGCTTAGGTCGGCGATCTGGTCGCGCAGCGAGTTGAGCGACGGAGCCGCATCCTGAATCCGTGCAAACCAGGCGGTCACTTCGGCCGTTGCCAGGAGCGTCTCGGCGATGGTCGCCAACGCGTCGGGCTCCAACGGCGCGGGGAAGGCGGACGCGCGGACATACTCGCGAATATCGTGGATGCCGGCCATCGGCGGCAGCGAACGCTCCTGGGCAACGGCTGCGAGCTCACTGACCTGATTGAGCCAGTTCCGCACGACCCTCGCCTTGGTCGAGGGAGTGATCGAACGGGCAAGCCTTTTGCCCAGCGAGCTCAGGCAGCACGTCGCGAGCGTCTCGCGAATCTCGTCGAACTCGAGCCTTAGAAGCGTAGTGTCATTCACGGCTATTGCCGGTCCACAATTCACAAGCACGGGCTTAGCAGAGATAACCGTCCGATTTTAGCAGTGGTTTATCTCCGCCTCCGCCGGTTGCCCTGCTATAATATACCAAACCGTAGCGTCTGTATCCGGACTTGGATCCGGAAGGGGGGAGGGATTGTGTTTATGAATCGCGCCGGACGGGGACGAAAGGCAAAGCGGAGCTGGATTGCAGTCGTCGTTGCACTGACGACGCTCGCCGGTTGGTCGGTTGGCGCCTACGCCAACCCACCCAGGCGGTATGAGATCGCGGATCTCAAGGCGCTTCAACGCGCGTTCGTTGACCTCGCGGAGAACGTACGGCCCGGCGTTGTGGCGATCAGGACGTATCAGGTCAGCGATCCTAAGAGCCCCGGTACGAGGCTCGTTCTTCGTCCCTTCAGCCAGGGGGCTGGTTTTGTCCTGGCTGGCGACGGGTACATCGTGACCAACCGCCATGTCGTTGAAGAGGCGAACGTCATTTCGGTCATCCTTCACAACGGCCTGAAGTTCGACGCGACCCTGGTTCAGGCTGATCCGCGCAGTGATCTGGCCATTCTGAAGATCGAGGCCGACGGTCTGGATGCCGTCCGCCTTGGGAATTCGTCCGAGATCAAGGTCAATCAATGGGTGTTTGCGTGCGGCAATCCGTTCGGCCTGGCCAATGAGGACGGCCGGACGTCCGTGACGTACGGCGTGGTCAGCGCGCTGGGGCGCCAGATGACGAATCGTCTCGCCGGTGACTCCGACGTCCAATATTACGGCAACATGATCGAGACCTCCGCGACGATCAATCCGGGCAACAGTGGTGGACCTCTGTTCAATCTGGACGGGGAAGTCGTTGGGATTGTGGCGGCCATTGAGACGAGCTCCGGCGTCAGCGAGGGGCATGGGTTTGCGATCCCGGTCAACAAGAACACACGCCGCATCCTGGGCATGCTCAAAGCCGGCCGGGAAGTTCGCTACGGGTTTCTCGGCGTGATGGTTCAGGACGTTGATCCGCCGCAATCCGCCCTCGTCGTCGATCGGCGCGTCCATCGCGGTGCCCAGCTGCAGCGGATCAGCTTCTCCGGTGGTCCTGCGGCCAAGGCAGGCCTCAAGGCGAGAGACATCCTCATCGAGTATGACGGTGTACAGGTCGAGAATGCCGATCATCTCGTTCGCCTCGTGGGTTTCACGCCCGTTGGCACGGAAGTCCCGGTGACGTATCTTCGTAGCGGTGTCAAACGCAAGACATCAGTCACCGTTGGTGATCGGCAGGAGATGCTCAGCCGGGCCAACGGGGATTAGAGCGTCTTGCATTTCTGCGCAGCGAGCCGCGTGCTTGCCCGCCCGTGTCTTGCCAAAGGACTGCACTGGCAGTGAACTGCCAGTGGCACCCAGTACATCGCTACGTCAAAACGAAATGCTCTAATGCTCCGTCACTGTGAAGGCGAAGTGGGCCCGTTGTCGATCGACTCGGTCGGCAAGATCGTTGTTGCCCTCCTCACGAGCGCGGGCGATCACGGTGTTGAAAATCTCGTTGTAGTAGAGCTTCTCGTTGAACTTGCGGCCGAGTTTCTTGGCCAGATCAAACGCCCTGTTGAACGCTTCGTCATGGGCGGACTCGAGCAGGCGCCTAAGCTCATCCCGATACTCAGGCGGAAGGATCATCTCATCGGCAATCGCAAGGACCTCGGCTTTCACACGGCCACTGGCCCTTTTGTGGAGATGGGAATAAAAGCTCGCCGCAACCGCTGCAATGACTACGATCGCCACGAGCCATCGCAGAATCCCGCCACCTTTCGACTTCACCGAGACACCTCGATCAGCCATGTAACAAGAACATCACCTCGCCGCGGGTCCGGGCGTCGCTTCTGCACCGGCCTCGAACGGCGGACGTCACCATGACACTGCCGGACTTCCTGATGCCGCGGCAGGTCATGCAGGTGTGCGTCGCCTCGATGACGACGGCCACGCCTTTGGCCTTAAGTTTGTCCATGAGCAGGTCGGTGATCTGTTCCGTCAGCCTTTCCTGCACCTGAGGCCTGTGGGCGAGATCGTCCACCACGCGGGCGAGCTTGGAGATACCGACGACCCGCCCATCCGGCAGGTACGCCACGTGCACCTTGCCCTCAAACGGCAGGAGATGATGCTCGCACATCGAATTGAACGGAATGTCGCGCAGCACCACCAGCTCGTCGTACTGCTCGGCGAACGTTGCACTCAGATGTTCCGCCGGATCGCGGCGCAGTCCGCTGAACAACTCCTCATACATCCGCGCCACGCGCGCCGGTGTCTCCCGCAAACCCTCTCGATCGGGATCCTCGCCGACGGCAGCCAGGATTTCACGTACGGCGTTTTGTATACGTTCGATATCCATGAACGTGTATCGCCCCCAAACAGCGAGTCACAGCCAACGGCTTGAATCCTAAGCCCGCCGGGCGGTGCGGGCAAGCACCTCGCAAATCCCACAGCGATCTCGGTTGGGGTATGCCCGCGTGAAATGTCAAGGAACATTATGACCGACGTGCAACGCACTTCGAGGGGTTGACGCGCATAGACCAATCGACACTCGTGTGCAAAATCCGTGCCTGGAGCGTAAGTGACGGATCGAATCGTCAAACACTCGCTCGCGCTCGGGGCTCGGATTTTCTAAGGGATTCGTAGACTGTCTCATACCCCCTTGCCATCGCCGCGGCGCTGAAGCGGGACTCTGCGTTGGCACGACACGCGGAAGGCGAAAGCGCGGCGAGCTTCTCGACGGCATTGACGGCCTCGTCGATCGAATCAACCACAAAGCCCGTCTCGCCCTCGACGATGATCTCGGGCAGAGCACCGAAGCGCGTCGCGATCAGCGGCGTGCCGGAGGCTTGAGCTTCGACGGCCACCAGGCCGAACGGTTCGCACCAGTTGATGGGAAATAGAACACCCGCAGCCTTGCGATAGATCGGGGCAAGTTCCTTTTGCGACAGCAAACCGAGATACTCGATGTGCTTGTCGTCGATGTGGGGCTTGATTTTATCGTTGTAGAAATCCTGATACTGCGGCTCGATCATACCGGCAATGAGCAATCGCCGATCCGCACGTCTGGCGATTTCAACAGCGACGTCGGGTCCCTTCTCCGGTGACAGTCGTCCGGCGAAGAGAAGGTAATCATCCTTGTCCGGCTCGAAGGTGAAGTCTTCCAGGCAAATACCGTTGTACACCGTGGCAACGTAGTTAAGCTCCGGCAGCATTTGCCGTTCGGCATTGGAGATCGAGACGAAGGGCAGGTCCTGATAGGCCTTGAACACCGGATGAGCCGCCCGCACCCATGTAGCCCCGTGTAACGTGGTAACCAACGGGCACTTGATCAGCCGCCCGAAGACCAGCGCATGGACATGCAGATGCGAGTGGACCACGTCGAACTCACCTGCGGCTGCTTGTTCCATGCACGTGGCGATGTGCAGTTGTTCCAACACGCGTGCGTCGGGCGGGCCTTCGAGCAGGCCACTGTGTGGATCATACTTTCGCTCACGGCTGCGTTCCGGCTCCGGCCAGGTGGAGAGAGCATACGGGCAGGTAATCACCACCCTGGCACTGCTTTTGGTGCCGGCGGCGGCGAAGAGGGTGACGTCGTGACCGAGCTTGACGAGTTCCTCGGTCAGATTGTGGGCGACCAACTCCCACGGGCCGTAGCCGCTCGGCGGCAGAGGCCAGCTGATCGGGGCGAGCATGGCAATACGCATGGCAGCTCCAACCGGAAACCTGTTGTCGGGTCAACTGTCGTCCTGGTCGCCGGGTGTGCTGTTTTCACATAACCAGTCGAGCATCTCGCGGACACTCCCGGTTGCCACCGCGACGGCGGTATCGGCTGCACCGTAGTAGAGGTTCAGCGTGTCGCCATCCTGACCGAGCGTGTACCCGCAGGGAAACACGACATCGGCGACGTCGCCGGTGCGCTCATAGTGCGTCTCCGGCCCCATCACCCACTTAGTCGAGCGCAGCAGGCAACGCGTCGGATCTTCAAGGTCCAGAAGCGCCAGCCCAAGGCGATAGAGACACCCGGCCGGCGTGTCGCGAACCCCGTGGTACATGATCAGCCACCCCTCAGGTGTCTCGACGGGCGGCGGGGACAGACCGATCTTGAAAGCGTCCCACCACGCACCGCGCCGGGCTTTGAGGATGACGGTGTGATCGCCCCAATGCCTCAGGTCGGGCGAGAACGACATCCAGATGTGCGCGCGACCGCGCGCCGGCACGGGACGGTGAATCATAGCCCATCGCCCGTCGATTTTTCGCGGCAGAAGCGCTGCATCCTTGTCCTCGGGCGGGAAGAGATTCCCGATGCGATCGAACTCGTGGAAATCCTTCGTCAGGACAAGTGAGACGCCGGGACCGCGATGCGAGTAGCAGGTGTACGTAACGACGTAGGTTTCCAGCTCGGGAACCCAGACGATCCGTGGGTCCTCGAGTCCCCATACCTCCGCAGGGTGATTCTCAAGGTCCGGCAGCAGCGTCGGATGCGGGTCGATCTTCCAATCGGTGACACCGTCACGCGAGCGGGCCGCGCACAGGTGTGACATCCCAGAGCAATCCTCCGCCCGGCACAGCAGAAGCGTTTCGCCGGAGGCAAGTCGCACCGCTCCCGGATTGAACACCGTATTGACGAAGTAAGGCCAGTCAAAGGCCGTCAAAATCGGATTGCTTGGATGACGCTTGAGCAGTCTTCTACGCGGGTCTTCTCTGGCTGGCGGCATGGTAATCAGTCTCCTTCGCGACGGGCCGTCTTAGCCCGCCTCCGGCGCGTCGCCGGTCTGCATCTCGTGCATGATCAGAAGCGAGAGCAACCAGGACAGTACGGATTCGGCACCCTGGTTCTCGTTTACACCTGACGCGCTGAGTCCGTCATGGCACCCGCGCGACTTGAAATCGATCACCGGTACTCCAAGGTCGTTGCGACCAACATACCACTCAAAACATCGACGCATTTCGGTGAGCCACTTCGTATCACCCGATACGCGGTAGGCGGCCTTGCAGGCGCCGATCAGGGCTGCCGGCTCGAGCGCCTGTTGGTCGTAACGTGCCCGTTCACCAGTCCGCCGCATCCACCCTTTGTTTCCGATGATCGAAAGGTGGCCTTGTCCTGCGGTTTGCACATCACAAAGCCATTGCAGAACGCGCAGACCACGATCAACCAGCTCTTGTCGTTCCAGTTGAAGCCCGGTGATGATCAGCGCTTGAGGCATCCGTCCATTGTCATAGGTGACGGTGTCTTCGAACCAGGGCCAGTCGTCCGACTCGTGCTTAGCGAAAGCGGCGTTGAGCCGATCGGCCAGTCGAACCTTTTGGGTACAAACTTCGGTGTCATCGCTGAACTGCCTGAGGTAATAGTGCAACCCGAGGATGCTCAGGGACCAGGAGCGAGGCGATTGGAGCGTCTCAAGTGCCGACAGCGCACTCCGAAAGAGATCCGTCGCCAGTCGCCGTGTCGATTCGTTCGGGGTGTGCAGAATCAGGTAGCCCAGCGCCCAGATCGTCCGTCCCTGACAGTCATCGTTTCCGTCCTCATCCAGCCAACGACGGTCGTAGGACATGAAGTTTCTAAACCGTCCCGTCTCCGGGATGTGCGCGAAATGCAGGAACGAAAGATAGACGTGAAGGTTTCGCAGCGTCTGCTCGTCCTGAAGGAGCATCCAGGCCATCGCTGACACGATCAAGGCACGAGCATTATCGTCCGTGCAGTAGCCGTGCCGGCGATCCGGCGTCGCGTACAGGGCGTGCTGCAGCATACCGGTGTCGTCGGTCAGGGTGAACAGATGATCCAGCCGAGGCTCCGGCAGCGACATCCGCATCAGGACCTTGCGCTCCGAGACGGTGTCCGGCACCGTCTCCGCGAAGGTCTGCCGCGCGTGGGCGAGCGTTTCTAGGTATTGCTCTGCGACGCGCGGCCATATCATCTCCCGCCCATAGTCATAGGCGGCCTTGCGGATGCCGTTGCGTGTCTGCTCCTCGTCAAGCAATTCCCGGAGGTTTTCGGTGAAGCCGTCCGTGTTGCCGAAGTCGACAAGCCGCCCGCGCCCGTTGGCCAGAAGCTCCTGTGCGTGCCAGTACGGCGTGGAGATGATCGCCTTGCCCGAAGCCAGCGCGTACGCCAGCGTACCCGAGGTGATCTGTTCCTTGTTGGGATATGGTGTCACATAGATGTCAGCCGCCTGCAGATACTCACGCAAGTCCTCCACCGACACGTAACGATTATGAAACAGGACGTTCGTCTGAATGCCAAGCTCAACGGCACGCCGCTCCAGGGAAATTCGATACAGTTCACCCGATTCGCGAACGACGCCCGGATGGGTCACGCCGAGAATCACGTAAGCCACGTCCGGATGGTCGGGGACGGTCTTCGCGAGGGCGTCCAGCATCATCTCGATACCCTTGCCAGGCCCGAGTAGGCCGAACGTCAGAATCATCGGACGACCGCTGAGGCCGAAACGCTCCTTGTACGGCTCGGTGTCCCCGAATGAAATGTCCGGCACGCCGTGAGGAATCAGCCTGGTACGACCCAGCGGCACACCGTAGACTCCATTGAGGATCAATCGGGCCCGGTCGGCCATCACGACGACGACGCTGCTCCTGGCGCAGACTCGCTTCAAGACCTCTTGCTGCTTGGGCGTGGGTTCGCTGACGACGGAGTGAAGCGTCGAGACGACGGGTTTTTTGAGGCGTTCGAGCAGATCGAAGAGATAGTCCCCGCACTCCCCGCCGAATAGACCGTATTCGTGCTGAAGGCACACCACATCCACCTTGCCCGTGTTGAGAATTTCCGCGGCATTGCGGTAGTCCTCTCGGCGGTGCTGGTGAATTTGCACAGTCACTTCATGCCCATAGTCATATTCCATGTCACGATCGTTCATGGCGATGATTGCAACGCGGTTTCCATCGGGCATGGGTTGGTCGTAGCCCGCCTTTGCGATGGCCGTCGCAAGATCATGCGTGAACGTAGCGATTCCGCATCGTCGCGGCACGTAGGAGCCGAGCATCGCGATCCGGACTCGGTGGGCGTTGGGCATCGTTCCATCCTGTGCGGGGAGCAGATAGACCTCCCTACCTGCAAGAGCAATGTAAGTGTAAGCAATTTCTGCTCCATGCCAAGGGAATCGGCCTTGACCACATCCGGCTGAAACGTACGCCCGATACTCGTCTCCACAGCACTGCCGCCGACTACCGTCTGGGGCGCGGTAGCGTGGGATTTGACCGGGCCGACGACTTCACTCCGAAGCGTCATCGTCCGATAGAACGTGGCGGTAGAGCGCCGTCCGCACGGGTTCGCAAACAAACGCCCGGCCTCTTGGAAACGCCGCGAAGACCGCGCCGGACCGGATAGCGTGAGGTCTGTGTGCACGCACCTGCCGCGCATGCGGCGTCTTTGTCCGGGTCTCCAGCAGCGAGCACGGTCGCACCGGATATGTCGATGATCAGACGTACGCACCACGCCCGCATCCTTTGGGTCGTTGTCCTGGCAGCCGCTCTGGCTGGTGCTTGGGTGTGCGGCACGCTGCTTGTCGAGCATGACGGCGGCTGGCACGTCGGACGAGACGACACCGGTTACCTGCTACGTTTGTGCGAATCGCAGATCGTACCGAGCGCAAGCTGCGCCGATGTAGTCGGCAGTCGGTGGGGCTCATTTGACGTGTACATCGGTTCACGCCGCGTTTACGTTCCGACCTCGTTGATCGGTATTGCCTACTTCGTCTCGATCGCCGTCTGGTTTGCAATACTCGGGTGCATCCCCGCGACTGCACGCCGGCTGTGGCAGTTGACGCTGCTCGTCGTCTCATGCGGGCTGGCGGGATCCATCTTCTTCACGGCGTTGATGGCGCTGACCTTATCGCAGTGGTGCCCGCTTTGTGTCATCGCGCACGTGCTGAACGCAGGTGTATTCATCGGTACCGTCTGGTTGTGGCGTAACGTGGGTCGCGTCGGAGCGCATGAGGCGACAATCAGTACGTCAGACGCTCCCGCCATCGGACGGATTCACGGGCGACTCGCGGGGTGGGCGGTGGTCGCGGCCGGCGCCGCCTGCGTCGGGCTGTGGTTCTACTTTGACGCCATGACCGAGGTACGCCGCCAGTGGCGGAAGCTCCAGGAATTGAATCAGGTCGTCGCGGCGATGCAGAACGATCGAGGGTTCGTGTTACGCGAGTACTTCGCCCAGCCGGTCGTCGATTTACCTCGTCGGCCTCGCGACGACCATGTCGCACCACCGGATGCGCGTGAATCCGCACCGACGCTGGTGGTGTTCACGGATTACGATTCCTCGGCGTGTGCATGTATTGAGTCGCGCCGTCGGGCCATCATCGAAAATCCTTTCGCCGGTCGTTTGCGAATCGACTACCGTCACTTTCCGGGAGAATTGATCGACCCTGCCTCTAACCGGAACAACGGAGCCGCCCGAGCCAACAGGTCGGCGGCAGTAGTGAGAAACGGCCCTTACGCCGGTCTCGCGGCTGAAGCAGCGCGATTGCAGGGTGGAGAGTCGGCGTTTTCAGCCATGCACCGGCTTCTGTTTGAGCATCGCAAGGATCATCCGCATCCCGGCTACGCACGGCTTGCGCGGCGTGCCGGGCTGGATGCGAAGCGGCTGTTGGCCGACATGAACAGTGACATCGTTCGGCGCCGCATCCAGGAGGATGTCGCCCTGGCGACCGGCGCCGGCGCTTCGACTGCGCCCGCCCTGTTCCTCAAGGGGAGGCGTGTTCCGGATCTCTGCGTAGCGAGCCGGGTGTTTTGGGAGGCCGTCGCCGAGGCGTTACCGCAAGGACCGGTGCGAACCGCCGCAGGCACCGAAGTGGTATCGCGATGAACGTCGGGGCGATTGGAATGACAATGAGCGAAACAAGCTCAACCACGACCATGGCACAACGCCCGCTCCGTCGGACTGACGTGAGGATGCACGAACTCGACGGCGAGGCTCTGATCTTCGATCCGGTATCGGCCGATACCCATCGGCTGAATGAAACGGCGCTGTTCATCTGGCGGCAGTGCAATGCCCGGCAGGACGCCTCACAAATCGCAGAGCGCCTTACCGACATGTACAACGTGTCGCGCGACGAAGCCCTTGAATGCGTGGAGCGCTTGTTGGAGACGCTCCGGGAGCGCAAGTTGATTATCGAGGCGGGCGAGGGCGGAACGTAAACACGAATGTGCGAAGGTGACGCGGCGTGATCGGACATACCGTCCCACAGACCCGGCGCTTCCAGATTGGTGTCGTGCATGCGGCACTAACGACACCGCTGCGCGGACTGCGCGACCGCTACACCGCCCTCTATCGCCAGTTTCAAACGGACAAACCAAACGCGCGAGAAGTTCATGTGGAGGTTCAGCCAAGACGCCTTCCGCCGTGGCGGCGCAAATGCTATGAGGTGACCGTCAACGGGCGGTTGCAGTTTGAACCGTCGCGCGCGGATGAAATCCTGCCCTACGTCGAATGGTCGATCAACTGGGAAGTGCCGGAAGTGATGCCGGAATACCTCCAGTTGCACGCGTCATCGATGGAGGTCGGCGGGGCCGGCGTGATCTTCCCAGGACAATCAGGCAGTGGGAAATCCACGCTGACCGTAGGATTGCTGGCGCGCGGGTGGCGATATCTCTGCGATGAGTTCGCCCTGATCCACACGGATACGCTCGCTCTGCACCCCTATCCACGGGCGATCTGCATCAAAAAGCCCGCGTATCCGGTCATTAAATCGCTGGGGCTACGCCTGCACGGCGATCGCCAGTACCTCAAAGGGTTTAAGGGGTGGGTCGGATTCATCAATCCGGTCGAGGTGCATCCCAATGCCATCGGCCAGGCATGCCCGATCCGGTACGTCATCTTCCCGAGGTACACGCGCGGCGCCACACCAATGTTGATCCCGATCAGCCGTGCCGAGGCGGCGTTTGATTTACATGCGGTGTGCTTCAATCTTTTCGGATGCCAAACGCTGGGTCTGGACGTGCTGGCGGGGATGATTCGCCAGGCGTCCTGCTATAGGCTGATCGGCGGAGAGATTGCAGCCACGTGTGATCTGGTTGGGCGATTGGTGGAAGGCGGCATGGGTCAACAGGCGCAAAGCGCTTGAGTGATCAGTACCCCGCGGCTCGATGTCAACGGGATCAATCGGTGAGAGAACTTGACACCCAATTGACCGCTTGGTTGCGGGCACAAAGACCCGCCGACGTGAACCCGCCGTGCACCGTTATCGAGTGGAACCGCTTCGTGACGGAAGCACACCAGGCCGGTATGGCCGGGCTGCTTCTAGAGCATGTGTCGCGCTACGACTTGCCGCTACCCTCGCGCGTCTCTTCCGGACTTCATCGTGGTGCCATGGCCATCGCCGCGCTCAACATGAACCTGACCGAAGAGCTCGAGCGCGTCTTAGGCGCCTTCAACCGCGCGAGTGTGCCCGTCATGTTGCTCAAAGGGGCCGCCCTGAACCTTACCGTCTACCCGCGTCCCGATCTGCGTCCCATGAGCGACATCGACCTGCTCATCCGGCCCAAACACGTCGAGGAAACGCTCCGATTACTTGCGAACCACGGGTGTCGACGCGGCTTCGATCTTGTACGCGACGGGTTTTTCCCGAGGTACCATTATGAGGTGGAGTTGATCACCGGCTCACCCAGCCCTGTCCGCATTGATCTTCATGCCCGGCCACTTCGGCCTCTGCGCGTCGCCCGGACCATGCCCGATGACGCCTTCTGGGAGGCCGCCCAAACGATCCACGTCGGTCAATCAACGGCAGTGATCCCGCGGCCGGAGGTCATGTTCATTCACCTGACCGCCCACGCCGCGTATCACGGATGCTCGCGACTGCTTTGGCTGTACGACATCAAGCGGCTTACGGAGCACTATGGCAAATCGATGGACTGGTCACTTGTTGTACAACGATTGGAAGACTGGCGTTTGTCGTTACCGGTGCGGCGAGCAATGGAACGCACTACAGAGCTTTTCGGACCCGTCTGTCCGCCGGAAGTGATGAACGAATTGGGCGGGCATAGGGTGAGCTGGCGCGACAGGATCGCACTTGCACACGCACCACGGGACGCGGCATCACCCATCACCCATGTTGCGGTGGACTTGCTCTGCACGCCGGGCATCCGGTTTCGAATAGGCTATCTCCTCGCATTCCTCTTCCCCGGTCGCGCCCACCTCGGTGATGTGTATCCCTATCGCCATTTAGGCTGGATGCTCTGCGCCCATGCTTGGAGGGTATTCCGTACGCTGGGACGAATGGCGAGCGTACCTTGCCGCGGACTTGTGCGCGTTGCACACCGTATGCGGAGCGACTCGCGACCCGCGGTCCGGATCGGGTTGTAGGGCAGGGGGTTGTTGCTACTTTGTCGCAACGTTCGCCTGCCTCAAACAGTCGGAGCCCTGAGTGCAAGCGACGGGTCATGTACCCCCTCGCTTGCGCTTGGGGTTCGGATCAGGGACAGGTAGGTCAACGGCCCGACAAGTCAGGCCAACGACCTGCCCTGCACGTTCCCAAGGGGCGGAACGCGAGTTGCACCCTAATGGTTTGGATTCCGCATCCGGCGCGGTCGATATCAAAGAGCGGATGCGCTATCCGGTGTGGAACGGATGTGTTGTCTTGATCCGAGCCCCAAGCGTAAGCGCGGGGTTTCAATGCCGATTGCCACCGAAGGGATACCCGTCGCTGGCGCTCCGGGCTCCAAGAAGTGATGGATCATGGAGGATCCACGGGGGACAGACGTTGGAAACACGCCGCGATTGCGGCAGTTGGATGATTGTACAACAAAATCAACAGACAACGAGGCAAGTTGGGTGCCCAACACACGTAAAACGGTTTCGGTGATAATGACCGTCAAGAACGACGCGGCCGGCTGCGCGGTCACGCTCGATTCTTTGAGGAATCAGACACGCAGCCCCAATGAAATCATCGTCGTCGACGGTGGGTCCACCGACGAGACCATTGAGTTGATCCGCCGATATGCCGCACGCGATTCACGAATCCGTCTGATCGAAGCGCCTGGCGTGAACATCGCCCATGGACGAAACATCGCCGTCGAGGCTACATCCGGTGGGATCATCGCCAGCATCGACAGCGGCTGCCGCGCCCAGCCGGACTGGCTGAAAAAGCTTATCCAGCCGTTCGAGAAGGACCCGGAGATCGAGTTTGTCGCAGGTTTCTACAAAATCGACGGACGCACGCTTCTGGAAAACGTCGTCGGGCTTGCGACGATGCGCGGCCAACTGAACCCGGTCGATCCGGAGACCTTCAATCCCTCCGCACGATCAATGGCCTGCGCAAAAATGCTCTGGTCGCGCGCCGGTGGGTGGCCGGAGTGGGTCGATTTCTCCGAGGACACGCTATTCGATCGCAAGGTGCGGCGTATGGATGCTCGTTGGCAATTCGCCGGCGACGCGGTTGTTCAGTGGCGGCCGCGGGGTTCCTTCCGAGCGATCGCGAAGCAGTTTTTCCACTACGGCACGGGGCGAGGCCACACGCAGATCGGCGCCGCAGGCTTCGCGTACAACCTGCGGAACATCCTGCTGATCATAGTGATAGGTGCGATTTGCTTTGTGACGACTTGGGCCATTCCCGCGCTCGTGGTGCTGCTAGGTTACTTCTACGTCTGGACGTTTCACAACAAGGCTGTGCGAATCGCACGGCGGACTGAGCGGCTGCTTGCGTATCCCGTCTGCCTTTGTGTCATGTGGGTGGTACTGGCTTCGAACACAGCCGGGTATCTGGTCGGATCATGGCAGCAATGGCGAAACCGTGACCGATACCGGCACCGGATGGAGGCGTACCTCGCGGGCTCGTGACCGCGCGCTGCGACCCGCAAAGGGTCATTGTGGTGTCACAAAAGCGCGGTGCTGAAGTACCGTTCGGCCCGATCGGGCAGGACGGTGGCGATGTTGCCTTTGACGGACTTAGCTAGCTGTCGGGCGGCCCAGACATTCGCGCCGGATGATATGCCCACCAAAAGCCCGTGATCGCGCCCGAGCTGCCTGGTCGTTTCGATGGCATCCTCGTCGGTTACTTCAATGACTTTGTCAACGAGTGCCACGTCGAGAACACCGGGAATGAAACCGTCACCGATCCCTTGAATCTGATGCAGCCCCGGCTCGTGACCAAGCAGGGCCGAGACGTTCTTCGGCTCGACGGCCACGATCTTGATATGCGGATTGTGCTCCTTGAGGAACTTGCCCACGCCCTGCAAGGTTCCGCCGCTGCCCACGCCGGCCACGAAACAGTCTATGTCTCCGTGGAGTTGATGCCACAGTTCCGGACCCGTGCCCTCGTAATGCGCCCGGGGGTTGTCGGGGTTCTCGAACTGCTGTGGGACGAAGATGCGCGGATTCTTGGCGGCCATTTCCTCCACGACACGAACGGAACCAGAGAGGCTTTCCTTATCGGGCGTCAGAATCAGCTCCGCCCCCGTGGCTTTGATCAGCTTCTTGCGTTCCACGCTCATACCTTCGGGCATGACGATCCGGACGGAGTAGCCCTTCATCCGCCCGATCAACGCAACGCCGATGCCCGTGTTGCCGGAGGTGGGCTCGACAACGATCGAATCGCTGCTGAGACGCCCGTCGCGTTCCGCGCCCTCAAGCATGGCGACGGCCACGCGGTCCTTGATGCTTCCGCCGGGATTGAGGAACTCCGCCTTGGCGAAGATTCTATCCCCGTCCACGCGAACAAGCGGAGTATTGCCGATAAGATCGAGAATGTTGCCGGTCAGCATATGCTTCTCCCTTCCTTTGAAGCCGAAAGCCGGATACTGTCAGGGCACTGTTTGACCGCGGCTGGATGCCGCCACACGTTCCCAGCCCTTCAGCTCCGTGTATATTTAAGCACCTTACACCCCGCGCAGGCAACCTCCGTGGTGAAAAAGTCACAGGAATCCGCCCGGCGTATATCGGACCTAAACATCTGCCCGGATGCGTCGAGCCTGCCGAGACACTGTAGATACAGCCCGCGACCAGAGACGAGCCATTCAGTCGACGGATCGCCGGACCGAGAATTCTTCTCGGTCCTTCCACATCTCGAGAGAGGATCCCCGACACAGCACGGCTCAGACGCCCCAGCGCTGGCGGGCTCCAGTTTGTGTCCAGGCGGGAGCCCCACGTTCACGGGTGCATCCTATTGGGAGTGGCTGGGTCAACGGGAGTTTACCCGTGGAATATCATTCGTGCTGTCTGGCACGTCGTGCCAGCTCCACGGGCCCGCTGGCGCGAACCAATTCCACCATCACAGATTTCTGCCACCATTATCGGGATGCACCCCTCGGTTGCCGCCTCACAACATCTGACAAATCATCTGCCCCGAAGACCTACACATTACGTACGCGTGACATTACAATATCCGCCTTGTGTTTGGTCCAAATCATAAAACCTGAAAGGAACATACCATGCGAACTTTATTGGCGTCATGCAGTGTGGTTGCGTTGATGATCGGGTGCAGCGAGCCCGGATGGCGTGCTGACAATCAGCAATCCACACCCAACGACATGAAGAGTACGCCGCTGATTCCCCGAAGCGTCTTGTTCGGCAACCCGGACAAGGCCGGCCCGCAGATCAGCCCGGACGGAACGAAGCTGGCTTACCTGGCGGACGTAGATGGCGTGCTGAACGTATGGGTTGGGCCGGTGGATAATCCGGCCGCCGCCAAGCCCGTGACGAAAGACAAGAAACGCGGCATTCGTATGTACACGTGGGCGTTTGAGAACCGGCACATTGTATACATCCAGGATAAGGACGGGGATGAGAACTGGCACATCTACGCGACGGATCTGAAAACCAACGAGACGCGCGACCTTACACCCATCGACGGCGTGCAGGCGCGGATCCAGCACACCAGTTACAAGTTTCCCAACGAAATGCTGATCGCGATCAATGATCGCGTCCCACAGCTCCATGACATCTACCGTATCAATATCGAGACCGGGGAGCGGAAGTTGATCCAGCAAAACGACGGCTATGCGCGATTCACCACCGACGATGACTTCAACGTTCGATTGGCCACGAAGATGACGCCGGACGGGGGCAGCGAGGTTTTCAAGGCGACTAACGGCGGCAAGGACTGGACGTTGTTCATGAAGATCTCGCGCGACGACCTGATGACCACAGGTCCTGCAGGATTCGACAGGAGCGGCAAGGTCCTCTACATGATGGACAGCGTGGGTCGGAATACGGGTGCGCTGGTCGCCTACAATCTGGAGACGGACGAGAAGAGGGTCTTGGCGTCAAATCCGCGGGCGGATGTCAGCGGTGTTATGGCACACCCCATGGAAAAGACGATCGAGGCCGTGTCTTTCACGTATAAGCGGCGTGAGTGGAAGATTCTCGACGCGTCGATTAAGGCCGATCTGAACTACCTCAAGAAGGTCGCGGACGGCGAGATGAACGTCACCGACCGAACGCTGGATGATAAGCACTGGATTGTGGCCTATGTGATGGATAATGGCCCCGTCCGGTACTATCACTATGACCGCCCTGGCGAAAAGGCGAAGTTCCTTTTCAGCAATCGCAAGGCATTGGAAGGCCAGCCGCTCACCAGGATACATCCGGTAGTGATCAAGTCGCGTGACGGGTTGAATCTGGTCAGCTACCTTTCGCTGCCGGTCTGGATGGACAGGGATAGCGACGGCCGGCCGGAAAAACCCGTGCCGATAGTGCTTTTCGTGCACGGTGGGCCGTGGGCTCGCGACAGCTGGGGCTATAGCTCGTACGATCAGTGGCTGACCAATCGCGGCTACGCGGTGTTGAGCGTGAACTTTCGTAGCTCAACCGGCTTCGGAAAGAAGTTCGTCAATTCGGGCGACCTGGAATGGGCCCGTAAAATGCACGACGACCTGATTGACGCCGTGAACTGGGCGATCAAGAAAAAGATCGCCGATCCCAAGCGCGTCGCAATCATGGGCGGCAGCTACGGTGGGTACGCGACGCTGGTCGGGTTGACGTACACGCCGGACGTATTTGCATGCGGTGTGGACATCTGCGGACCGTCCAACTTGATCACATTGCTCGAGTCCATCCCGCCATACTGGAAACCGATGCTCGACGTGTTCACCACTCGTGTAGGCGATCACCGGACGGACGAAGGCCGCAAATTACTCACCGAGCGATCGCCGCTGACCTATGTGGATCGCATCAGCAGGCCATTGCTGATCGGTCAGGGTGCCAACGACCCGCGCGTCAAACAGGCCGAGGCCGACCAGATTGTCAAGGCCATGGAGGACAAAAACATCCCAGTGGCATACGTGTTGTTCCCCGATGAGGGTCACGGTTTCGCCCGCCCGGAGAACCGCATAGCATTCAACGCCGTGGCGGAGGCGTTTCTTGCCAAGCACCTGGGTGGGCGGTACGAGCCGATCGGTGACGACTTCACGGGTTCGAGTATCACCGTGCCAAAGGGTGCCGACCAGTTACCAGGATTGCCCGAAGCTTTGCCGTAGGGGTGATCGGTTTATCAGAGGCGAGTCTTTTCGCAGGCGACAAGCTTGTCGGCCAGGCGCGTCGGCTCGGGGATTCGAAAGCCCGCGCAGGCGGCCAGCGCTATCTCAACAGCCGCTTTTAGTGAGAGGCGGTGCCCGACGCTGATGTAGATGGGCTTTACGTTATCGCGCGTGCGCAGGGCCATCCCAATGCACTCACCGTTGTGCTCGATGGGCGTCGTCGATCCTCTGGCAACGCCCGGCATCGTGCACGTTCCGACCAGCAGGCTTTTTGCACAACCCAGACTGGATCGATCAATCAGCAGACCCACGTGCGACGCCAGACCGAACCGGCGAGGGTGAGCGTACCCTTGACCGTCGAACAGAAACGCATCAGGTTCGCAGCGCAGTCTGCGCAGGACAGCCAGAATCGCCGGGGCTTCGCGGAACGAAAGCAGGCCCGGCACGTAGGGGAATTGCACCGGACGACGGATAACGTGTTGTTCCACCACTTCGCGAGCTTGTGCATCCCAAACCACCACGCCTGCTATGCCTTCCCCATGATCCTTGCGGAAGGCAAGATCGACGCCGGCCAGCAACCTCGGACGGCGGACCCGACCCTCCCGGACGATCCGACCGGCCAGTTCACGCTGGATGGCAACGGCTCTTTTCGGAGTCACGGACCAGGAATGGGGCGAGCGTGGTATTCTCAATGAAGCTTACTCACAACACGGTACCGGACAAAGCCCCCATAGTGGGCGAAGGCATGTAGCCACGGGCACAAGCCCATGGTGTACGCGTCGCGGCGGAAGCGCGGCGATAACGGGGTCCGTGCCAACTATCGCCCCTTACGGATCTTATGCGTTTACGCCGTTCTTATCCCACGGGCTCACGCCCGTGGCTAAGCGCCCATGCCCCTTCCGGGGCATGACGGTCAGACCATCAGCCGTTCGCCATCGCTCGACGACGAACGAGAACAACCATTCCCGCCAACAAGACGAGCAGCATCATCGTGACAAGACTCCATTCGGACACTGTGGGAATACCTGCGAGACAGGGTCCCATGACCTCGTCCGCTCCCATGTCCACTACGTCGCCGATGACTCGGTCGACGCAGGCAGGACCACCGTAACCATGGTAAGAATCGCTTTCCTCGACATGTTCTCACCTCCTAGCAATGTGCCTTGACTCGAACCAAGAACGGTTCACGGAGTGTACCAGCCCCCCCTTGCAGCATCAAGCCCCTTACCCGGCCCCAGCGAGTGCGGGTGCCCCATCCATCCCGGCGTCGCCCCGACCTCCTGTCAACACGACAATCCCGGACAGCATCCACTTGCCCCCAGCCTACCAGTCCACCAAAATGTGGGTAATAGCAAGGCTTAATGCCCGCGCGGACTCTCCTTCGCCAAGGCGTGTTCGGTGCCCATGATTCCGCTACACGAAAACGAAGAAGGCTGTAGACCATTATGCTACGCATTCTCGGAATTGATTACGGCACGAAGCGCGTCGGCCTGGCCGTTGGTGATACCGATGTCGGCATTGCGTCACCGCTCGAGACGATCGAAATACGTGGTGACATCGCAGATCAGATTCGTGTGGTCCTGAGCGCCACCCAGGATTATGACGTTGGTGCGTTTGTCGTCGGCCTGCCCCTAAATATGGATGGTACGGAGGGTGAGCAGGCGAAACTGACGCGGCGATTCGGTGACGTCCTGGCGCACACCGGCGGCAAACCGGTGCACTACTGGGACGAACGGTTGTCCTCCCACGCAGCCCAGGAACTTCTCCAGCCCGCAGAGCTTACCCGCAAGAAACGAAAGGCCGTCGAAGACTCTGTCGCCGCCCAGGTGATTCTGCAGAGTTATCTCGACGCCGGGGCTGATCGTGTCGGCGAGCAGGATTAACGATCGACCGGGAAGTGACTGGTCGCCGGAGGTCGTATACACTACTGGCATGGTTACTGAAAGGTTCATATTTCCGGCAGAGGAAGTAACGTCGTTTTGTCGGCGGTGGAAGATCGTGGAACTGGCTGTGTTCGGTTCGGCGCTGCGGGAGGACTTCGACGCGAACAGCGACGTGGACCTGCTGGTGACGTTTGCGCCGGATGCGGATTGGAGTCTGCTCGATCATGTAAAGATGCAACACGAGCTGGCGGACCTGCTGGGAAGGTCGGTCGATCTCGTCAGCCGACGGGCGATCGAGAGTAGCCACAATCCGATCCGCAAACGTGAGATACTCGGTTCGGCCAGGACAGTCTATGCTGCTTGATGAAACAACACTGCTGGACATTGCCCGCTCGGCACGACTCGCACTGGATTTTACGCGCGGGTTGGACCTGGCAACCCTCCGGACGGATATGAAGACTCAATCCGCCGTGCTGCATCAACTGCTCATCCTTGGCGAAGCTGTCAAGAGGTTGTCACCGGGGTTCAGGGAGGCACATAAAGACATACCGTGGTCGCTGATTGCAGGAATGCGGGACAAGCTGATCCACGCGTACGACGAGGTCGATCTGCAAGAGGTGTGGCGTACCGTCGAGCGCGACATTCCTGAACTGCTGCAGCGCATTGAGCCGCTGCTTCCGAAACTGGATTTGTAACATCGCGTCCATGTCACATTGCGCCCCAGGCTCATGATGGTCCGCACTGCAGGTGCTACTTCGGTGACAGCACTTCGTCAATGAACATTGCAAGACGGTCGGTGAAATCAGGCGAGTACGTGAATCCCGCTTCGTTGTGTCCGCCGGGGGTTTCGACGAATCGCTTCGGCTCGGCGGCGGCGTCGAAGAGCTTTCGGCCGTTGACAAACGGGATGAGCGTGTCGTCCTTCCCGTGAAAAAACAGCTTCGGGCAGGTGATCCGTGGGACCTTGTCGATCGATTCATAGCGGTAGGTCAGCAGCAGGCGAACCGGTAGAAACGGGAAGTGCAGCCGCCCGATGTCGACAAGACTCGTGAACGTTGATTCGACGACCAGGGCGGTTGGATGGATCGAAGATGGTGTTTGCTCTACCCGCGTGGCCAGTTCAATCGCCACGGCACCACCCAGCGATCGGCCGAACAGAATCACGCGCCGGGGCGATTCGCCGCGCGTCTCGATCAGGTACCGCCAGGCTGCCTCCGCGTCTTCGTACGTGCCCTGTTCGCTGGGGCGACCCTCACTCCGGCCAAAGCCGCGGTAGTCGAAGATAACGACGTTAAGACCCATTCCATGAAGCAGTTTGACGCTGTGCAGCCGATCTGACATGTTCCCGGCATTGCCGTGACAGAAGATAACACTGCCCTTTGGATCAACATGCGGAACGTACCACGCGGCGATCGACACGCCGTCGTTTGTCCTCAGCGTGAGATCCTCGAAATCCAACCCGATGTCGCTCGGTGCAACCGGGTAGCCCCGCGTAGGGAAGTAGATCAGGCGGGATTGAAGCAAACCAACGAGCACGCAAACTCCCAGGTAGGTCAGCACGACCACAAGTATGAGACGCCTGATGCGGCGGCCCCAGCCGGAACATCGCCACTCCCAACCCTCGCTTTCGGTCTCCCGAGCATCGTGAGCGTTATCAGGGGTGTCGCTGCGGTTGCCCATCTCACGATCCTTGGGTGTTGGTCCTGGTATCCTGGGGAGTCTAGTTTATCCGGATGTAAGCACAACCCGGGATGCGGATTTCGGAATCGTGTCATCCAATAAGACGGTGTGTTCGTCCATATCTGCGAGAGCCGAACCTTAAACCGAGGAGGACAATACCATGATTCCCAACCGCTTAACGATAACGACGACGGCTACCGCAGTGGCCATGGGTCTTTGGGCGTGCTCGGGTTGCGTAGAGCGTGATGAGACCATCAAGATCGGCGTTGACGGGTCGGTCGTCATCGAGCTGGAGTTCAACGCCGATGAGGGGGAGCTGTCGGGGGGTGATGCCATGCCATCGGCCGAAAGCGGCTGGGAGGTGACCCGGACGACCAAGAAAGAGGGTGACGAGGTGACCGAGATACTCAAGAGCGAGCGGCGTTTCGAGCCGGGCGAGGAACTGCCGTCGACATTCGCGGCCGCGGACGATCCGGACGCCGACCTGTATCTCGATTTCCCCACGACCCTGCGCATCGAGCATCGTGCGGACGGGATCTACTACTACTTCCACCGGGCTTACACCCCACGGCGTTGGGCCCACATACAGCGATGGGAGGACTTCTTCTTCGACGACGAAGTCAAGAAGCTTGGTGAAAAACCGGTTGAGGAGCTTACTCTCGAGGAGCGGGTCAAGATCGTCGAGGCCTTCGCCGGCATGGAGGCCATCAAGCAGCTCGAGTTCTGCAAGACAGCGATCGCAGAGAGCCATCCGGACCTGTCCGTGGAGTACGGATTGATCGCCCGCCGGGCCTTGATCGACTTTTACACCCAACTTGAAGAGGAGGGGAACGATCGCTTTGAGCGGATTATCGAGCGTTGCGGAGCCCTTCCCGAGGATCAGCAAGGGGGATGCTTCGACGAAGAGGCTGAGCGGATCCTGGGTGAAGCATACAATATCTATATTCAGTCTCTGCGTGGTGAGGCCGGACTGACCGGCGGTCAGATTGCGGTGTTCGAGCGGGCGTACCAGCGGGCCCAGCGCTACCATAAGATCACCGAACAGCTCGGCGGCCATAGTTTCGACGTTCGGGTCGAAATGCCCGGTACAATTATCGCTCACAACGCTCTCGACGACGACGTGGACGTGGATGAGGATGAGAAGACATCTACGGTCGAGTTCGAATTTGACGGCAAGTGGTTTCGTGATAATCCTCACGAACTGATCGCCGTATCCCACTTGGACCACAAGACCGCCCTGGAGATGAGGAACCGTGTCGATGACAGCGATTAGTAAGCCGTCAAGCGCTGGATTCGAGCGGTACACCAATGAGGTGTACGGCTGGGCTTACCGACTTCTGGGGCGTCACCACGACGCCCTGGATGTCGTTCAGGATGTCTTCCTCCGCTGGGATGCGCAGTGCGTCCGGCAGGCGCCGAAGCAGCCGCGGGGATGGCTTCGCCGCGTCACGCTGAACCGGGCGATTGATCTGCGTCGCCAACGGCACACAACCCAAGAACTACAGGCTTTAGCCTGCGCGGAATTCGCTTCTCCCGCGGATAGCTATGGATCAGTGGAGGCGGAGGCCCGGATCGACCGGGAGGTCTTGCGTGATGATATTGCCGCCGCACTCGATCGTCTGTCCGATGTTCAGCGGAGCGTATTGGTGGCCAAGGTGTACGACGACATGACCTTCGCACAGATCGCAGGCGAACTGGGTCTTGCGATCTCGACGATCAAGACGCACTACCTTCGGGCCGTTAGAGCCGTGCGGGACCGGTTGCAGCGGCGCTGGACCAGGGAGGATTCATGATGACTTGCGAAGATTTCGAAATCTTGATGGCCGACGCTCTGGGCAACGAGCTATCCGATGCCGACCGCCCGGCGTTCGAGGCTCACCTAGCGGGATGCGAGAAGTGCCGTCGGGAATACGAGACGGCCTCCAGAGCCGTAGTGACCATGCGGGAGCTTCCCGGCCCCGAGCGGATCACCGTCCGGCGCGAGGGCAATCGACTCGTGATTGAGGACAAACGGTCCGCAGCACGAGCCGCAGGCTTCAGCCTGCGCGAAGGTGAACCCGGTGCTCCGCTGTCGAGGTGGTTCGGATATCCGCGCGGGTTGAAATCCGCGGCACGCCGATTCGGCGGAGTTTTTCGCTACGCAGCCAGCATTCTGATCGCGTTTACCGCCGGGTATGCGCTGCATGCGGGATTGATGTTGAGCGATATCGGTGGACCACCCGCTCCCATCGCCCAGGAGGGGTACGACCGCGCGCGCGTAGCACCGGCGAGCAATCTGCAGCAGGCCCTGGTCAATGCTCATGTTCGTAAACCGGCGCGTAGCGACCTGGCCAAGTGCCTGATCGCGATGGCTCATCCCAAGGACTGATCAACGGCTGCACAGCCTCGCGGAGCATGTGTTGCTCGGAAGCCGCCGCAGCGATTGCGCTTCCATTTCGCCCGATTTCACCGGGGGAAGACTGGAAAAGGCGAATACCGTTCGCTTACAATTAGAGCTGCGGGGTGGACTCAATCCGAAGCGGCGAAAGCCCGCCTTGCACCCCGCCGATAGCTTGTAGGGTGGTGTAACTTCGGGGGGTGCAACTTCGCCTGTGCCTGGGGTCCGTGCACGTGCACCGACAGAGCCAGGCAAGGGAGCGTTCAAGCCGTGATCGAGTGCTCGAACTATTCCACCACACGAACGCCTTTACACCTGACAGGGGCTGCGCGTGGACGTCGCGCCCGATCCACCGCTTTGTTGGGTGCATTCGTTGCCGTGGTGTTGGTGGCCGCGTGGGGTACGCCGACGACCCTGGCCGCCGATCGACTCATCTTTACGCAGATTCCCGCACAGGCCGCGGATGGGCGGATGGGTACACCGCTGGATTTTGGCGTCGAGCGGGACTTGCCGCCCGGCAGCCGGATTGCGGCGTTCGATCCGAATAGCTCCACCGGCAATGTCACGGTTCTGACATCAGGTTTTGTCACCGCCGGTCGGCCTGACCTCTCATTCGACGGGAAGCGAATTCTGTTTGTTGGTAAACACCGAGCGGTTGATCCGTTCCACATGTGGGAGATGGACACGAACGGGGGCAATCCAAGGCGGATCACGGACTGGTCGGGTAACATCCACCGGGCGATCTATCTCTCCACGATCTACACGATCGACGCGGACAAACCCGTCTATCAAATCGGTTTTCATGGCGATGCGGACGGCATACGTCGAAGCTCGTTGTATACCTGTCGGGTGGATGGCACGCGCATCAGGCGGATTACGTGTGATCCAAACGGCGTCAGCGATCCGTACCAGCTCAGCGACGGTCGGCTGCTTTTCAGCCGATGGTCAAGTGTCGACGTCGCAGCGGCTTTGCCCGGCGCCCGTGGAACGGACCTTATGACCGTCCATACCGACGGCGCGGATGTATTCCCTTTCGCCGCGACACATGAGCCGCCGGCGGTCCGCTCGATGCCTTGTGAAACTCCGGACGGGTGGGTCGTCTATGTCGAATCGAAGGTGGGTAGTCCGGATTGCGGCGGGTCGTTAGTGGCTGTCGCCCGGACCCGAAGCTTACATTCAAGACACACTGTGGCCTCCGACACTGACGGATTCTACCAAACGCCCTATGCAATGAAGGACGGCAAACTGCTGGTCTCTTATCGAGCCGAAACCGGCGGCTCCTACGGAATCTACGTGCTCGATCCGTCAACCGGGACCCGGATAGCAAAGGTGTTCGACGATCCAAAGTGGCACGAGGTCGATGCGCTTGTGGTTGGACCGCGGCGCATCCCCGACGGGCGTTCCAGTGTTGTCGACGAACGGATTGCCACCGGTCTTCTCTATTGCCTGGACGTCTATCTTTCCGATCGGGAACAGGGTAAGGCAATCACCCCTGGGCAGATCAAGCGGTTGCGAGTGTTCCGGGCCGATGCTGATGGTGAACAGGCTTCACACAGCGCTCCGGTGTACCGGGGAAACGGGCGGCACGGCGATATCATTCGAGACGAGTTACTTGGGGAGGTTCCGGTTGAAACCGACGGCTCGTTCTTCCTCGAAGTCCCCGCACGCACGCCGCTGCGCTTCGAAACGCTCGACGCTGAAGGCAACGTCCTGCAATCCATGCAAAGTTGGATTTGGGTAATGCCCAGCGGGCGGCGCGGATGCATCGGTTGCCATGAGGATCGGGAGCTGACACCACCGAACAGGCACGTGTCGGCGTTGCGGACACATCCGAGGAAAGTCGGCGTCGCTGCTCGCCCGCACTCGCCGTTTGGAGCCGGACCCTCGAGAGTGCCAGGGGGACAAGAATGATAAAGTCCGTTGCTTCCGGATTCGCGGTTATCATGGGCTTGATGTTCGGCTGTAGTACTGGTCGGGCCGAAGAGTCTGGATTCCCTGTCTACGTCGGTCGAAGCGTGTGCCTTCAGTGCCATGCGACGGGGCAGAATGTGAAGCCGTGTACGCTGGGTCCGAACCCAAAACATCATGACGCCTTTGCGGTGCTCGCCAAGCCGGAAGCACTTGAGATCGCAGCTATCTCCGGCATTGCCGAACAGCCGCATGACAGCCGTATCTGCCTGAGGTGCCACGCGGCTTCCGCCGATGTCGGGCGTCGATGGACCGCCGACACGTTCAAGATCGAGGACGGCGTACAGTGTGAATCATGCCACGATGCCGGCAGCTTTCACGTGCGAGCCATTCGCTCTGCCGAGCACGGTCCGACCGCCGAGGCCGTTGCGATGATCACGGCCAGGAATCCAGAGGGCTGCACACCCTGCCACATGGACAAACCCTCCCATCGTGAGGTGCTCATAAACGGCTTCAGACGGGCACCGGCGGATTCGCTTTACAAAACCCCGGTGAATCTCGTCACATCTCACAGCGGTGATCGGCTCTACGTGGTCTGTGAGCAGAGCAACAGTCTGATTGTCGTCGACGTCAAGACCCGGTGTGTGCTGGATGAAATCACCGTCGGCCAGCGCCCGCAGAGCGTGGCCGTCAGCCCCGATGGTCGAAGGCTCTACGTAACGAATCGCATGAGCGACACGTTAACCGTTGTTGACACGGCATCGCAGAAGGTGCTCAACGAGGTGGCCGTGGGCAACGAGCCGCACGGGGTGCTTACTGATCCGACGGGAACGCACATCTATGTAGCCAACACCGGGCGGGATTCAATCTGTGTCATAGACGCCCACCGGCTTGAAGAGACGAAGCGGCTGACGGCAGGCGATGGACCCTGGTCGCTGGCGTTGAGCCAGGACGGCCGGTCGGCCTACGCGACCAGTGTCCGACCCTACCTGGGGCGATTCCGCGATCCGCCTCGTTCGGAGATTACGATATTGGATGTCGAACGGGGCGTCGTGACGAGCCGCCCGATCGCGGATGGGGCCAATATGTTGCAGGGAATCGCCTTCGCTGCCGGGCGCAACATCGCGCTATTCACAATGATGCGCACGAAAAGCCTCTTGCCGATCACGCGGATTGCCCAGGGGTGGACGATCACTAATGGGCTCGGTGTGGTCTGGCCCGACGGGCGCGTTGATCAGGTTCTGCTGGACGAGCCGTGCTCGTACTTCCCCGATCCGTGGGACGTGGCTGTAAGCCCCGATGGCCGATATGCCTTGGTCACCAGCGGCGGTGCCGATCAGGTCGCCGTGGTCGACGTGCCTGGGCTATTGACCTTGATTACCGGCGCGACGGACCAAGAGCGACGAGACGTCCTTCCCAACCACCTGGGTATGAGCAGCCGGTTTGTGGTCAAGCGAATCGCCGTCGGGAGCAATCCTCGCGGCGTCGTGTTCTCACCGGACGGACGGTTCGCGTATGTGGTCAATGCGCTGGACGACTCCATCAGCGTGATCGACACGACGGACTTCATCGTCTCAGGCGAGATCAAACTCGACGGACCTGAGGAGGTGACCGAAATCCGGTACGGTGCCAAGCTGTTCCACAGCGCGGATATCACGTTCGGCCGGCAGTTTTCCTGCCGTAGCTGTCACCCCGATGGACATATCAACGGGCTGCCACTCGATATAGAAGCGGACGGGATCGGCGTTCACCCGGTCGACAACCGCACGCTTCGCGGGATTGTGGACACGGGGCCGTTCAAGTGGGAAGGGACGAATCCGTCACTGCACCGCCAGTGCGGGGCGAGGCTTGCGGTGTTCTTCACTCGCATAGCGCCATACAAACCCGACGAGTTAAATGCCCTCGTGCGATACATGTGCACGATCGAGCGACCGCGCAATCCCTATCGCAGTCCCGAGGGATTGACTCTGGCCCAGCGCCGCGGCAAGGCGATCTTCGATCGCAAGTTCGCAAACGACGGCACACCGCTTACGCCACAGCAGCGCTGTGTTCCCTGTCATGGCTATGCGTATCAATCGTCCAAGCTTTCGGCGCCTCTTAGGAACACGATGTGGTTCGACGAGCCGCTCGAATCCGAGGTGGACGATCTCTTCGACACTGAATCGTTCGGCGAACTCGGCGTCTATTATTATGTCGAGATCAATGCACCGTCCAACGTCTTCGATATTCCGCACCTGACTAACATTTACAACAGCGCGCCCTACCTGCACAACGGTTCCGCCAACACGCTCGAGGAGATATGGACGCGGTTCAGCGTCACGGATGATCACGGCAAGACACTCGATCTGACCAGAGGACAGCTCAACGATCTAATCGCCTACCTTAAAGCCCTGTGAGGCACCGCGCCATGCCACGAGTTTGCCACACCATCAATGCAGTCGTCGTCATATGCTTCGCCATCGTCGTCGCCTCGGTCCGGCCCATCGCCGCGATGGGTCAGGCACCGGCCGAATCACCGCTCGTATACCATGTGTGGGAGAGCTTCACCACACGGGACGGACTCCCCCACAACAGCATCCGCGCAATCCGAATCGCCGACGATCACGTCTGGGTCGGGACCGAAGGCGGCCTGGCGCTCTACGACGGCGGGACCTGGAAAAGCTGGACGACAGATGAGGGACTCGGCTCACCAGTAGTCACCGCGATCGATGTGGACGCCCGGACGGACGAGGTCTGGATCGGAACGTGGGGTGGCGGGCTGGTCCGCTTCAGCGCGGGGCGGTTCGACCGGTTCAATCAGATGAACAGTGGTCTTGCCGGTGATCTTGTCCTGGCCGTGCGCGTCGCGGGAGGGCGAGTCTGGACAGCCACGAGCGCCGGGATCAGTTCCTTCGATTCGGTCAACGACACATGGGAGCTGCATTTCCCACGACGAGCGAACACACCGGAGATGGCCGTCACCAGCTTGACCGTGGCGGACGGCTCCCTGTACGCCGCCGGCTGGGGCGGCGAGGTGCAACGGTTTGACCTGGATCACGGCGACTGGAGTCTCGTTGACGGACTTGAACGGGGGCAACCGGCAAGTCCTGCGGGCGTGCGGTATTCTCACGGGGGGGCACTTGGGATCACAAGCATCGGACGATCTTTGTGGCTGCTTGAGCATGAGCGGTTGTGTCGCCGGTATGGCACGCTTGGATGGGAAGCCCACAGCATCAGCCCCGATCCCGAGGCCGGTGGTTTTATTCGTTGCCTGGCCGCCCACAGCGAGACCGAAGCATGGGTCGGGACGAACAATGGACTGCGCGCATTGGTGGATTGGCCCACCAATACCTGGCTGACATACCGGCGTTGCAAGGATCTTGATATAAGCCTGATCACGATGAGCCGGCAGGGACGGACCATAGCGGCGCAAATCGTCAGGTCCACAATTCCGGACAATCGAATCCGGTGTGTCACGTTCGGTCAGGACGACGTCTGGGTTGGTACCGTCAATGGCCTGGCACGTGGTTCAGGTCCAAAGCGCTGGAGCGATCTTCCAGTCTGCGCGGACAGCACGAAGACGACATGTCCGCAACCGGAGGCCGTTGTCTCAGTCGCGCACACGGCTGATGCCGGTCCGGCTGTGCCAGGGGCCGTCACGATTGCGGTGCTCGGGCCGGTCGTCAGGTCGATCGTCTTGCCCAAAGAGCATCAACACAAACTCACCACCGTGGGCCGGGCGGACCCGTTGGCCGTCCAGCTCGCCGTGCACGAAGCCAACGCCCACGGCGGATATCGCGGACACGTGCCTTTCCTTCTGGCAGCGGGTGCGGCTGAATACGAGCGCTATGGATGGGTCACGCCGGAGGACGATTTCGCTCGGTTTCTTCACCGTGATGGGGCACTGGGAATCGTGGCGTATGTGGGACCTGGTCAGGTCATCAGAAACGCAGTGGCCTCTCGAACCGAAGTTCCGGTTGTCAATTCCTCCGATTCACCCCCTGACGGGGATGAAGAGGCCAACCCTTGGATCTTTCGTTGCCCGGGGGATGATCCACGGCAGCACGCCCGAATGGTGAAATACATCGTCAAGAACCTCGGGCATACCCGTTTTGCCGTGCTCCGTGCGCCGGATCCGATGGCAAGGAGACATCTGAACCTGTGGGCCCGGTATGCTAGGGATCACGTTCTAACAAGTGATAGGGCGGTTGCCGAGATCGACTACGATCCCGGCGCCGATCATCTGGATGAAGCGTTGCGGAAGGTGGCGTCGTGTGATGCCCAGGTCGTGCTAAGCTGGTATGATGAGGCCGTGTCGGCGTCTGTGCTGCGGCGGATGCGCGAGTTGGGCATGACGCAGCTTTTTGTCGGCAGCGAGCAGGTAGTAACCGATGAGTTTCTCAAGCTCGCGGGTCCCAATCCCGGACCTGTGTTAGCGCCCTATTCATGTCCGCACCGCAGGGCCCGCGAGGCGCTCGCTCGCTTTGCCAAGCGTTATACAGCTCAGTATTCCTCTCCCAGGATGAAGCGCGAACCCACGATCGATGCGTACCTCGCTTACCACGCCACTTGCCACTTGCTGCAGGCAGTCGATCTCGCCGGGCCCAACCGCGACGCCGTCCGGCGGATGCTTGTCAAGATGGGCGACGCTCGGCTGGCGGTGCTGAAACACGGTCAGTGGGAAACGGTGACTCTACCTCATCGGTAATTGCGTTTTTGCCGACCGGACTGCGCATTTCTATACGTGCCGACATCTTCCGGTCAACGCGGACGTTCCAGATGGATTATTGATCAGTGGAGCGACACCGTTCATGTCGGGACGAGTTCGCACCGACTCGCGCCCCGTTGCCAGGATTCGGAGCTAGTTATACACTTTCGCTGGAGAGGTCTGTCGTGGAATGCTGCGGTCGACATGCAAAGTTCACGGCAGTTCACAGGGTGATCTAGCTGATCGGAGGTGAATCATGACTGCAAAGCCCCCACTCACCACCAAAACGGTGGACGGTGTGCTCAAGGCGTTGTTGGTGCTGTCGCGCACCGTCGACCATGTGCTCGAGACCTGCGCGGTCGAGTCGGTCGTGAAACAGCCTCTCTCCGCGTCAAAGGTGCAGGTTCTTCGGCTACTTGGTCATTGCGGGGGGCAGACGTCCACGCAAGTTGCCCGTTTCCTCGGCGTGAGCAAGCCAGCGGTTACACAGCTCATGGACTCAATGGTGCGTGCCAAACTGGTAGTCCGGCGAACCGGCAGGACTGACCGCCGGGAGACCAGCCTAGAACTGAGCAAGAAGGGCCGGGACCTCCATCGCGCCGTGCGCCGATCGCAACAACACTATATCCGCAACACGTTGAGGCAGGCATGCGGCGTGGACGCCGGTCAATGGGTTGACATGCTCCACGGCATGGCCGCGGGACTTGTTCAGGCCAACCAGGCGTTCGAGAACTTCTGCGCCCAGTGCGGCGCACACGCGGACGGAACCTGCGTACTCGGAGGTGGCGAGGCCAATTGCCTCTTCCTCCAGCAAGCCGACAGAAGCAGGGAATGATCCAACCGATAACAACCTGCACACACCAACGTTGGACCGCGACACGACGCCCGGTTGGCCAGCCACAGATTAATCCGGCGCCGGCCTGTCGACGTCGACCACCGGTCCGGGACGTTTGGCCGGGAACGTAGTGTCCTCGTCGTGGCACTCCTCGCACGTCGGGGCACGGTCGAACCGCTGGTCGATGTGGCATTCCTCGCAGTCGATCTCTGCGTGGTTATCATCGAGCCGCTGGTTGGTGATCGCGTGATCGAAGCTGTCCGGTTCCCAATCGGCGTGGCATGCGATGCAATCGCGACCGACCTTGACGAAGGGCACCGCCTCGTGACAGATTCGACAGGTTTTGTCTTCGTGATACCGACTCAGCGGCCAACCCGTAGCGGCGTGTTGGAATGGGGCGGGTACGGGTTGCCCCTCGTTCCAGTGACAGCGGTCACACTTGCCGCCCTCCGTCACGTCCGCCCTGTGACAGAAGCTGCAGTCTTGATGATGCTCACCCATTGCCCTGACAGCCTGCACGTGCATTCTGCCCTTCTCGTGGCAGCGGACGCAGTTGTCCTCGTGATGGCATTCGGCACACTTGAGGCCAAAACGGCGGACGTGCTCTCCGTGACGGAAGATCACCTTCGTCCCGACTGAGGGTTTGGACTTTGGCTCATAGATTTCCGTTTCGGGCTCGGGGATCGGCGGCGTCATGTGCCCCAGCGCGTCTTCGCGCGTGATGACACCGCGCTGCTCGCCGATTCTCTGAACATGGCATACATCGCACCTGGTGTTGTGGCTCCATTCGCGGTGGCAGCCCATGCACTGGCGGTGATAGGCGCCCTTCAGGCTCGGTATTGTTATGTCCTCCCGCTTGAGAAAGGGAAAGTGGCATGTTCCACACGCGGGATGGGTGCTGCCTTCCGGCGTGTAGTGGTGACAGACGGCACACCCGTCCGAAACCTCGGCCCAGTGGGCATGACCCAAATGGTCGAAAGGCACCGGGCCGAAGCGATCCACACCCTCCTCTTCGCTCTTGATCATGTCCAGAAGGACGAAATCAGGACCCTTCTGTTGACTCAGCTCTTCAATTGCCGCCTGGATGCGTGTACAGGAAGGCAAGCAAATGTAATCCGCCGTGGGTCTCGGGCATGTATGGCAGCGGGTGCACTCCGAAGCTGGTGGTGGCGATACGGCGCCGGGCTTCTCGTCGACCTGGGCCTGTACGTCCTGCATCATCAGGCCAAGACATCCCACCCCTGCCGTCAACGCGATGATGACGGACGTTCGAAAGTAATGTTGTTGCAACCGGTTGTTCATGCTCTTCTCGCCCCTAGCTCGGGATGACTGATAACCGGGAAAAATGTCACGATGGCGCGATACACCAGCATCAGTGTAGCCCCAAGTCCGACAGTGACGGCAATCTCGAAAATGGACGGGAAATAGTGGACCGTCACGTAAGGCGGTTGGTAGCCGATCAGGAATACGTTCACGCGGTTGAGGATAACGCCCAGTATCACCAACAGAGCCGCGATAAACAGCAGCCGCGGAGTGTTCCTAACGCGCGCCGACAAGAGCATGAAGAATGGAACGATCACACCGAACACCATCTCCACAATGAAGGAGTAGCTCTGCAAGGAGCCCTCGGTCAGGTACACGTAGCTCCCGCGTATTAGCATATCCGTGACCTTGACGGCCAGATACAAACCGGTGAAGAACAGAACGTATTTGGAGAGTGGGCTGAGAATCTCCATCTCCGGTTTCAGCTTGAACGACCAGCCGGCGTACATCGACTCGAAAATCACCATGGGGAAGCCCACCATGAACGCCGAAAGCAGAAACAGCAGCGAGCAGACCGGCGTGTCCCACAGGTCGTGGAACTTCGACGGGGCGATCACCATCAGGTTGCCCAGCGAAGACTGGTGCAGGCATGATAGAACCGTCCCGGCAATGACGAATAGAAACATAACCTTGCGAAGAAAGCCGCCGAGAGTCGTGCAAAAACGTTTGAGCGTCGGGAACCGTAAATCGTTCTCAAACCGCTCGCAAATGATCGGCAGGAACTCGATGTACAAAACATTGAGATAGCACACCACGCACATGCCGACTTCGAACAGAACCGAATTGCCTTGCCATAGAATGATCGGGTGCCAGATATTGTAGAAACGCCCGAGGTCAAACATCAATCCTATGCCAACGAACGTGTAGCCCAGCATGGCCGTCAGCAAGGCAGGACGCGCTATGGCGTGATAGTGCTCGCGGTGGAAGATGTGAGCCAGGGTCGCCGTCGTGAACCCACCGGCCGCCAGCGCCACGCCGGTGGCCACGTCGATCGATATCCATAACCCCCACGGATACTCCTGGTTGAGATTAGTGGCTCCTGCCAACCCGACGAAGGCAAAGCGGTAAACCGCGACACACGCCATGATGCCCGCGAGCACCAGTAGAACAAACACACCGGGGGTGAAGAACTTCCGGTTTACCGGCACGGGCAACTCATGTCCGCTCACTCTGTGACTCCTGTTCGCTCCTGTTAATCAAGCTGCGATCATTCCTCCCGGCTGCAAATCCAGCACCTGACGCGCGATCGGCTACACGTGCTTTTGCTGTACGCATTTCCGGAGCCTAATGGCGGCTCTCGGTCGGGTTCGGCGACGCATCATCACCGTTCGGCCTGGAAATCCACATCATCGCACCCAGTAGTCCGTACCAGGCCAACGGCGGGAAAAAACGATTGAATACTCCGTGCTGAATGGATTCCGTAAGCCGCGGCGGCGCCTTGGAATCCAGCTTCAAAAACTCCAACTCCTCGAAGGAATACTCCTTGGGGGCCAGGTACAGCCACGAGGTCCCACCGACCTCGTGCTCGCCGTAGACGTGATCGATGTACACGTCCGGCTGCGTCCGAATCTTCTCGTGGGCCATCTCCAGCAACTCGCTGCGCTTGCCGTAGGTCATCACCTCTTGCGGGCAGATCTTTACGCACGCGGGGACCTTGCCCCTGTTCGGATTCCCCTCATCCGCGCACATCGTGCATTTGCGAACCTGGGGGGTCAGCAGATTGTCATACTCGTAGACCGGAATCCCGAACGGACACGCGACCATGCAATAGCGGCAGCCCATGCATTTCCAGGTGTCGTACACGACCGGCCCGTCAGGTAGTTTGCGGAACGCCCCGACAATGCACGCTGACATGCAGGCCGGATCAACGCAGTGGAAGCAGTTGACCTTCGTGTAGATCGGCTTGCTCGCGTCTTGCAGATTCGGAAACCGGTTGATCTTCGTGTGGCAGTGCGGCTCAGGCCGGCGAAGTCTCTCGTCATCGAATACGGACTTGTCTTCGAAGGTCTCCATGGCGTCAGGCCTGAACCATTCGGCCTGTTTGGTCTCGCCGCGGGCCTCTGAGGCCTGCATGGCCGCTTCCTTGCAGGCGAACTCGCACCGGCGACACCCGATGCACAAGGGAATGTCGACCAGCACCCCCATCAGTTCATCCCAGGGCTCGACGCGCTCGGACGCCTCCGCCCGTCCGGCCGATACACCCAAGGCCGACCCGGCCACACCCGAGACGCCGACCGTTTTTAAGAACTCACGCCGGCTTACGCCCACAGTACCTACTCCCTAACGGCAGCCCGGTGCTTCGACACAATGCCCTAGCACCAAGCCAGGCATATGACCATAGGTTCATCAATGCGGTCTGGCGGGTAACACGCCGCGATTGTTCACCCATCCGCACATCGCGACTGCTTCGGCAGTGACTCCACCTCAGCTCAAGGACTTTGCCGAATCGCCTCGCGCGGCGATCCCAGCGCACGGCATGTATAACCACTCTCTCCTTGCCGGGCAAGCCGACACCGGCACCAATGCCGTCGAACTCGACCGAAGGCCAGCGCCCCAAAGGCGCCCGACCTAAAAATCGCTAAGCGCAGTGTGGCAGAATGCGCAGTTATCACTGAACTCGGCGTCGTGGCAGCTCCGGCACCCGGTATCCGGGTTGTGCATCGCATCCTTCAAGATGATGATGCCGGCGACGACCTCGTCCCGGTTGTGGCACGTGTCGCATGTTGAGAACCCGGCACCGTCATGGTGGCATTCGGTGCAGGTGAACGAGCCGCTGTGCAAGTCGTGGTCGAACTCTGCGGTTTCGTAGAGATTCTCGTTCGGCACACACTCGCCCGTTTCGGTGTCACAGAACTCGTCGTCCGCGCAATCATCGTCGGTTTGACAACCTTCCGTGACACAGACGTCGTTCTCTTCGTCGCAAATCTGATCTTCCTCACAAGGATTGGTGCCGGGCTGGCAGACCGAATTGACGCAGGTTTCCTCGCCATTGCAGAACAGCCCGTCATCGCAATCCGCGTCCGTAGTGCACGGCGTAGTTGGAGGCATCGGGCAACCCGTGCCAAAGAAGACCAGACCGACGCAAAGCATACAAACAGCCGCTGAGACAACCGCAGTTTTGAGTTTTGGAGTGGAATTCTCCATAGTTGAGCTCCTTGTTCGTCCATCCAGGATTAAAACATCACACATAGACTTCCAACGGTGTTAAGCTCTTGTCCCGAGCAAGCATATCGAGGTGGGAGGCGGTCAGCAACTCCAACCCGACGTGAACCCGCCCGTGAATCTTGTTGCCGTCAATGACTTTTACATAGTGATGGCAACTATTGCAGAAATCAATCCGTAATTCCGGCTCGTCCGTGGTGAACAAATACTTCGCGTCGCCCGACTTTGTGGAACCACAGGCCGGACACTTGAGGTTTGGAATTACCCAACGCGAGCCGCAAAACGAGCAGTGCATATAGCGTAGGGCGGCGGATTTGAATCCGTCCGTACCTTTCGTGCTCTGATCCGCACGAATCTCTACAAGCCCCGGTGGACCGCCGCACATTGGACACTGGAACCGTTTCCACTCATCGAGGCGACGCTGCGGCAGCCATTGCCCAGCCACAAGCTCCCAATGTGGGAAGGTGGTTGCCCGGGCCAGGTTTGCCAGGATCGACTCGTCGATGCCGATCAGGCAGGCGGTATCCGCGACCAACTCTTCGCGGCCTGGGCGTTGTTCCGCCAGCCATGTGGACGGCGCGAAACCGCCTGCCTTTTCGGCCTCATCGATTTTGTCAATGGCTTGACGCAGCACTTCATTACCACGTCGAAAAACCGCCTTCATCTCGGCCCAGAGGTCAAGCAGCGATTCCGGCACGACACCCGGATCATAGCGCTCGCCGAGCGGCGTGCCGTCTTTTAGACACTCACTTGCCTGCTCGACGGTCACCTCCTCTGGATGAACGATCAGCCGGTCACGCCACTCGATCTGGCGTGTAAAGACGGTGAGATAGAAATCGACCATCTCCCTGTAAGCAGGGCGGGCTTTCAGTATGTTCTGGGCCCGCCGCTCCAATGCGTTCAGTGCCGACTGATCGCGCTTGCCTGACAAAGCCGGTTTGCTCATAACCAATCCTGCATCAATGCCGCGTGCTCAGCGAATACAAACTGGCCTGGTCGCCCAACAGAATCAGTAGGCGCACGTCGTTCTTATCCAGGATTGTGGCGTTCGGGAATCCATCCGCACGGACGGCTTCGAGTCGGGTCTCGGCATCTGCAAGGATTGCATCACGATCCCCGAAGGTGATCGCGCCGCTTGGGCAAGCCTTGGCGCACGCGGGAATCCGATCGGCTTCCGGAAGATCCTCATTATCCACGCGGTCGACGCACATACGGCACTTGAACAACTGGCCGCCTTCGCCGGCACGCGGGATGTCGAACGGGCAAGCAAGACGAATCTTGCGATACGATTCGTTTGCAGTGCCCGCCTCATGCAGTACCGCGCCGGTATCCTCGTCGATCGTGATCGAGTCCGAATGCTCAGCCGCCTGTTTGCACGGAGCATCAATGCAATGCCGGCAGGAGTTTCGCACGAAATTCCACACCGGCGTTTCCCCGTCCCCTTCGCTTTCCTTGAACTGGATCTTGACCCAGCAGGTAGCCGACAGATCCGGCGGATTTTCGTACGTCCCGCGATTTGTGGGAACGGGATCTTCCGCCGGAAGATCGTTCCATTGCTTGCAAGCCACCTGGCAGGCCCGGCAAGCGAAGCACTTGGTCGTGTCGATCAAGAATGATTTACCACTCGATGGACCGGGGGCAATAATAAGATCATCATCTCCCGGACCGGGGGCAATAATAAGATCATCATCTGCCATGGCTTACGCCTCCTTTACTACGTCGACCATAAAGGCCTTGCTTTCGGGAATCCGCGTGTTGGGGTCGCCGACGTTCGGGGTTAACAGGTTGGCATTTGTGACGCGGGTGGCGTCTCTGTTGGGGGCATACCAGCCGAAGCACCAGGGTATGCCCACCTGGTGGACGGTCATTACCTCCCCCTGGGCATCCTTGAGGATGAACGGCTTGAAACGTTTGGTGACGATGGCCACCGCCCTCACTTCCCCGCGGATGCTCCTCACCAAGACGTGCTCGCCGTTGGCGATGTTCTTCTCCGCGGCCAGGTCCTCGGACATTTCCACGAACATCTCCGGCTGCAGCTCATTCAGCCACGGGACCCAGCGGGTCATCACGCCGGTCTGCCAGTGCTCGACCATACGGTAGGTGCTGCATACGATGGGGTACTCTGCGCTGCCAGGGTCGGCCAGCAAGTCCAAATCGCTCTGGCAGAACAGCGTCGCGGGATTAATGCGCACGTGGTTGGCACCGAACGGATGGGTCGCCAGCGGCGATTCCACCGGCTCATAGTGCTCGGGAATCGGTCCGTCGCTGGTAGACGCTCCTCTCGGATTACCGAAGACCTTACCGACGCCGTCAGGCTCCATGATGTACGGAAGGTAGGAATCGGCATTCCAGTTCCCGTCGGCGTCTTGCATCGGCTTCGCACTACCGTCAGGCACATCGCCGCTCCACCCCGAACCGTTCCACCGAATCACCGGAGTTTGCTCGTCAAAGGGAACGCCCTTGAGGTTGACACTGCAGCGGTTGTAGACGATCCGGCGGTTCACCGGCCAGCACCAAGACCACTTGGCGTTGAGTCCGATTCTGTCCTCGGCGGCAACGTCTGCGTCATCCTCCTCGCGGATCCGGCGGGCCATCTTGTTGCCGGCCTCGAAGTCCTCATCCACGTAGGAGTTGCAGTACAACCAGTTGCCGGATGAGGTCGTCCCGTCAAGCTGTAGAGACCCGAAGCTCGGCACCAACGTTCCCGCCGCGTAAGTCGTCTCACCAATGGTAACATCCTCGAGGAAGTACCCATTGATCTCCTTGGCGATCAATCGCGCGGGCACTTCTGTCCCGTCGAAGTAATCCCACTTCGCTCCCAAAATCGGATAGGGGAACTTTGCCTCCGGATCGGCGGCGTAGAGCTCTTTCACTTTCTCGAACAGGAGATTCATGATCTCGGAGTCGGGCATCGCGTCTCCCGGCGGATCGACGGCCTTGTAGCGCCACTGGGCCCACCGGCCGGAGTTCGTAATGCTGCCTTCCTTTTCGACCGAAGCGGCACACGGAAGCTCGAACACCTCGGTATCGATGCTGGTGGGATCCATGCCGGGCCCGCGCCAAAACTCGGCCGTCTCCGTGGGATAAATGTTGACGGTTACCAGCCAGTCGAGCTTGGCCAGTGCCTGCCGGACCTTATTGGCGTTCGCACTGCTGTTAGCGGGATTCTGGCCCCACGCGAAGAAGCCTTTGAGCTCCCCGCGGTACATCGCATCGAACATGCACTGCCATGCGTAGTTGACGCCCATGTCTCGCTTTGGCATCCACCCGTACCTGAAGTCATTGCCCGCCGTTGCGTTGGCGCCGTACATGCTCTTGAGGAAGCTCACGCTGTACTTGGGATAGTTCTTCCACCAGTTGAGGCTGTACGGCTGGTTTTCGGGCGTCGGCCGCGTCACCGGTGTCCATTGCGTGTTGTAGGCATCCAGCGTTGGGTATTGCTCTTCCGGTGCCTTGAGATAGCCGGGCCAAATGTGGTACAGCAGGCAGTGGTCGGTTGAGCCCTGTACGTTGGACTCACCGCGGAGGGCGTTCACACCACCACCAGCAAGGCCAATGTTGCCGAGCAGCAACTGGATCATCGACATCGCCCGGATGTTCTGCGCACCTACGGTGTGCTGCGTCCATCCCATGGCGTACATGATCGTCCCGGTCTTATTCGCATCGTAGCAACTGCCCACGTAGGTCTCATAGACCTCCTGCAGCTTCGCTTGCGGCGTCCCCGTGATATTCGAGACCGTTGCCAGATCGTACCGCGAATAGTGTTCCTTGATGATCTGGAACACACACCGTGGGTCGGCGAGCGTGACGTCCCTCAAGATCACCCCGTTTTCATCGGTCTGGAACTGCCAAACCGATCGATCGTAGGTCCTGTTCGCAGCATCATACCCCTCGAACAAACCGGTCGTCGGATCGAAACTGTAATTCTCGTCCACCAGATACGCGGCGTTTGTATAGTTCACCGCGTACTCCTCGTGGATCAACCGGTTGTCCAGGATATACTTGAGCATCCCGCCCAGAAAGGCGATATCCGTCCCGCTTCGAAGCGGAGCATAGATGTCAGCCTTACTGGATGTCCGCGTGAAGCGCGGGTCCACGCTGATTAGTGTGGCATTGTTGTTCACCCGAGCTTCGGTCACCCAGCGGAACGAGATGGGATGATTCTCCGCGGCGTTGGAACCCATAATGAGGATGACATCGCTGTTCTTGATGTCAATCCAGTGGTTGGTCATGGCACCCCGGCCAAACGAAGTCGCCAAACTGGCGACCGTGGCGGAGTGTCAGTTCCGCGCCTGGTGTTCTATGTACACCAGGCCAAGCGCCCGCAGGAACTTCTGGTACAGCCAGCACTCTTCATTGTCCATCGCCGCGCTGCCCAGCGACCCGATGCCCAACGTCCGGTTGACGACCGCGCCGTTGGCATTGGTGATCTCGAACGTTGCGTCGCGGGTTGCTTTGATCTTCTCGGCGATACGACTGATGGCCCAATCCCAACTCACATCCTCCCATTCCGTGGCACCTGCGGCTCGATGGCGCACCGTCGTCAGGCGGTTCTCATTATTAGCCATCTGATACAACGAGGACCCCTTTGAGCATGCTGTTCCCTGATTGATCGGGTGCTCAGAGTCGCCCTCGATGTTGATGACCGCCCCGCCCGAGGAATGCACCACGAATCCGCAACCGCAACCACAATACGGACATATGGTTGTGGTCTGGGTGGCCTCCACGAGGTTCTTGCGCAGCTCAGCTGCGTGTGCCTCGACCGGGTGAAGCGCGAAGCCCATCCCGGTGACGGCCACCCCCGCGGTGACCGCGGAGGTTTTAAGGAATTCCCTTCGTGTTACTAACATCCGTCTCTCCTGTTTACTTACGAAAACGCAACCTAGCCCGCTGATACACACTTCCCTTAGCCCGCAAAACGCCTGTAGCAACACCTTTCTGCTGAAAACTGCATGGGGATAACACCAAAGCGGCCTGCCCTCAGGTTCCACGCCCCCCCCCGCGTCGGGAGGTCGTTCGGCCTCAATAGCGAGTAGTCCGGTCTTACCGAACGCGCGAAGTCACTCCTCCCTGCCTATGGCTGGTGTATGCACGCTACCATTTAGTGATAAAAGTATGGCACCGGCCCCACGACCATGGCCGCGATTGGTCGCAAGCAAAGAGGTTCAAGGAAGCGCCCTCGTCCAGAGATATCCATCACCTGACTACGGCGCAACCTTCGCGCAAGCTACTGTTACACGCCCCTCACAGGGCAGGGGCAGTATGGGCATCCTCAACGCTTGCGTCAACCCCCAAAGCCGGGCAGCGGTTGCGAGGAAGAGCATCATATTTGCCGGCAATCCGAATGACACCGCATAACCACCTCCTTTGTCATCCCTTTGTAAAGGGTGAAGGCACATGGATGGCGCAAAGCCTGATTACTAACAGGCGTCACCCCTTCAAAGCGTGTGCGAGAACAAACGCCCGACTGGGAGGACCAAGTGATGAGCGGTTCGCCCCCGTGAACAGGCCGTGTCGAACATGGTCGGTGGCGTTCGGTCGGGACAGTTGCAAACCATACATGGGCTGGCATACTGTTGAGATTGAGCCTCAGTCTCAGCGAGCAAACCTGTGCCAATCCAACAGCCTGCACTTGGGACTCGGAATCATCACGAGCGGCTGTCCCATGGAGCGGCTTCGTCAGTGATACGATCAGGACGAACACAGCCAAGCAAGCGAACCTCAACCGTGATAACGAAACCGAGTACGCCTAACGAAAACGCCAGACGCACCGGCGATCTTATTTCCCCTGAATCGACTTCTTGTGGAATTGCCGTAGGAACGCCCGTGGAGCGTCTCGCGAAACGTTCGGACCCCATCTGCCCGCGTGCTTGGCGGGATGGGCAATACCGCGTTAGAGTATGCTCGGCAGCGAGCAACGTCCGGAGGAAAAGGTCGGTAGCGCGTTTTGAATGCCAGTCCGGTGGAGTCGATGCAGCCCGATCATCCGACCAACGAAACGAATCACGAACAAAGCGGCGTCTCCGCTGAGCAGGAGGCCGAAGTCGTAGGGCAGACGATCGAGTGGCCGATACGCCGTTACAATCGTTCCGGGCAGCAGACCGCCCTCAACGATAGAGTGGTCCGAGAGCAGCGCATCGAGTTGGTACTCAACGGGAGCCCCGTATTGGCCATGCTGGCTCTACCCAGGGATGTAGAGGCGCTGGCCTTGGGTTTCCTCGTCTCGGAAGGGCTGTGGCGGGATTACGAGCAACTGCCCGAGGTCTGTTTCGACACCTCCGCGGGCCAGGTCCAATGCACCGGGCGTTTCGATGATGACGCGGTCGAGAGCATCCACCGGCGATGGACGTTCGGCACGGGATGCGGCGGAGGAGGTACAGCGAGGGATCCGTCCCGGTTGGATGAATGCCGTCCAATTGGCAGCGAGCTGACGGTCACAGTCTCCCGCTTGATTACCTTGGGCCGGGAGTTCTCCCGGCGTGGGGAGCTTTATCGCATGACCGGCGGGGTGCACGCCTGCGGCATCGCCGACACGGAAAGAGTCCTCCTCTTCGCCGAGGACGTCGGGCGGCACAACGCCTTCGACAAGGTCGCCGGCATGGCCCTGCAATGTGCCATGGACTTGACACATAAGATCGCCCTGACGACCGGTCGGCTTTCCGCCGAGATCGTCGCCAAGGCCATCGCCCACGGCGTGCCCATTCTGGCATCGTCGTCGGCGCCGACGGCCATGGGCGTCCAGTGGTCTCGCCGATTCGGATTGACGCTGGTGGGATTCATGCGAGCGGGACGCATGAACGTGTATACCGGCTATCAGCGAGTGGGGGGTGATGATGACTGACAATCTATCCGAACACCACCGAGCCGCGGGCTTTAGCCCGCGCGGTCGATCGTCGGCCGAGTCGACACACAGCAACGCACCCTCGTACAGCTTATGATTCCTTCTCAACCTATCCTGTCTGTCATCGGCCCGCACTCGGGCTGCGGGAAAACTACGTTCGTAGTCCACCTGCTCAGACACATCGACGGGCTGGGGACGCTGAAGATCAGCCCGGCCTACGAATGGCCGGCGCCGTTTTCCCTCGCCGAGGACGGCACCGAGCAGGATTTCTTCCTCGAAGACTCAGCTCATCTCAATCGTCCCGGCAAGGACACGGCCTTGTACTTGGAGGCCGGAGCTGTGCAGGTGGAACGACTGAGACATCGGCGAGACGGCCTCGCTGCGGGTCTGCGCGCAGCGCTGAAACGCTACCCGCCAAACGTGCCCGTCGTCGTGGAGAGTTCCAGCACTGTCAAGCTATTGACACCGGTGGCCGTCGTGCTGGTCGTCCGTCCACCGATCAGGGAAATGAAGCTGGCCACAAGAGAAGTCCTTCCTTTGGTGACCGATTTACTCATCAATTTGTCCGATCACGAAGGCTTAGATCGGATATCCCTTCCGTTTAGTCCGACCCCGGCGGATCCGCGCGGGCTAAAGCCCGCGGCTCGCTATACGGAATCGAGTAATGCTCTCGCTAAGACCGAAACCGGTCGCCTTGAAAGCGAATTCCCCTCGCTCCGCCCGCAACACACCTGGTCAGCCGACCTGATCCATGAGCCCCCACCTGAAGAGATGTTGAACCGCCTGCGCACATTGCTGGCCCCGGATCGGCCATAGGGCAGACTTGGGCACCGTGGACATCGCTTCAGGACGATCACAATGCCATTGAACCCGCCGCCGGGAAACCGGAGCCCATGGCGCGAGCCATGGGACAGGTGTGCGAGGCAAGATGAATGCTCGTGCGAGAATCCTTTCTCGCACGTGTAGCTCTCGACGCCATTGTGGCGTTCGTAGCGGCCTGCGTCCTCGCAGGCCGAGCCTCGGCCGGCGAGACGCCGGCCGCTACCTTCTTCCTCGTGCGAGAATCCTTTCTCGCACGCGTTTAGCATCCCCCCTTGCAAAGGGGGGATTTAGGGGGGGGTTCTTGAGTCAACGATTGACCTCTCCCCAACCCCTCCTTGCCAAGGAGGGGAGCTGTCTGGCGACCCCTGCACATGGTAATCACGTGACCTTTTTCGCACGAACGGCAGTCTGAGTTTTTTTGAAATTCTGACTTGACATTCCCCCCCCCCACTTAAACTGCCGCCATCGTCGTTTCAGCAGGGCCGTTCGGCCCACACACACAGCTCTTTGGGAAGGAGAAGGAAAATGTCAGCGCTAAGGTTACTCATCGGGGCGACATTGGTAGTAGCTGTTGCCAGTGTGCCGGCTGCCAGGGGTCAGCAGATCATCCTGGCTGAGGACTTCAATGACGGGGTGATACATGCCGAGACGTGGTGTCAGTATGGGGCACCTGCTTCGTATGTATACACAACCGACCCGCCGGCCATAGGAGGCGGGTCACTTGACAACAATGGGGACAACAACTGCGCCAGTGGAATTGTAAGTCAGCAGACCTTCGCACTGGTTCCGAATCTGAGCATCAGGTTCCGTTCATACCTACATGCCAACGGCACTGGCACACAAAATCCCAACCAACACAACGACGTTTGGATGACCGACGCTTCGTGTTCCGCCTTTGGTGAATGTCAGTCCGAGCAAGGAATAGGCCCGGGGATTCGTCACCATGGAGGGGGCGGCGGAGGTGGAGACGATGTCGGTAAGACCAACTACTTCAACGGGAAGACAATGATAGATAATGAAAATCGCTTTCCAGCAGCCTTCGAAGAGTGGGTTGCTTTCGAAATTCGGACACTTGCAGACGGTTCTGTGCAGTTCTACCGAAACGGTGTCCATATTCAGAGTGCGGATTCCGATCCGGGATTCCTGGACTATGGGCCACAGACGCAGGTGCGACTCGTGCTTTCGGGTAAGACCTACAACACTGTGTTGCTCCTGGATAACGTAAGCGTCACGAACTTGCATCCCATCCCCACCGTCTCCGAATGGGGCCTCGTGGTGATGGTATTACTCATGCTGGGTGCCGGGGCGGCGGTCCTCGTCCGGCGGCGCGCTGTGACGGATGGTTGACACCCATTGCCGGGTGGCATGGGCAAGCGAAGCGAGGAACGAGCAAAGCTTGCCCGTGTCGTCGATTAATCTCCATGGGCAAACAAGTTTGCCCATGGCACCCAATCGCAGTGGACGCTACGGATCAGTACCGCGACAGCCTGCCCTTTACGTCGCGCAGCGATGTCAAGGGTCATGGAGCGGTCATCCAACGCGGGTACTGTCGCCCTCGCTTGGACCGCTTGTTGACGCGCGCGGTTCTTCTATGAAAGCCCGTTGCGTGTCAA
>CAZJTP010000003.1:0-54546 GCA_964548955.1 uncultured Phycisphaeraceae bacterium
ACGTTCGCAACTCTTATCTTCACGTTACGGACGATGCGGGAAACGTGATGCGGCAAGGTCGATATCGAAACACGCTGATGGGCCTGGCCGAGTTCCTGGGCCCCATCGATGGGGGCTGCTCGCTCCCAAAGCCCTCGGCTTCAATCCCCTCCGGAAAGGGGCTGACGCCGACCGAAGATACCCAAGAAATGCGATACGCCTATTGACTCCGAACAGCCTCTTCATGGATACACCGCTGGGCGGCTGTCGTTGATGCAGAGGTCGACCAGCTCGTCGATGACGGCGGTACCGACGCACATCACCTTGTCCGCTCCGCCCCAGTATATCTTGACCGTCCCGTCGTCCTCGGGCACGGCGCCGCAGGTGAACACCACGTTATGCACGTACCCAGTGACCTCCCACGGATCCTCGGGTTGGAGAATCCAGCGGTCGCACACGCCGATCACCTTAGCCGGATCCTCGATATCGTGCAGGGCAACGCCAAGACGGTAGACCGAGCCGCCCATAGTCGGATACACGCCGTGGTAGATATGAAGCCAGCCGCCGGACGTGCGGATTGGCGTGGCACCCGGGCCGATCTTCATCTCATCCCAGTGGTATTGCACCGGCTTCATAACGACGCGCGAATCGCCCCAATGCACGAGGTCGAGCGAGTAGCTGATCCAGATCGACCAGGGCGAAATGTGGCTGTGGGGTCGGTCCAGCCGAGCGTACAGACCATTGAATCTCTGAGGGAAGATAACCACGTTGCGCATGTCGGCCTGGGTGATCAACGCGACCCGTTCGACGGAATCGAAGTCGCGTGTCTTGGCGAGTCCGATGCGAACGCCGTGCCGCGAGTAGGCGCTGTACGTGATCAAATAATCATCATCGATCCGGCAGATGCGCGGATCCTCGACTCCGAAGGCCTCGTATTCGCGGAATACATCATCGGTTGCAGGCACCATGAACGGCTCGGAGCGAGCGACATAATGAAACCCGTCGTCACTCTCGGCAAGTCCGAGAATGCTCCGCCCGTTGGCACGATGGGCGCGAAAGAGCATGACGTATCTTCCGTCGTGCTTGGCAACCCCCGCATTGTGAACCGTCTCGACCGGATACGGGATATCCCTGGGAGTCAGAATCGGATTGCCTTCATAACGATGTACGATTGGTCTTGCCATTCTTTGGCTTCCTCAGTTGCCACATTATCGGATTGGTACCACTGCGCTGCGGCGTGGCTGTATCCTAGCGGTTCACACCTCGACAGCATAGCGGATTCGTCTCGACACCGGCCCGTGCCGGCAGAGACTCTTTCTTGCCTCGAAGACGCCCCTGCGTGCCGGATCAGCTTCGACGTTCGCCACCGGCGCGGTTGACGATGCTTGCATCGCACAACATGACCGTATTGAGGGGCGGGAGCCTTTGTGCATTCTTTCCGGACTCATCACGGGGCGGTAGCCCAGAGCTCACAACTGACAATCACCGCGTTATCTCGGAGCAGCATATTCTATGCTTGACAAGACGGATGAGCGCTTGACTGCGTCCTGTTAGCGCATACGCTGGGCGGGTGAGGCGTCCGGGCGGCCGAGTTGGTCGACCATAACCGCCGCACCGTTGCTGAGTGCGGCGGCTATGCCAAAGTTTGCACACGGCTGATGTGGAAACGGACAGAATGGGCGATCGGAAACCGCAAGTCACAAGACGGTCGGTTCGGTTGGAGGCTGATCAGAAACGGGTGATCGCCCGGCTGTTCGTTCCCGGCGGCGAGTCACGGGTCGGTGCGATTCTCGACCGTGTTCTCGCGCTGTCGGATACGGAGGTCTCCTCCATCCTTGCGCGGGTGTTTGATCGCTACTCTTCACGTCACCGCGATGTCACGAGCACCTTGGACCGGCACTACGAAGCGGTGGCTGCTCAACTCAATGGCCGGGTACCGGTCTCACTGGAGCGGCGCCGGCTGATCGGTGCGTATTTCACGAGCGAATACTCCCTGGAGTCCGTCGCCCTGTTCAACCCGTCAATCGTCCTTCACCCGGACCAGCAGGGGGTGAACAACGGCAGCGCCCGGTTCATCATAAGCCTTCGTGTCTGTGGCGAGGGTCACATTTCGTCAATCGAGTTTCGCAGCGGCGTGATTGACTCGTCTCACGAGATCACGTTCGACCCTGTCCCGCCTTATGCGGCGGTGGAATACCCTCACGAGCACCATTTACACGACAAGAACCGGTTCTATCTGAAACTCAACGAGATGGGCGCGTACAGCCGCCTGGCAGACCGCGTGCTTACGAACCTCTCGGATGAGTTCACGTTGGCCGAGCTTCAGCAAGCGCTGGAAAAGGCCCACCTAATGCACGGGGGCACGGATTCCATCCGGGAACTTGTCGAGAACATACTCTGGGTGGCGCGATCGACGTACAGCCTGGAGTTCCCGCCCGACTCCGCAATCTCGGAGCGGGTTATCTTTCCTGTTACCGAGAACGAGAGCCGCGGCATCGAAGACGCGCGGTTCGTGCGATTCACCCATGACAACGGGCGAGTCGTTTACTACGCGACTTGCACCGCCTACAACGGATTCCGAATCCTGCCGCAGTTCATCGAAACCGAGAACTTCCTGTACTTCAGGGTCAACACACAAAACGGACGGTGTGCGCAAAACAAGGGGATGGCTCTTTTCCCGAGGAAGATCCAAGACCGCTTCGTGATGATCTCTCGCATCGACGGGGAGAATATCTACATGCTTCGGTCGGATGACATCCACTTCTGGAACGAGGCGGAGAAGATCCACGGCCCAAGCCACCCGTGGGAGTACGTCCAGATCGGCAACTGCGGTTCACCGATCGAGACGAAGGAAGGGTGGCTTCTGCTCACCCACGGAGTTGGGCCGATGCGCGAGTACTGGATGGGGGCCTTGCTCTTGGATCTCGAGGATCCGTCGCGTGTCATAGGCCACCTGAAAGACCCGATCCTCATGCCCAACAACGAGGAGCGCGACGGCTACGTACCCAACGTGGTCTATTCCTGCGGTGGAATGATCCATCGCGATGAGTTGATCATCCCCTACGGCATATCCGACTCAGCCACAGGCATCGCGACGGTTCCCGTTTCCGAGCTGCTGTCTCACCTGATCTGACGGTAACCATGTTCCTTGCTCATCGCGCGTTCTTCTCGGTGAGGTAATCGCGAAACGGCCTCGAACGCTCACCCCGGCGCTTGGCGATCAGCGCAAGATCAAGGATATCCCGCGCGAATGCCTTGTCGCGGGCGATCCGCACCACGACCGCATCGCGCTCCACCTTGGGCAAAGCCTTGAGCGCCGTTAGGAACACGTCGGCGGTGGCTCGCTGTGCTTTAGTCATGTCACCGCTCCTACACATCCAGAGTTCCTTCCGTGCGAGAGCATCGTCACGCAAGCGTGAACCATGACACCTGGCCGTACCATCATGTGGTAAGTGTTCTGTTAGGTCAAGGTCACACGCTCGACCGCGAAGAATCGCACCCCCGCCTCGAAACGAGCTGACCCACCCACCCACCCAGTAGCACGTGCGCCGAAAAAATAGGTATGGTGTCCCCCGATTTGTGCGAGCAACATCGTTCAGATCAGATTCGGCCAAGCGACGTGCAATTTGCGGATGGAGCTTCTCGAACGGGTCATCCACATCTGCGCACCGGTGGAGTTCGAGGGCATACGCTTGCGGTGCGACCCGCATGATCGCCTGAAACAGGTCGTGCGAGTCAAAACGGGGCCCTGACAGGCCTGCTACGGCACGTCTCAGAACATCATCTGTGATATGTTGCATTTCTTGCACTGTTTCTTCCTCAACGCCACGACGCGGTGCTCCAACGTGACAATACCATCATATCCAAAGTGGGTTTCCCACATCCTCTGGACGTGGGGGACACGATTCCACCAATTGTCGACCACGCGGCAACGATCCACGCCGGTTGGAGACAAATCGCGTCCTCACCTCGAACCGAGGTGGGCCACCCGTCCATGCACGTCAAGGGACCTTTTAACGGGCACTTAGACGCGTTAGGACTCCGTAGAAGAAGACTGGCCTTTCCGAAGACGCGTCCAGAGCAGGGTAGGCTGCCGATTCCGGGCGCCAAGCCAGATCTTTGTAGGCGACTGATTCAATGCGCTCGACCCGCCAGTACCCCAAACGCTGGGCTGCCGCCACCAGCTGCTGCACCGTATGTTTGTACGTTTCGATGTGAACGTCACCATCGGGTATGGGAATACGCGCTGTTGTGTAGTTATGAGACGCACTTACATCCGAGACAACTAGCCGACCTCCGGGTTTCGTAACGCGCCCAAACTCCTTCATCGCTCGCTGCACGTCTCTTACATGCGAGAGCACGCGACATGCCGTGACCAAGTGAAATGTCCTATCGAGGAAGGGCAGTTGATCGACCGATCCACATACCAACGGGATCGGTTTGACAAGCCGTTTCCGCGCTCGGTCCAGCATCGCCCGACTCGTGTCAAGGCCGACGCATCTTGCTCCCAGCCGAGCAAGCTCCCTGAGGTACATTCCCGTTCCTGTCCCGCTATCGAGTGCTACAGAAGAGTGACATTGCATCCTCTCAAGTTCCCGCGCGATCAGCGGGCGCTCGTTAGCTTCCCAGAAAGCTTGCCAATACCACTCATCGTAATATGGCGCGACCAGCTCATAACCAGCGACGGCCGGCCATATACGGTTGGCTAACACTCTTCCGGATGGACGCCTCACGCTTCAGTCATCCTTGCTTTGGCGGGAATCGGTGTGCCAAGACATGCCAGCACGCATCCGGCACCATTGTGCAAGCGGAATGGATCACTGCTCACTTTCGAGATCGGCGAGCTGCCGCCCGAGAGCTTCGATTTCTGCCGCCTGGGCGTCCAAACGTCCACTCAGCGTCTCTCCTTTCCTCGCCTCCTGAACCTTCATTGCCCTCTGAACTAACTCATCAACGTTGCTGTGCGAAGCTATCAGTTCGGGTAATAAGGTGATCACGCCAAACCACACGGCGCCGCACGCCGCTGCAAACCCCAAAAGGGCAGAGCCCCACCACCGAACCACAGAACCCCTCAGAACGCCCCGTAAGTCATTTGCGATTTCGGATTTGGCCTGGGTGGCCGCCATGCCCATGCTCCGCGCTGCCTCCTTGTGAATTGCCTCACTCTTCCAGGTTAGTTGTTCATCAATGAACTTCAGTTTTTCCTCAGCTTGTTCCTTGAGTTGCGGGAGGAATGACTCCAACCGAAGAAAGGAGGCTGGAGCGTTTGCAGCCATCTCTAGAATCAAACCGTCATAGGACTCAGAATCGCTCGGCTTCACTTCATCAATAGCATGGTCGTCTAGAGCCAGAAATACTACTTTGGCGATTGTTGTCGTTGGGCCAATTACGACGTCTTTCTTGCCAAAATTGACGAGGACCGCTGTGAGGTAACCCTTATAGCCCGGCTCGACTAGGCTTATGTTCAGGAGCAGAACTCCTTGGCGGGATAGTGATTGGGTCTGAATCCAAAGGCCGACCATGTTTGGCGGTACAGAAATAGTCTCCCGCGCCCTAACCCACACGAGTCGTGCCGGAGAAACCGTCTCTCCCGATTCACTTATTGTCCTAAACTCTGATGAACCTCCAAAAATAATCTTGGCCGCAGTGAATTCGTATGAGCAGTGCGTAGCTCTCTCGGGCCTCCCATCGAGGATCAATTCGTTATTGGCAATTCTCTCTCTTAGGGTTTTGTCGCTCAACACTGCCATCGTTTAGGTCCTCCGGGTAAGCCAATTCTGCTACGGCGGCCTCCAGCCACAACGAGCCAGCCAGGTCGGGCTCTGCCCGACGCGATCCACCAAGAACGCCCTACACGTTTGTCGTTCATCCACGGTTCATCTTATCACGCCACCGCCTCCTTCCGCAAGGCGAAGAGCTCCTTCAGCTTGGCCGTTGAGAGCTCGGTCAGGCACGCTCCCGGGGCAGTCTAGGATGAGGACTTCCGGCGACGGGCACGCGAGCGTGCCGGGACAGTGGCATCGGGCGCAAGGACCAGCTCGAGCTGCACGTCCTTCTCGCCCCAAAGTGCCGTGATGGCGTCTCGGAGCATGGAAACCAACTCGTCGAGCGTTCGCCCCTGAGTGGTGACACCGCTGCGCTCGAGGACGCGACCAATGTACCAATTATCCTCTCGATGGACGGCCACGTGGTAGAACTTCATGATATCTCCGTCCTAAACTGCTCCCAGTCCAACCCGGCGTCTTCAACAATGCCGCGAACCGTTCCTCGTTTGAGCTCCCGGTGTCGTGGAATGGCGATCTCCGTGCCATCCTCTCCTCGAACCACTGTGTGTCGCCCGCCTTCCCGGACGGGCAGGAAGCCGTGAGTTCGCAAGGCTTTAAGGACTTTGCGCTGTGAAAAACTCACGGGCAATCTTCCAACCTGTGCAACCACCGCAGGCTCGGACTCACAGTAGTCGGGTGGTCGGGCTACTCCCGACGCAGTCCACTGCGCGATGGCTCGGCGTGCGGAGCACGCCCTACACGGCTACCACCCATCCAGCACTATTCTACCGCGCCACCCCTTCCTTTAGCAAGGCGAAGAGTTCCTTCGGCTCGGGCGTGTGCCCCATCTCCTCTGGATCTGTGGAAGACGATTCCGCCGATTGTCGGCCGCACAGCAACGATCCACGCCGCTTGGGGAGGAATCGCTCCCCGGCCTCGAAACGAGGTGGGCCAGACCAACAACCGTAAGATCCCAACACGAAAAGCTCGGTTGGTGCTCACTTACGAACCGCGCTCCGGCAGTGTGACGGTTCGTGTCGAGCCGGCGGCTTCGTCGAGCTTCTCCAACAAGTACGCCTTGGTCAGATTCGGGCGAAGCACGATCGGGCCATCAGCCCTACCCGCAGGGTAGATCAGGTTCAGCGGAGGCCCGGCCGCCCTGCCGTACCTCTGCAGGGCAGCAGCAATCCTCGGGTCCTGCGATGTGAAGTCCGCCCGGAACGGTACGATTCCCAGTGACTTAATCTTGTCACGGACTTCCGGAGTCTCCGTGGCCACCTTCTTATTGACTTTGCACACCGTGCACCATGCAGCCGTAAAGTCCACAAAGACCATCTTGCCCGAACGTACCTCCCTGGCCACGGCCTCCTCCGACCACCGCTGCCAGGGAATCCCCGACGGTGTGCCATTGTCCCCGTACGAAGCCATGCGCGAAACCTGCTGCCGGGCTTGTGCATCACCAAGTGGATGAATCATACCGTAAATGACAACACCGGCTGCAATCACCATGACGGCCGCCCCGATGCGATACTGCCAGCGCTGCGGCAGAGGCATGGTCATTTCGATCCTGCCGAGCAGCCAGCACGCCATCGCAACTGCGACCAGGAAGATGAACGTCCACTGCAGACCCGAAGCACCGATCTGCGCGACCAGCGGGTTGAGCAGCCAGACCACCATGGCCAGCAGAAGGAATCCCATTATTCGCTCGAAGGTGATCATCCAGGGGCCGGGCTTGGGAACGAAGCTCAGCCAGTTGGGATTGGCACCCAGCAGAATGTACGGACTGGCCATCCCCAATCCGGCAAACAGAAAGGCAAAGATGGCGACATAAGGTGGTTGCTGCGTAGCCCAGGCAAACGCGCCGGCCAGCAGCGGCCCGGTGCAGGCGAAGCCCAGGATGGGTGCGAGCGCACCTTTGCCGAAAGAAGATAGAATCCCCTCTTTCGAGAGGCGATCTTCGAGCCTCGAGGCCGCGGTGGGAGCCTGAAGGGTGTACACGCCGAGCATGCTGAGTGCCAACGCCATGACAATCGCGCCCAGACCGATTACCGCGGCAGGATACTGAAGTATGTTCTTGCCGCTGCTGGCCAGGAATCCCAGGATCACGAACAGCAGCATGACCCCGGCGCCGAAGGCCAGACCCAACACCAACGTCCGGCGCCGCGCCTCATGGGCCTGCTGGACAAATCCCAGGACTTTGATCGACAGGACCGGCAATACGCATGGTGTGGCATTGATAAACAAGCCGTAGAGGAAGCACGCAACGAACATGCCGATAACACCGAAACGTCCGGGCAACGCGGTCGAAGCATCGGCGACCACTTCAGTCGGTGCCGCAATCATCGCGGGAGGCTGAGCTACGACATCCATACCGGATTCGCCCGTGGCAAAGGCCAGGGCCTCCGGACAGAGACGATTGTCGTTCGCACCTATCACCTCGTACATAATCAGCCCGCCGAACCGTAGCGGCCCGGCTGACCCCTCGGCGTCGACTGTCCCGGGAATGCGCAGCGTAATGGGCCCGGTGTACTCACTCAGCGTCCCAATCTCTTCCACTGCACCGATTTCGGGCAGCGGATACATGGGATGCCCGAAGGAGACACCTTCCGCCGGTTCAACGAAGACATCCAGCGCGGTGAATTTGTTGTCAGGGGGTTCGTTGGAGTGGATCCGGTATCCAGGATTGATGTCGATGCTCAGTCGCAGCTCGAAGCTCTGGCCCGGCGATAGGGAAGCGGGCTCCGTTCTCGCCGTCACTGACAGGTACTCGCTGCGCTGCTTGGGCAAGGCCTGACGCGCCCGGTGGAACAGCTCATCATTCGTCGGTCGTGGCTCGCCACCTTGTTGCAGCACCGGCAACTCGAGCGGAACGTCAGTCTCTTCCGGAAGACACTTGGTCGAGCAGATCAAGTAGAAGACACTCGCCTTGAGTGTCACACGATCCGTCGCGATCTCCTGAGGCGGGGTAATGGTGGTAAGCAGGATCGGCTCATGGTCGAGAATGTTGGTGACAATGTCTCCAAACGAACGGTGTCTCTTTGGCACGGGGTATCGGAAGTCGCCGGCACTGAATCCGTCGGGCAGGGACCAGGTCACGTTCGGGGGGAGGCCGCTGTCACCGGCATTCTTCCAATAAATGTGCCAACCCTTCGTAAGCTGAAAGCGAATCCCCACATCGAATGGTCGCCCGGGAACAACGGCCTCTACGGAGGAAACCAGGCTCACTTTCGCCTTGGGTGCCCTCTTGCCGGGATGGAGTTGTGCGGGGGCGGGGCCTGCGGCAAGCACCGCAATCGCCGCTGTGACGACGCCTATCCTTATACCTCTGATTATACGCTCTCCATTATCATTCGGGCAGCGGTTGGCTATTCTCCGACCCATCGATCGACACTGCTGGCATACATGCCGCGTGGCCGCATGGACAAACCATTATACGACGATCCGGCTCTGACGGATCACACGGGCGGCATGAAATGGTAACCTCAGCGTTTCGCTGTGCGGTCGCTAGTCGTGCTCGTAGGAGGGATGGATGACGATTCAGTGCTCCGGATCTGGACATATGCTCGGGGATGATGGGAGCTCCATGCGCGTACAGCCCGTGGGGCGAGTTTGAACACGAGCCTGATTCGGTTTACGCTGCCGAATTGCGCGTCCCCGCAAGGACGCTGGTGGAACGTATTTGGGACTATCGAATCGCGATCGAGGCGGTCTATGGCGGATTCGGCACGGAACCGCTCGTGTATTCGCGTTATCGGCGCGAGGCAGCACAACCTCAAGGGCATCGATGTTGAGATCCCACGCGGTGTGGTGACAGTCATAACCGGTCTGTCCGGGTCCGGGAAGAGTTCTCTGGCCTTCGACACGATCTACGCCGAGGGGCAGCGCCGTTACGTCGAGTCGCTGTCGGCCTATGCCCGCCAATTCCTGGAGCAGATGCAAAAGCCTGACGTCGATCGGATCGATGGATTGCCACCGACGATCGCGATCGAGCAACGAGTTGCCGCAGCCACGCCGCGTTCCACCGTCGCGACCACGACCGAAATCCATGACTACCTGCGCGTACTCTTTGCGCGGGTTGGCAGCCCGCGTTGCTGGAAGTGTAACCGCCCGATCGTGCGTCAGTCGATCGCCCAGGTTGTCGATGCGGTTCTGGCCGGACCGGAGGGGCAGCGAATCATGGTCCTTTCGCCGCTCGTGCAAAGTCAGCGCGGTGCGCACAAGGCTGTTCTCGAGCGCGTTGTCAAGGAGGGCTTCATACGCGGCAGGATCGACGGGAAGACGACGCTCGTTGAAGACGTGGAGCCGCTGGCACCCAACCACAAACATACGATTGACGTCGTGGTCGATCGGCTCATCATCAAGCCCGATATCGCCCGGCGATTGGCGGACAGCATCGAGATCGCCACGCGACTGTCGAGCGGGCGCGTGATCATCACCGCGGAGGTTGCCCCCGACAAATGGTCGGACGAGGCATACAGCGCGGCGCTGAGCTGCCCGGTTCACGCCGAGGTGCGGATCGACGACCTGTCGCCGCAGTTGTTCAGCTTTAACTCGCCGCACGGGGCGTGTGAGCTCTGTCACGGACTCGGCACGATGCTGGAGTTTGATCCCGAGCTGATCGTACCTGATCCCAACCTGTCGCTGCGGGATGGAGCGATCGCAGCCTGGCGTCACCAGGGGAAGCACCTGAACGCTCTCTATGCTCGCATGGTAAAGGAGTTCTGCGAGCGGTTCTCGGTGCTGCCGGATATCCCGTTTCGCAACATCCGTCAGCCGCTGGTCAAGATACTTTTGGAAGGGACGGCGGAATCAGATGCACAGCAATACGGCGTAGTGTTCGAGGGTGTGATCCCCAATCTCAAACGGCGATGGGAGACCACCGAATCCGAGGCGGCCAAGCATCGCCTGCATACTTTCCTTTCCGAGGCGTCGTGCGAGCGGTGCGGCGGAACCCGGCTCCGGCAACAGGCCCTGGCTGTCTCGATCGCGGACCGCAGCATCGCCGACATAGCCGCGATGACCATCGCCGACGCGAGAGCGTTCTTCGACGACCTGACATTCACGGGTGAGGCGGATGCGGTGGCTACCCCGTTGCTTAGGGAAATTCGTGAGCGGTTGCGCTTTCTCCAGGATGTAGGTGTCGACTATCTGGCACTGAACCGGACGAGCACGTCGCTTTCGGGCGGAGAGTGGCAGCGTATCCGGCTCGCAACGCAGATCGGAAGCGGGCTCGCCGGTGTTTGCTATGTGCTGGATGAGCCGACCATCGGTCTGCACACCCGCGACACGAGGCGTCTGGTCGAAATCCTGAAACGGCTCGCGGAACTGGACAACACAGTCATCGTCGTCGAGCACGATTCGGAGGTCATCTCCGGGGCATCGCACCTGATCGACATCGGCCCGGGGGCCGGTGTGCGCGGCGGTTACGTCGTCGCCCAGGGTACGCTTGACGGAGTGCTGGCCTCGAAAGAGTCGATAACCGCCAGGTTTCTGACGGGGCGATCGCAGATACCGTTGCCCGACAAGCGGCGCGAGATCGATTGGTCCTGTTCGATCGAGCTGCGCGGAGTCACAGCCAACAACCTCAAGCACATCAACGTCCGCTTCCCGTTAGGTTGTTTCGTCTGTGTCACCGGAGTGTCCGGCAGCGGTAAGAGCACACTGGTCAACCAGGTTTTGCTGCGAGTGTTGAGGCGACGGATTCAGCGCAGCGGACCGAGGCCCGGATCGTATGAGCGGATCGTCGGCAGCCATCACATCGACAAGGTGATCGAGATTGACCAGTCGCCGATCGGCCGCACGCCCCGGAGCAACCCTGCCACTTACGTCGGCGTGTTCGATCTGATCCGTCAGCTCTACGCGAAAACGCGTGAGGCGAAGATTCGCGGCTATAAACCGGCCCGGTTCAGCTTCAACGTGAAGGGCGGTCGATGCGAGGCGTGCGAGGGACAGGGGACCAAGCGCATCGCAATGCATTTTCTGCCGGACGTGTTCGTGACGTGCGGTGAGTGCGGCGGCACGCGGTACAACCGGGAAACCCTCGAGGTGCGCTATCGCGGAAAGACGATCGCCGACGTGCTCAACATGCACATCGAGGAGGCCACCGAGTTCTTCGACAACTTCGCCAACATCCGTCGCCGGTTGCAGGCTCTCAAGGACGTGGGCCTGGGGTACATGACGCTGGGACAATCGTCCAATACGCTGTCGGGGGGAGAGGCCCAGCGCGTCAAGCTCGCGGCTGAGCTGCACCGATCCGCCGATGGACACACCCTGTACATGCTGGACGAGCCGACAACCGGACTGCACTACGCCGATGTGCGCAATCTGCTTCTGCTGCTCCACCGGCTCACCGACCGGGGACACACCGTCCTTGTCATCGAGCACAATCTGGACGTCATCAAGGTCGCCGACTGGATCATCGATTTGGGTCCAGAAGGCGGCGATCAGGGCGGAAGCATCGTCGTCGAGGGCACGCCGGAACAGGTGGCCGACTGCTTGGAGAGTTATACCGGGCGGTTTCTCAAGGATCGCCTGGCGGGTATCGCACCGTTGGCACGGGGGCGCGGGATGTCATCTTGAAGGCACTACTTAACGAAGGAAGATAAGCGTGACGACGACAAAGAGCGGGATCAGAATCGCGCAACTGTAGACCATGTAGCCAAAGAAGCTGGGCATGCGGACGCCGGCCTGCTCGGCGATGCTCTTGACCATGAAGTTCGGCCCGTTGCCGATGTAGGTCATCGCACCCATGAACACCGCGCCGAGCGAAATGGCGATAAGCAAACTCTCGAGGATCGCCCCACCGCCCGCCAGAGTCACCGTACCGGCTGCTCCCTCCGGCGTCATGCTCAAAGCCGTCTCGAAGAAGACCACGTAGGTCGGGGCGTTGTCCAGGAATGCGGAAAGCGATCCGGTCGCCCAGTAGAAACGCATGGGCGAACTCAGCAACGGCTCCAGAGCCGCCCCGCTCGCCCGCAGAATCTCGATCGGCGCCTGCATGCAGATGAAAATGCCGACAAACAGCGCCGCCACCTCAAGAATCGCGTGGTAGTCGAACCGGTTGTCCCGGCGGATTTGCTTCCGCGTACTCTTCAACGACAGCACGACGAAGCCGAGCATGCAGGCCTCGCGCATGAACGGAAACGGTTTGAACCCAAATCCGAGGAATTCCTCACCCGGCTTGATCAGAGCGACGCACAGCACAACGCCGAGAAGCCACAGGAGATTAACCTTCCCGCTGAGTGACAGTTTCGTTCTCTCCCTTTCGTCTCGGACAATGTCCTTCGGGGCTTCCTTCCGATAAGCCAGCGTGTCCCAAACGTAGTAGACGACGAGCAGGATGGCGCACATCACCGCCCACTCCATCCACAGGCTCAGTGTCCACAGGAACTCCACACCCTTTAGATACCCCAGGAACAACGGCGGATCGCCGATGGGCAGCAAGCATCCGCCGATGTTGCTCACCAGGAAAATGAAGAAGATGACCGTGTGTCTGACGTGCTTCCGCTCGGAGTTGGTCTGGAGCAGCGGGCGGATCAGCAGCATGCTCGCCCCGGTCGTCCCGACGAAACTGGCAATGAGCGCGCCAACGGCCAGAAAGGCCGTGTTCGTCGACGGATGAGCAGCCAGGTCGCCCTTCAGGCAGATTCCGCCGCTGATCACGTACAGCGAAAAGAGCAGCACGATGAACGGGATGTACTCCGCCAGGATCGCGTGTTCGAGAAGCGTGGTTACCTTCGCAGCGTCGTAGGCAACCATGTAATAGGTCAACGTGACCGCGGCGAAGCACGAGGACACCATCAAGCGATTCTGATTGCTCTCCCACCAGTGTTCGGTCGCGGGAAGCAGGGGCAGGATCGCGATCGAGAGCAGCAATCCCACGAACGGGATGATCGACCACATGCTCGGGGCATGCTCGTGCAGGCCGTGGTGCTCCCCGTGGACGGCGGTGAGCGATACGTACATCAAGAGCGCAAGCGCAAACGCGCCGAGAAGGATGGCGGCCCACTGACAACCATTCAGTTTGCGGGAGGGTTGCTCGTATGCGCGTGATACATTCGGGCTGATATCCACGTTCGTCGGCTCCTGTTGATGGCGACGAGGTATCAGGTCTTGATGACTATCGAAACCGACCGGTTCCATGGCGACACGCAGGCAACCAAACAGAATTCACGCCTAACTGTTCGCGCCGCCGGTTCCAGGGGTTGGATTCGTCAGCAACCCAACGTCCTCCAGACCTCGAGTTGGACGGATATTGCCCTATCGGCAATTGCGGCGACGCGGATTCCCCAACACGTGGGGAACATCGCTTATCCCTATAACACTTACAACAAGCAACTAATGCCCCAGCGTTTGTCTCATAAGAAACCGACTGCCCAGCGCTGTTCGACGCGACGAACCCGCAAAGCGTGTGGGACCAACAAGGCCTGTGGGACCGACTTTCCAGTCGGTCAAAAGATAGCCTGGACCGGCCCCAAACGGTCCCAATCAGGTATCGCTGGCGACATTTCAACGGCGTAGGTTACCAGACGAAACCGTCCGCGTAATCCTGAACACGTCACGTGCCACAAAGCGCCTGGCTCTTAACGTAGTAGCACGCCAGCACGCGCCGCAACGGGGCAGCGCAAGGGAGGGATAGGATAGACGTAGGACGTGTCTGCGTCCATTCACCACTCGTATAAGGCTGACCGAGGCGTGTGTGACGGTCCAGGCGGCTTGTCTTGGGCAACTCGGCCCGCTTGTCGCCGGCAAAAGACGCTGCGTCAGAGCCCGGCGTCTTTTCGTAACGCGTGGCGGATAGGCGTATGGTGCGGAGCGTCCGGAGCAAGCAAATCGGCTGAACGCCGCAGCATGCCGCCGAATCCCTTACGCCTACCGGATTGTTCGATCTCGTGCCCGAGGAGTTGCGAATCCAGGTGGTGTGTCGCATAATATGCGTGGTTACCCGCACCGCGCGGTACCGCGTAAGATTGCGAACCTAACGCACACCATCCGTTGATCCGCAGAAACAGGCGGAATCCGGCAGTGCCGTCCTGGACAGACACGGAGTCTACGGGCCTGCTTGTACTGCTTGAGATGCTCTTCAAGTCACACCAGCAGCGTCCGATATTATCCGTAGGGGATTCGACGTACGTACGTGCTCCCGCTTCAAGACCGGGAGAGTGAAGAGGCTCAGGTTGGGGGGCAATTAGAAAGGAACCATAATGAGAAATCTCTCGTTGGCGTCGCTCGCACTTGTTGTCTTCCTTGCGGTTCCATCGTCGCTGGTCGCAAACCGGGAGGATCCTCCCGAAAGCGACTCGATGAAGGACAAGCTCATGTCGGCGAAGACCTTCGCCGGCCTGAAACTGCGCTCGATCGGCCCGGCGCTGATGTCGGGGCGCATCGGCGACTTCGCGGTCAATCCCAAGGATCCGAGCCATTACTTTGTCGCAGTCTGTTCAGGCGGAGTGTGGAAAACCACAAACGCCGGGACTACTTGGACGCCCGTCTTTGACAAGCAGGGTTCATACTCGATCGGCTGCGTGACCATGGACCCCAAGAATCCCAACGTCGTATGGGTCGGAACCGGCGAGAACAACAGCCAGCGCAGCGTTGGCTTCGGTGACGGCATTTACCGCACGCGCGATGGTGGCAAGAACTGGGACAACATGGGTCTCAAGGAATCTGAACACATCGGGATGATCCTTATCGACCCGCGCGACTCGGACACGGTGTACGTTGCCGCACAGGGTCCGCTGTGGCGATCCGGCGGCGACCGGGGTTTGTATAAGACAACCGACGGCGGTGCTACGTGGGAACGTATCCTGCACGTCAGCGACGACACAAGTGTGAATGAGGTCCACATTGACCCGCGCGATCCGGACGTGCTCTACGCGTCGTCTTACCAGCGGCGGCGGCACGTGTGGACGCTGGTCAATGGTGGACCTGAGTCTGACATCTACAAGTCCACGGATGCAGGTGAGACCTGGCGGAAGCTCACTCGCGGTCTTCCCAAGGTTGACAAGGGCCGGATTGGTATGTGCGTTTCGCCGGCCAATCCCGATGTCGTCTACGCAATCGTGGAGGCGGCGGATGACAAGGGCGGATTCTTCCGGTCCACCGATCGGGGCGAAACGTGGGAAAAGCGCAGCAAGTACATGACCACGAGCCCGCAGTACTACAACGAGATCGTCTGCGATCCGATCGAGGTTGATCGGGTTTACGCACCCGATACGTTCATGCATGTAACCGAGGACGGCGGAAAGAACTTCAAACGCGTGCCGAGGCGTCATCGCCACGTGGACGATCACGCCTTGTGGATCAATCCGGACAACAACGATCATCTGCTGGTCGGATGCGACGGCGGCGTATACGAAAGCTACGACCGCGGCACGAACTGGCGGTTCATGGCCAACCTGCCGGTGACGCAGTTCTACCGCGTCGCCGTCGACAACTCGAAGCCCTTCTACTACGTTTACGGCGGTACGCAGGACAACAACACGCAGGGCGGTCCGTCGCGAACCAGAAGTCGAGCCGGCATTGCCAATGAAGACTGGTTCATGACGGTCGGTGGCGACGGATACCAGCCCCGAATCGACCCGGAAGACCACAACATCGTCTACAGCCTGTGGCAGTACGGCGGTCTTGTCCGGCACGATCGGCGCAGCGGTGAAGTCGTCGACATCAAGCCGCGCGAAGTACCTGGCGAGGAGCCCTACCGATGGAACTGGGACACCCCGCTGATCCTAAGCCCGCACAATCACAAGCGGCTGTATGTGGCGGCCAACAAGCTCTTTAGATCAGACGACCAGGGGGACAGTTGGACTGTCATCAGCGGCGAGCTGTCCCGCGACATCGATCGCAACACGCTTAAGGTGATGGGGAAGATACAGAGCCCCGACGCGGTGTGCAAACACCTCCACACGTCCGTCTTCGGAAACTCCGTTGCCTTGACCGAGTCACCGCTGGTGGAAGGTCTGATTTATGTTGGCACGGACGATGGTCTGATCAATGTGACCGGAGACGGTGGGGAAACCTGGCGGCGCATCGCGCTTTTCCCCGCCGTGCCTGACATGACATACGTCAGCCGCCTGGAAGCTTCTCAGCATGACGCCGACACCGTATATGCGGCATTCGAGAACCACAAGAACGGCGACTTCAATCCGTACATCTTGAAGAGTACGGATCGCGGTGAGACCTGGGTCTCCATCACGGGCGATTTACCTGAGCGCGACGTAGTCTACGCACTGGCTGAAGATCACGTGAAACCCGACCTGCTTTTCGCGGGCACCGAGTTCGGCGCGTATTTCACGGTGGACGGCGGGACGCACTGGATCAAACTGAGCGGCGTACCCACGATTTCCGTCCGCGATCTCACCATTCAGAAACGTGAAAACGACCTTGTATTGGGCACGTTTGGACGAGGCTTCTACATTCTCGATGACTACACGCCGCTTCGACTCGCGAACAAGGAATACCTTGAGCGCGAAGCGGCCATACTCCCCGTCAAGGTCGCGCTGCGGTACATCGAGACAAGCCGGCTTGGCGGATCGTCGGGCAGGGGATCGCAAGGCGCATCGTTCTACGCCGCCCCAAATCCGCCCTTCGGCGGGGTGTTCACCTACTATCTGAAGGAAAAGATCACTACGCGAAAAGAGCGGCGCAAGGAGGCTGAGAAAAAGGCGGAGAAGACGGGCACGACGGCGAAGTATCCGACAATTGAGGAGTTGCGTGCCGAGGATGAGGAGAAGGAACCGCTCGTCGTGTTGATCGTGCGGGATGATGCCGGCGAGATCGTACGCCGGATCACCGGACTGCGCACAAAAGGCATTCACCGCGTCGCGTGGGATTTGCGTAATCCTTCGCCGTCGCCGACAAGCCTTAAGGAGCCGACCGATCGTCCCCCATGGGCGCGATCACCGGCCGGACCGCTCGCGATGCCGGGGACGTACACCGTTACGCTGGCCAAGGAGGTCGACGGTGAGATTTCGGAACTGGCCGGGCCGGAGTCATTCGATGTCATCCCCCTCGAGCTCGCCACGTTTGCTGCAAAGGATCGTGCCGAAGTCATGGCATTCCAGAAGAAGGTTGCTCGCTTACAGCGTGCGGTTCGGGGCGCCCTAAGAGCGGCGGACGAGGCCCAGACACGTATCAATCATATTCGCAAGGCGATCCTCGACACTCCCGCTGCGGACCAGGCCCTGCTGGTTGAAATCCATAACCTCAAGCAGCGGCTCAACGGGCTCCTCACGGCGTTGCGCGGAGACCGCACCATCGGCAAGCGGCAGGATTCCACACCGCCCTCCATCAGCACGCGGGTTCGGGTGGCCATGCAATGGTACGTGACCTCGGCGCCGACGCAGACCCAGCGAGATGCCTACAAGTACGCAGGTACGGAATTCACGAAGGTCCTGGCCGAGCTGCGCAAGCTCATGGAGCAGGATCTCACGCAGCTCGAGAATAAGCTGGAAGCCGCCGGGGCACCATGGACGCCTGGACGCATTCCCAACTGGGAGATGGAGTGAGCCCGTCTGGCAGGGCATTCGGACGGTCCATGGCGCTTCGCTTCGCACCGGTGCGTATGCCCGCAACAGCCCGTAACGCGTAAAGCGGACCGTTGGACGACGCCCTGCTCGGAAGATCCCGGCGCGCCAGCGGATCCGCGTCACACACGGGTTTACAAATCAAAGCACAGTTTAAGGCTTGCGTGTAACCGCAGACGTCGGGTACACTGCGTGAGCTATGTGCGTTTCTTGGGGGAACTTTACGTTCGCGTTGAGCGTGTTGAGTGTCCTGACCGCCGCGTCGTTGGACGCGCGGGCCGGGATCGTCAATCTTGAGTTGAGGCCGGTAACTCAAACAATCATCGTCGGCGACCCGGTCGAGGTCGGTCTGTATGCGGTCTCGGCCAACGGACAGGACCAGACCGTCGGGTTTATCGGTGTAGTCGTAACGTGGGACGCAGGCGTACTCGCGCTGACAGGGAACAACGACGACGGAGCGTTCACGTGGGCCTCGTCGGGCTTCCCTTCGGACCCTGCGGACCTGAATGACACTTTCTCGGATGGTAATGCCTATTACCAGGCGATCGTTGCTGAGGATGGAGGCCTGGCCACCGCCACTGCGGACGGGGCTCTTATGACGACCCTCCAGTTCACGGCGCTTTCGGCTGCGACCGGATCCACGTCCATAAGCCTTGTCTCATGCATCGATACGACCTGTACTCTGGTGTTGGATCGGCACCCGCTCGATTCGGGCGTGTTGGATATCACCGGCAGCCTCGGGGGACCGGTCGACGTGACGGTGCAGTGCGAGACGGATCCTCAATGCGATGACGGAAACCCATGCACGGATGACACTTGCGATGTTAACAACCTGTGCGCACACATCCCCAACGATGCGAACAACCCGGATGATGGACTGTTCTGTAATGGCGAGGAAATCTGCTACGGCGGCCAGATCGTGATCGTGGAGGGTTCGATACCGGATTGCGACGACGACCTTATTTGTACGACTGATACCTGCAACGAGACCACCGACCAATGCGATCACGATCTTGAAGCCGGCTACTGCCTGATCGCCGGTGCGTGCCATGCGGACACTTCAATCAATCCCGCCAACGATTGTGAGGCATGTGATTCGGCAGGCGATCCGGAGAACTGGTCCTCCAGGCTCCTCGGAGCGGCATGCGGTGATACGGGCGTCACGGAGTGCGACGCTGCGGACACGTGCGACGGTTTCGGCACCTGTCAGGACAACCTGTATCCCGAGGGGACGGCCTGTGGCAATGCCACGGACACCGATTGTACGAGCCCCGACACATGTGACGGTACCGGGACGTGCCAACCCAATCACGCAGCGAACGGGACTCTGTGCGACGACGGCCTTTTCTGTACGGTGACCGATATGTGTGCAACGGGCCTGTGCGTCGGTACGGGACTGCGGTGTCCGGACCAGGTTTGCGATGAGTCCGCCGACAAATGCAAGGCCGTCAACCTTGGACTCGGACCTCAGCAGCAAGGGTCCGTTGTCGCTGGCGAGATTGTCGAGATCGATCTGTACGCGGTTTCGGAAACCGCAACCAATCAGCCGATCAGCGCGCTAAGCGCGATCGTCGTGTGGGATTCGTCGCGTATCGAGCTGTTGGGCAACGTAGACAACGGTCCGTATAACTGGCTGGTCTCAGGGTTCCCGGATGACTCGCAGCTTGATGGGCTCAACAACACGTTCCTTGACGGAAACGCTCTATATCAAGCTTTGATGATGACGGCGCCGAATCCGCCGGCAATTGCGACCACCGAAGGCCTTTGGGTTACCACGCTGCAGTTCCGGGCTCTATCTGCGGGCATGGCTGAGGTGGATGTTATTGCAGCGTGCGGCCAATCGACCGAGACGGTGGTGCTTGATGCGGAAACGCTTGGACTGGACATCACTGGGACGCTGGGGCCCCCGGCAACCGTCGACATCATCGAGTGTTTCGGCGACGAAGACTGCGACGACGGCGAATTCTGTACCGGTGTGGAGACCTGTATTGACAGCGTATGCGTAGCGGGAACCACGCCGGACTGTGATGACGGTCTGTTCTGCAACGGTGTGGAGACCTGCGAGCCGGGCGTCGGTTGTGTCAGTCCGGGTAACCCATGCCCCGATCCTGATTCCTGTGATGACGTCGCCGATAACTGCGGCGGGTGCGACGCACCGATGGTCGTGGCTGAAGGATGTCGCTACTTGGCCGTAACACCGACTGCTGGGGAGGATCCGGTCACGCTACTCGTCGCGGCGGATCGGGATGATCCGAACGTCTCCTGCGTATCGAGGTACGTGCAGGCCGACGGCTCCTTGGATGTCGATCCGGTATACCAGACACCGGCCCAATGGGGCACGGTTCATGTTTTCGGTATGGAGATCGTTCCGAGCACGAAGTACGAAGTCCACACGGACTGCCGGTTCGAAGGTTCCGGCTTTCTATCGAGCGCGGCGCGAGCGACGACATGGATTTGGGGCGACGTTAACAACGACGGCGCCGCGCAAATCGATGATGTAACATTGGTGTATGACGGCTCGCAGGACATCTTCCCGGATGGCGTGACGTTGGAGAACCTCGACGTTTCCCCGTGCCTGCCGGACGGCGTGATCGACACGGATGACGTTGCGGCTGTGGAGCAGGCATACATGGGGGCTCCTTACCCCTGTCCGGTTCCCTGCGAGGCGTGTTTCTCGATTGATCCTCCGCAGCCCGAGCCCAACGCGATACCCAAGAACCGGTTTTTCGCGTTTGTGCGAGGCAATCCCGGTGATCGGACAGCCATTCGGGTGACGTTCATGGATCTGCCGCCACCGCATGATGTCGCCAACGGGCGGACCATGTGGGTCGGTAAACCGCGGGAGGTCACAGAGAACTCGGGCTACATCATTCCATCGGAAGTGCCGGGCTGGCCAACTTTCTGGACCGCAATGATACAGTGTGAACCCCACTTCGCGGATTGGAGCATGCTTGGAACGGTCCAGGTGCGCGGCGAGGGTATTGTTCCAGAGGCGGTGTACGAGCTTCAGGCGATCCGCGAAACCTGCGACTTGCAAGCCGAGAGCCATTACTCCACATCTCTGCAAGCGAGTACGTGTTTATGGGGGGACATCGTGGAGGACTGCACGACGACACCGTGTGGCCCACCGGATGGTACGATCGGGGTAACAACCGATGTCACCGCGGTGCTTGACAAGTTCAAGAACGAACAGGGAGCACCCGTCAAAGCACGGTGCGACATCGAGCCGAACGTTCTGGACCTGAAAATCAACATCTCGGACGTCTCATTCGTTCTCGATGCATTCCGTGGATGGTCATATCCATTCGAGGGGCCCGGCCCGGTCGATCCATGTCCGTAGCGTCGGCGTCCACGCGGCGCAAGTGAATAGACGGCGGATCGCGCGCTTGGTGAAACCGGCAGCGTGCTGCCAGTGTTCTCCTTCGGCAAAACACGGGTGGTGATTGGCATGGCCAAACGCATCGCCAGATTAAGTTAGGTACACGTTTCTTGATCCCTTGTGCGAGAATCCTTTCTCGCACCATTCCGTCCATTGCCAAGTGGACCGAAAATGAATTCTCGGTCCAGCAGGCCAACCCGCACGCTCGGTCCAACGATCGAAGGGATCCATGGCCCAGCGACTGTGACTCTCCGCTCGTCAAGTAGCCAAACCTGGATGGCAACCGGCACCTCCGGCCCGACAGACCCGCGCCGTCATGCCGGGGGGTGCCGAGCCGGCTGGTCCCGTGCTTCTCGCTCCTATGCACATGGGGATTGATGAAGGGTTTTACGGGCAAGGTTGCGTTACGGCCAATCTGCTGCCATAGTGCGCGTGTGCATTGAGACGATGTGCACTAGAGTCACGGTAAGGAGACAAGACGTGCCACGGATTAAGGATCTGTTTCGCGAATCGCCGTTTGAGCCGTTGCGATATCACATGAAGAGGGTGATGGAATGCGTCGCGTTGGTCAGGCCTATGTTTGAGGCCGTCCGCGATCAGCGGTACGACGATCTGCAGGAACTGGCCAAGAAGATATTCAAGGTCGAGCATGAGGCGGACATCATCAAGGACGACATACGCCGCACGATACCGAAGCGGTTCTTTCTGCCGGTGTACCGCGGTGACCTGCTCGGGTACGTGAAGCTTCAGGACGATATGGCGGATTCGGTCGAGGATCTGGCTGTCCTGCTCACGATCAAGAATCTGGAGCTGCCAGAACCGCTTGTCGATCCGACGTTCGAATACGTTGACAAGGTCGAGAGCGTTTGTCAGCAGACGCGTGACATTGCGGATTACCTGCCGACGTTGGTTGATGGCGATATGGTAGGGGAAGAAGCGGAACGTGCGCTCTCGATGATCGCGGACGTCGAAAAAGCGGAGTGGGAGGCCGACCGCCTGCAGTACACCCTTTCGCAGAACCTGTTCGCCCTCGAAGATGAGATGAAGGCGACGGACATCCTGCTTTGGTTTCGTGTTTTCGGTGAACTGGGCCAGCTCGCCAACTTCGCGGAGAAAACCGGCGACCGCCTGCGGCGGATGTTGTCCACATAACGGCGGTGTTCTCGCCAGTTCGTCCACCGTCGTCATAGTTGAACTCTCCCATGACGAGCCCAATGTATTCTCCGCCGCGTGAGGCTTCTCCGAATCGAGTCGGCTCACGCGGCTTATCCGGCCTTGAGCAGTTGCGCTTCCCCAGAAGCGTCGACGTACTGTCATAGCCATGATCGAACTTGGTGCGCTCAGTGGCTTTCAGCTTGCCTGCCTGATCCTGGCCATCGGCATGTTGGCGTGGGACACGATCGAGGTCGGGCGGAACGACGCCACCAACTTGATAAATGCAGTCTTCGGCGCACGGGTCCTTTCCCGGCGGACGGCGATTCTTGTGGCCGGGATTGCCGTCGTGCTTGGCGCGATGCTCAGCTCCGATGTCATCGACACCGCTCGGAAGGGTATTTTTGACCCGACCGGGGTTGGAACACTCGAGGCCGCGCTGACAATCTACATTTCGGTCTACATCGTCGACACCGTACTGCTCTACAGCTACTCAGCGTTTGGGATGCCGGTCAGCACGACGGCCTGTCTGGTGTTCGAGCTTCTCGGCGCCGCGTTGGCGATCCAGGCATCGACGGTCAATTGGGGCAAGGCTGGCACCGTGATGGCCGGGATTGTTTGCTCGATCGTCCTTACGGGGTTCGCAGCGTTTTTGATCCAGCGTGCGGTACGTGGCGCCATTCGAGACCGGGCTACCCACCTGCCTACCTTGCTGCTGCACGGCGGTTGGGTTGGCGGCGGATTGGCGGCGGGGCTCTGTTACTTCCTCTTGCTTAAGGGCATGAAGAATATTTCGTGGGTCGAGCAAATCCACCTCTGGCTTGATCGAGTTGACGATTCCATTGAGATATTCAGTGGCGGCGTTCTGTTCCTCCTGATTCTGTGGGGCGTCTTCGCCATCGTGATCCACGCACTTTTGGTCATTTACCGCAGGCGTGCCGCGAAGCTTCTATTCCCCGTCCTATGTGTTCTCGGCATGATGGCCATGGCGTTTGCGTTCGGACAGAACGACCTGGCCAACTGCGCCTCGCCGGGCCTGTCCGCCCTCCAACTTCTACGGGAACAGGATGTGGAGATTGGAACCAAAGTTCCAATCCCCGCGTGGATGCTACTGGTCTGTGGGGTTCTCCTGGTCGCGGGGATGGGCTCGCAGAACGCTGAGCGTGTCACTAAGGCGGCAGTATCCACGGGGAGCATGGGAGACCACGTTGCCCTGTGGGCCCCGCGCTGGTGCGTCGGGCTGGCGACCCGGATGCTCAGGTTTCGCAAGCGTGCGCCGGCGCTCGCTCCCCGCGCCGAGGTCACCCCGGCCGGCAAGACAATGCACTACGACACATTGCGCGCCTGCGTGATCATGTCGGTCTCCGCCAGTGTCATCGCCATGGCAAGTAGCCTGGCACTGCCTGTCTCGACAACGTATGTCGCCTTCGCCGCCGTAGTCGCAACCGGAATGGCCGACCGGATTTTCCAGCGCGGCGACGCGGAGCTGAAGCTCGGCCGGGCGATCTGGGTTGTCACAAGCTGGGTTCTGTCGGCGCTGATCGCACTTGTCGCCACAGCCGTCGTGGCCACGATCGTTTATCACCTCGCCATCGGTGGGATGATTGCCTGTCTGGTCGTTAACTTTCTTGTCCGACGGACCCTCAAGAGGCGGGCCGACCGGCAGGCGAAACGCGTCGCCGAAGAGGCCTACGAACGCGCCCATCCCGAGGAATTCGCCCTCGAACAAGAGCCATAGTCTGTCGCACAGGGTGCGTTTCAATACACGTTTTGTTGTGTCTTTGGCAACGTACCACCGTGATCGAGCACGTGCGGTGGCGCGCGGAGGTCCGGTGCATCAAGATGCGCCCTTCGACTTGATCGACGATCCGCATTCCGGGCACACGCCGAGATATCGTATGCCGACAATCGGCAACGCGGAGATGGTGAAGGCACCTTTGTGTCACGGTTTACTCACTAATCCCAATCGCCGAGGCAGCGGCGTGATCCTTGGTGTGCGTGATGGACAGCAGCACTCGGGTGATGCCCTTTTCAGCGGCGATGCGAGCGGTTTCTCCGGTTAACGTGACGTGGGGTCGCCCCAGCTCGTCCGGCAGGATTTCCATGTCGCTCCAGGCGATCTTGCCTCGCCAGCCGGTGCCGATCATTTTGAGGATGGCCTCCTTCGACGCCCATCGGCCGGCGATGAACTGAATGGGATTGCGGAACCGATTCGCAAGCTGCCGCTCAGCCGGCGTCAGGATGCGATTAATGAACCGCTCGCCATGCTTCTCGATCATCTTCGCGATGCGGCCACATTCGACCAGATCGATACCGTGACCCACTGCGGACATACGCGCAAGCTACCGCGAACCTGGAGGATTTGCAAAACGACCCTTCGCTCGCGCTCGGGGCTCGGATCAGAAGAGCGTTGCTCGTGAGCATTGTGCCAGTGATCACCGAGCGTTCACCCATCGGTACGCTCGCCCGGTGGACGCAGTGCTAAACGGCAGTTATACAGGTGGCGATGCAAAGCCGTGCGGAAGCAACGATCAATGAGAAGGACCTTCTTGCGGGCCTAAGCGAACCACAGCGAACAGCAGTCGTCCACACCGACGGGCCGCTGCTGATCATCGCGGGACCGGGCAGCGGCAAGACCCGTGTCGTCACGCGTCGGGCGGCTCACCTGGCCCGTACGGTGGCCCATCCCTCGGACATCCTGGCGATCACGTTCACGAACAAGGCCGCCAAAGAGATGCAAGAGCGGATCGAGGCCCTTGGCATGGCTGAGGGCATGATGGTGTGCACGTTCCATGCACTGTGCGCGAGGTTGCTTCGCTGGCATCACGACCGGGCCGGCGTACCGCGCAACTTCACGATCTTCGATCGTGACGACCGCCGCAAGCTCATCAAACAGGCTGTTGAAGCGTGTGACCTGTCGACCGACAACTGGAGGCCGGCGAGCGTCGAACGTGACATCAGCCTCGCAAAAAACGATATGCTGCCACCCGATGAGTACGCGGATCGGGCTCCGAGCTGGCGCGAGGAATCCATCGCCCGCATCTACGCGCAGTACGAAGGTTTGCTCGCGCAGATGGGCGGCCTCGACTTCGACGATCTGCTCGTGCGTATGGCGATACTGCTTGAGCAGGACGAAGAGCTGCGCGATAAGCTCGAAGATCGCTACCGTTATGTGTTGATCGACGAATATCAGGACACCAACGCCGCGCAGTACAAGATCGCTCGGTCGCTCGCGAAAAAACGCCAGAACATCTGCGCGACCGGCGACCCGGACCAGTCGATCTACGGCTGGCGCGGGGCGAATATCGAGAACATCCTCAGATTCGAGCATGATTACCCGAATGCGAAGGTTGTCCGTCTGGAGCAGAACTATCGATCCACGCAGCGCATCCTGGCGGCGGCTGACCGGCTCATCGCCTCCAATGTGAATCGGAAAGTAAAGACGTTGTGGACGGAAAACGACGAAGGTATCTCCGTTCGGGCGTTCGAGTGCGAAACCGCCATAGCCGAGGCGGAAATGATCGCTCAAGACATCAGATGGCAATCGCACAGCGGCGTCAGTCGTAGCGAGATCGCCATTTTCTACCGCATAAACTCGCTCAGCCGCGTGATCGAAGAGGCGCTTTTGAAAGAGGGTGTCGCTTACCAGATCGCTCGTGGCGTCGAGTTCTACAGCCGCAAAGAGATCAAGGACGTGCTGGCTTACCTCCGCGTATTGGTCAACCCGGCCGATGAGGTCTCGCTGCTGCGGATCATCAACACTCCCCCGCGAGGGATCGGGGCAACAACGATCCGACGGCTGTTTGAACGGGCGCACGCTGCCGGAGAATCTCTCCACGATTCGATCATGGGGAAGGGCGACCTCTCGAACCTGGGTCGATCGGCCGGTCGGGTTCACGATTTCACCGCGCTTCTGGACGGCCTCAGATCGGTACTGGAGCGTCCCGTGGCGGATGCATTGAATCATGTAATCAGCCACTCGGGCTTGCGCGCCCACTACAGTGAAGTTGCTCACACCGACGAGGTGCCGGCCCGGAATATCGATGAACTCGTCACGGCCGCGGCTGAATACCAGACCGACCATCCGGAGGCAACGCTGCTTGACTGGCTCGAGCATACGGCTCTGGTGAGCGACGTGGATTCGGTTCGCGAAACGGCCGGCACCGTCACGCTGATGACGCTTCATGCCGCCAAGGGTCTCGAGTTTGCCGTCGTGTACGTCATCGGACTTGAGGATGGGCTACTCCCCTTCCGACGGCGCGAAGAGGATGCCAATAATGAAGAGGAAGAGCGCCGGCTGCTTTTCGTTGGGATGACGCGGGCGAAGGAGCGTCTGACACTTTCCCATGCACGGTTTCGGATGCAGCGGGGTGTGTCCGAGCGGACGGTTCGCAGTCCGTTCCTCGACGAACTGCCGCAAGACGAGATAGAATGGGGGCAGGTTGGGATCTCCTCGGCACCGCATCAATCCGCCGGCAAGGGCGGCTGGTTGCCGGAGGATATCGATCAATGGGAGATCGGAACGCTTGTGCGCCACCCGATCCGCGGCCTCGGGCAGATCATGTCGATTCACCGAGGCGCGAAACGCACACATGTAAATGTGATATTTCGTGACGGATCGGATCAGTCGTGGGTGTTGGAGTTTGCCCAGCTTGAACGAGTTGATTTCGACGATGTGGGTGATGTCGGCAGTTCTGTAGGAGTCTGACGATGCGACATGCGGTTATCATGGCCGGTGGAGCGGGTGTGCGGCTTTGGCCGCTCAGTCGCCGGAGCCGTCCCAAGCAGACCTTGCGGCTGTTCAGCGGCAAAAGCCTGCTACGGCAGTCGTACGAGCGTGTGGCGGCCATGCTCAAGCCCGAACGGATTCACGTCATCACGAACGACGCGCACTTGCCGATTGTCTCGGACGAACTGCCCGAACTTCCCGAAGCCAATCTCATTGGCGAACCGGTCGGGCGCGATACCGCCGCTGCCGTCGGTCTAGCATCCGCGGTAGTTGCGAAACGCGATCCCGAGGCGGTGATCGGCATCTTCACCGCGGACCACATCATCACACCGGTCAATCGCTTTTGCGCCGCCGTTGAGCGAGCTTTCGAGACCGCTGAGCGATACCCCGAGGCCCTGGTCACGATGGGTATCACACCGGCGCGCCCTGACACCAACTATGGTTATGTCTGGCGCGGGGATCAGATAAGCGAGGGTGTTTTTAGGGTCAGGAAGTTCAAGGAAAAGCCCGATCTCGAGTCGGCGAAGGAATACTGTTCGAGTGGGGAGTACTATTGGAACAGTGGGATGTTCACATGGCGGGCGACAACCATCCTCGGTAAACTCAAAGAACACCTGTCGCAATCCTATGAGTCCATCCGTCAGATTGTTGACGCGTGGGACACGGAGGAGCGGCGGTCGAGGCTGGAACGCCTGTACCACAATCTGACGAAGATCAGCATCGACTTCGCGGTCATGGAACGGGCTGATCCGGTGCTAGTCGTTGAGATGGACTGTGACTGGGTGGATGTGGGTTCGTGGCCGGCGATCGAGTCGGTCATCAACGCTGACGACGATGGGAATGTGTCATCGTGCAGCCGCGTAATCCACCATGGTTCACGTGGAAATATCGTGGTCTCAGAGGAAGAGCACCTGATTGCCACGATCGGCTTGGAGGATCTGGTCATCATCCACTCTCCCGACGCCACGCTTGTATGCAGGAAAGAGGACGCGACCGGGATTAAGAAACTTGTCGAAAGTGTAAGCGGCAAGTATGGCGACGAGTATTCGTAAGTGCCTGCGCATTGCGTGTTTGTATGGCGCACTTGCACGCGCACGGTGCATCCGCACGTGGACGGCGCACCCATAATCCGAGCCTGGAGCACAATCGACGGATTACCTTTGCCCCCGAGCTTGTTGCTTGGGGCGGGTGGCACTGGCTGTTCACTGCCAGTGCCGTCCTTCGGCAAGACACGGGCGGGCAAGCCCGCAGCTCGCTATACAAAAACAGTAATTGCTCTAAGACCCGCCGCCCAGCAACAATCCGCCGCAGCAGAAGAATATCGGAACGAGCCCGGCGATTATCAGGGCGACAATCGCGGACGCTCGGTGTTGGGGTCTGCGCACGCCGATAATCCCACACGTTACCAGAGCAATCCAGTTGAGCCCCGCACTCAGGTCCAACACCCAAATCGAGACCAGCCAGCGCGGCACGCCGCCGTGGGATTTGAAGAACTCGCTTTGAGCTTCGAACATCTGGCTCAGGCTGGTCGCTGACATCATCGGTTTCATCAGCTCCTCCGCCTCCAACCGGTTCGACGCCATGACCCACTGCATGGTAATGAGCAGTACAACCTCGCCGCAAGCCAGCGCAAGGGCCACCAGCGCGATCCGATTGGGGTGATAAGCCAACGAAGCATCAGGATATGGAACAGGCGGCGCCTGCACGGGTTCCATCTGGGCGTATGTCGTCTGACCCGGTGCCACGGGTAAGGCTATCGGGATCCGGCTTACGTCGCCGATCGTCGATTCAGCCGGGGCGGTGATCGTCTTGCGGCAATAGGGGCAGGCAACCGTCTTGGAGGCCCATTCATCGTCCACCTCAATCGGTTGGGAGCAAGAGCCGCATTGAAAACGAATCGCCATCGGCGGACATGGTATAGCGGGTTACCCGCTTCGGTCAACCGCATCAGATCTCAGATCGTCGGATGGTTGAAAAAAACTGGGGCGGCGCGAGAAATCTTTTTGCCGCGTGACCGCGCAGAATCGGCCGGTGTCGAGCGGCGCACACAGGCGCGCGAACGGAGGGATGCGGGGACGGGAATCCGCGTCGGCAATTCTCGCGCGGAACCGGCGCAAACCCTGCGCACAGACTGTCACTCATGTGACGCTAATCGACCGCAGATTGCCTTCAGTGCGATTGACCGAGGCACCGATAGGAGGTCGTGCGCGGTGTTGCGCCCGAAACGCAGTGGAGCAATCTACCATGATGCCAAAGAGTGACACCATCAACGCGATCAGGTGGCTGAATCCCTCCGCATGCCCGGACTTCCTCGCCGGGTTCTCCAGCGATGAGCTTGCCAGATACCTCGATCGACTGACAAACGTGTCGACGAGACGGCACGGAGGCCGCCCCGCTGAGGCCGTTGAGTTGGATGAGCCCGTTACAATCGATGCCGCAATACACCACCGCGTGTCGTAAAGCGCGCCGCCGCTACTGCTTTCGGTACCTCTCGAGCAGCTCACAAAGGCTATGAATGGTTGGGGGCAACGAGGCCTCTACCTCCAACGGCTTTTCGAGAATGGGGTGCATGAGCCTGATCCGCCGGGCGTGAAGGGCCTGGTGCTCGATGATGGATTCGGTCGCTCCGCTTCCGGCAAGTTCCCCCTCGCTGATCGCCCGCCCACCGTACAGCTTATCCCCGACCATCGGGTGACCGATGGATGACATGTGAACGCGCAACTGGTGCGTTCGACCCGTCTTGGGAAACAGCTCAACCGCGGTGTACCCGCGATAGCGTTTGTGCACTCGATATTCGGTAACGGCCTCTTTGAACATGGCCTGACGCGGCGGGTTCGCGCTTGGGAGGATCATGCGTTGTGTTGTGGAGGGGTGTGGTGCGAGCGGCTTGTTGATGACGTCCGCATCGAGAGAGATCTCGCCCTCGCAGACGGCGAAATACTCCTTGCGCACCGTCCGCCGCTCAAACTGAAGTGCGATGCGCCAGTGCGCTTCATCGCATTTGGCGATCAGCATGACGCCCGTCGTGTTCTTGTCGAGTCGATGCATGATCCCGGGGCGATACGGATCGCTGCCGCGGCTTAACCTCTCCGCGTGGAAGGCGACGGCATTGGCCACGGTTCCGGTCTGCTCCGCCCAGGCCGGGTGGCAAACCATCCCCGCAGGTTTATTGATGGCAAGTAGCCACTCATCTTCGTAAAGAATGTCGAGCGGGATATCCTCGGGGACGACTTCGCTGGGTGGGGGCGGCGGCAGAGTGATCCCCACCATATCTCCGACCGCCGGCTCGTAACTCGCCTTGGTTGGCAGGCCGTTGACCGTTACCAATCCCTGTTTGATATAGCGTTGCAAGACCGTCCGTGAGATGCGCGGGTAGCGGCCGTGGAGGTATTTATCGAGTCGGCGCCCAGGGAGGCGCTTGTTGATGTAGTGTTGATGGACCTGCATCTCGGGAGCAGCGTCGTCGTCCGCGTCGCTGGTCGGCAGCTTGTCGTTGGTATTGTCGCCGGCGTCGCTCATCACGCATCGGCCACTTGGGACCGCAGGTTCGGGGCTTCGGTGCGGCGGACCCGGATTTCATCTCCCGACCCGGGCAGCCCCGGCACCTGTGGCATATCGCTGGGATCACCCGCTAGGGTCGGCGGCGGCGCGCCGGTCGAAACCGACTGCCGAGCGTTTTGGGTGGAAGCTTGTCCGGCTGCGCGTCGCTCGTGCCGTACACCGAGGCCTTCATACGGGAGAGCGGTGCGGGCCGGGGCGGCTCCGGCGCCTTCTCCCTCGGCGGCGGCGTGGGCACAAAACCGTCTACCTTGCGCCGCGTGATCTCCAGATTGATCAGCTTCTCTATGTTCGTGAGTTCCTTACCCTGTTCGCTGGTGACCAACGTGATGGCTACGCCCCTGGCACCCATGCGGGCCGTGCGCCCGATCCGGTGAACATAAGCCTCCGGATCCAACGGGATGTCGTAGTTGATGATGTGGGAGATACGGCTTACGTCGATCCCCCTGGCGGCAAGGTCGGTGGCGACGAGCACCTTGATCTGATGTTTGCGAAACAGGTCCATCACACGGTCGCGTTTTCGCTGGATCAGGTCGCCGTGGATTTCCTTCGCGTCCACGCCTGAGTCGTGAAGCCTTCTCGCAAGCTTGCGGGCGGCCGCCTTCGTGTTGCAGAAGACGATCGTAACCGGCGGATCTTCCTGCCTCAACATGAGTCGAATAAGCTGAAACTTGTTCCAGCTCTCGACCGAGACGTAGGACTGATCCACCTCCTCGACGGTCATTTTGTCCTGTGACACGTCGATGTCCATGGGTTTTTTCGTATGGCGCCGGGCGAGCCGTTTGATCTCATCGTCGATCGTTGCGGAGACGAAGATCGTCTGATGCTCACCGGTAACATGCCCCAGGATGGCTTTGATGTCATCCCTAAAGCCGATGTCGAGCATCCGGTCAACCTCGTCAAGAACGACGAACCGCACGTTGCTGATGTCCAGCGCCCCGCGACGCATGAAATCCAACACCCGGCCCGGCGTACCCACGACAAAGTGAGGCTTACGCCCCAACTGGTGAAGCTGGGTTGCAATCTTCTGCCCGCCATAAACAGCCACCACGCGCAGGTCGGCGAATTCCGCGAGTCGCCTGAGCTCACCGGTGATCTGGATTGCGAGTTCCCGCGTCGGGGCCAGACAGATGGCCTGGAGCCTGTTGGCGGGGTCCAGTTTCTGAAGGATCGGAACTCCAAAGGCGGCTGTCTTGCCCGTACCGGTGCGGGCCTGGCCCAGAAGATCGCGCCCCGCAAGCGCGTGCGGGATCATTCCGCGCTGGATGTCGGTCGGCTGCTCGAACCGCATCTTGCGCAAAGCCTTGAGGAATCGAACTTCAATGCCAAGATCAGCGAATGTTTGCGGTAGGTCCGGGTGTTGCTGCATCGGTGTGCTTGCTATCTCGATCCTCTCTCAATTCGTCCGGTACGAATCCTTCGCTACAAAGCAGCCGCGGCGCAACGGCCGGGACGTTTTGCACCCTCCAAACATGAACCCTACAATTATAGCTGCTAGTTCACTTCATGTAAACGGCCTCGTTGTCAATCCAGCCGCTTCGGGCGCATCCTAAAATGGGCAGGAATTCCGGCAAGCGTGACGGGCGGGAGCGCCTGTCCAACAGACTTGTTCAACAGACGCTCGACGCTTGTTCGGGCACGTGTTCAGTTCGTGACAATCCGATTGGCCAGCGGTGCTCATCGACAGGATAAAGCTCGATTCAGCGGGCAAAAACAACGACCGGTCGAATGATCATCCCGGGCGCGTGCACAGGGCGCTTCAGTGCCTGATTCGTGACGCCATCGGAAGCAGGATCCAGCCCCACAGCGAGTGGATCACGAAGACAATCGCCAAGAACGGAAGGAACGGGACAATAAACTCGGTTGTCTTGATGGCACCGCATAATGTGCCGAGGTACAGTCCCGCGACGCTGCCGAGGGCGGACAGGATCAACGCGACGGCGGCAAAACGGGTCCACCCCCTTGCCCCGCGGGCAGTCGCCATGCCCAAGAGTACAAAAAACAGTATAACACCGCCCATACCTGCTCTGAAGTGATTCGGCGGAAACGTCATCCCGTACTCGGTCCATACGCCAAACCCGACCCAGCCCAGGCCTGCCAGCGCGGCGAGCGCCAGGACAAGAGCAATCAGGCGCCCGCTGGAGCCAAGCGCGCTGCCGAGCGCAGCCCCGGCTGCTGAGGCCAGTGCGCAAGAGGCGATCGTGGCCAGCGCGAGCCATGAGTAAGCCGTAACGGGTATCAACGTCTGGGCGGTCACCCCATGGAATCTCGGCTCTTGTGTCTCAGTCTGCTGCCGAACCGGCGGCGGTTGAGGTTGATCGGCGTCCTGCCGCTTCGGCACCAGAAAACTTGTGGATGTGTTGGCATCAACGCCCACCAATGGTGTGGTCATGATGAGCTTAAGATAGAGATAGTCCTTATCCACGCGCCACCATGCTCCGTAGTACACCGCGCCCGCGGCGATCAGATTCAGCAAACCCAGCAACACCAGGCGTGAGGATCGCATCGATGCGGAGCTGCGAGGCGTCCAACGACCTCGACGGCGACGTTTCGAGGCACTGTAGATGACCTTGATTTCAAGCTGCGGTGTGGTTGTCATGACCGATCAAGCGGTGGCAACGTGCGTATAACGAATTTCTCCCCTCAGGAGAATCCTGGATGGTCGGTTCACTCAATCAACTTCCGGCCATCGCCTTGGACCGACGCTCGCCAAGTGACCGTCGGCGTTCACCGGATACTCCCGAAAGTAATCATAGATTCCATCGATGGTGACCGCGTCCACCTCCGCCAACATCCGCTCGACCGTGCGGGGCGCACCACGGTACTCCATGTCATCGACCAACTGGATGAGCCGATAATACGGTGCTTCACTTTCAACCGCGAGCGAGGTCCGCCGTTTGTTCTTGACCCGCTGGACCTCATGCTCCTCAATCCGCTGAGTGCAAACGCGATTCGCCTCGGCCCGCATCGCCTCCACCAGCTTCTCGGCGTTTTCGGGCTGACACATCCCATACAGCATCATCAAGCCGCAGTCGGTATAGTCCAGATAATAGACACTTGCCCGCGGCGCCAAACCTCTCTGCACAATGTTCCAGAAAAACCGCGAGTTCTCCCCGCCGAGAATCTTCGCGGCGGCTGCGGCTGTTTCCAATCGCTCGTCACGCGCGCTGATCGAAGGGAACGTCAGCGCGACGAACTGCTGCTTGAAGCGATCAACCGTCAGCACGTCAACGCCGCTGTGAACGGCGGGCGACGTTCGCTCGGCGACCGGTCCCGACGGCTTCCAATGGCCGCAATACTCCTGAGTCAGGGCGATGATCTCCTGTGGGTCGACGCAACCGGCGACGATCAGCATCATGTGGTCCGGCGCGTATCGCCGCTGGAAGTACTCCCACAACTGATCGCGCGTCAACGGTCCAACCGTGTTCTCATAACCCAACACAGGCCACGCCAACGGATGACCGGCGAACAGCTTCTCCTGCAGAAAGTCAACCGCCAAGTGGTCGAGGTGATCCTTGGCCATGGCGATCTCTTCAAGGACGACCTTCTTTTCGGTATCGAACTCCGAGGCCGGTAGGGTCGAGCGCATCATGTCGGCCAGCAGCTCGATCTGCTTACCGATGTCTTCCTTGCGTACCCATCCGTAGTAGACGGTCCGATCCTCGCTGGTGTAGGCGTTGTAGGCACTGCCCATCCGGTCGAAGTCAATCGTGACGTCCCGCCAGGTGCGCTTGGCTGTACCCTTGAACATCATGTGTTCGAGGAAGTGTGAAACCCCCGCGATCGGAGAGGTTTCGTCCCGAGCACCGGTCCGGGCGAAAAAGCCGGCGGCCGCGCTGCGCACGCCCGGCATCCGCTCAATCACAACTCGCAGGCCGTTGTCCAGAGTATGCAGCGTATATGGATCATCAGTCACTCTTGGCGTCTCACTCCCTTGGGCGCTTACCCCAGATTGCAGGCGACAACGGGCTTCCGCCGTCTTATACCCGACCGACAAAGCCCGGTCGCTGACCGGATCAGCCGATATCTATTCGACCGTCACGCTCACGTTCCCTTGCCCTTGCCGGTGCGACCATCGCCCACTGCCGCATTCTCCAACGCCCTGGGACCCAGCGTCACCACGCATAACCGGTCACGCGAGTACGTCGAAAGATACCGGCGGACATCCTCGATGGTCACCGCCTGGACCCTGGCGATTCTCTCCTCGTCCAAGCGCGGTCGGCCGAAGAAGAACAGGTCGTTGCCCAGCTCCGCACATCGTGCCCTCGTACTGTCACCGCGCGTCTCCAAAGCGGCGACGATGCCCGTAATCGCCCGATCGAGCTCGTCCTGTTGAATGTCCTCAGCCAGCCGATCCACCTCCCGAAGCAGCGTCGTATACGTCCGGTCGCAGCGATCCGGGGTGGTCGAGGCACCGAGGAAGATCATGCCCGCACCCCGCGGCGTCTCCTGCCATGCATTGACCCAATAGACCAATCCCTGCTTCTCGCGGACCTCGGTGAACAGCCGCCCACTCATACCGCCCGACAGAATCCCAAGAATGACTTGTTGGATGGGGAAGTCATCATGGATTGCGTCAAGTGCCGGCCAGCAAATCCCGATCTGCTCCTGCTCCAGCTCCTTTTCGTAATGCGTCGTACCCGGGGAGAACTCCACGGGGAACGTCCCCCGCCCGTTGCGGTCCGGGCTGCCGAATCCATCAAACTGCTCCTGCAGGACGCCGGCGGCCCGCTCCGGATCGACAGCGCCAGCCACCGCTACCATCATACGACCGGCGCAAAAGTGCGATCGCCAGTGGGTTTCAAGGTCGTTGCGGCTGATCCGATCGAGCGTCTCAGGCTCGCCCAGCGGATGCCTGCCCAATAGCGGGCCGTATGCCTTTTGGCCGATCAGCTTGTCAGCCAGGTTATGAGCGTCGTCCTCCAGGGCGACCAACTCCTGCCTGGTAAGCTGGAGGTTGACGCTGAAAGTTTCCTCCGGGAACGTTGGCGTGCGCAGAAACTCCGCATGAAGCGCGACGGCACGCTCAAAGTGCTCGGGCAGGATCGTGCAGGCAAACGTTGTGGTCTCCCGGCCGGTGGCGCCGCCGTGGGACGCGCCGATCGCATCGAATGCATCCGACAACTCGCGTCCCGTCCGCTTTTGCGTACCCTTGTCGATCGTTTCCGCAACCAGCCGGGCGAGACCCAGTTTATCAGCAACCTCGGAGCACGCTCCCGCCAAGACGCGAATCTGAAACGAGACCACATGCCGCCGCGGCAACGGCGTTACGCCGTATTCAATGCCGCAAGGGAGATTCTCATGGACGAAATCGGTCACGCTTGCTCCAGCCTTCGTGGTCTCACCCGCGCTCAGGCGAGGCAGCAGACTATCATCTCTGCAAACAACCTGCAAATCCACGTGAGGCGGGGGCATGCGCAGGGGTCCGGCGAGGCCTGAAGTTGATCGCCGGGCGAAGCCCGACCCTCCGCCTACGTCAAGATTGCCGTCTCCTTAGACAATCGAGTCCAAGCTCGAACGTCTATACACTCCGGCTGTAGGGACACAGCCTGTTCCAACCCATCAATTCGCACACACCCGCAGCCGTCACACCGTAGATCAGGTAATCCCTTCCGTAACATCGGATACAATTCCAAATATTGTCAAACGTGTCATTGACCAACGTCGTGCCCGTCACAACGACCATATAAGACCAACGAATCAGCTCCTCCGTCTGCGTTCCGCCATCCCCAATCGTCAGACCGAACTTCGCAGCTCGGACATTCTTTGGATTCAAATCGGTGATCCGAACATTGTCCGTGCCCAAAGCAATCACCAGCGCCTCGGCGATTGCCGGATTCAATCCGATGAGGCCCACCCTGAACTGTCCCCACCGGTCACGGACATAATCTGCCATTCCCTTCGCGCCTTTCTCCGGATCGTCGTCCCTGCAGTGGAGGCTCGTTTCAAGCATCCCGAGTGAGTGCATCGCCGCGTTGAGCACGGCAATAAAGACCGCCAGGTTGCGGTTCGACGACAGTGTTAGCATCAGCGCCTCGCGCAGCGTGCCACTGAAGTCCCGCTGCGAGTCGGTGAAAGCGTATCCGGTGGCACTGTGAACGTCGCCTCGACGACTCGTTCTATCCCTACGATAATGGGGAAGTCTCGCCTGGTGTGGTGCCCGATGGCCTCCTCGGCGCTCAATGCTGGTACCTAGACGGTGACTTCGGTGTCAAGTAGGCTTTTCTGCGTGACGATCTCTGCAAACTTTCCCCAGGCCTCTTCCAGAACGGTGGTTGGATCCGTCACGCTCATAATCGGGCTCCGCTGAATGACAGCATAATACCGAGCGGGAATCAGGATACTCGGCTCCCGTACATTCGTAAGCGAGACAGACCTTCTTTGTCTCGTGGGATCCAGACTTGTCGTATCACTTGGGCGCTGCAGTCGACCCGGGTCGCGTGGCGGGAAACGCTATACCGTCGTCCTCCTCATCGTGACATTCATTGCACGTTGGAGGACGATCGAACTTGCGCTCAATGTGGCACAATTCGCAGTCATTATCGGCGTGATTCTCGTCCAACATCTGCCCAGTCACGCGGTGATCAAACACTGACGGACTCCAGTTGCTGTGACATTTGTTGCAATCACTGCTTAACTTGGCGAATGGTAGCGTGACGTGACATACACGGCAACTCTTATCCTCGTGAAACCTTCCCAGTGTCCAGCCGGTTGTGGCATGTTCAAACCGCTCCGGCTTCGGCTGGCCATCCCGCCAGTGACATCGCCCACATCTGCCGGCCTCTCTACCGGCCAGGTCCATATCACATCTGTGACACTGTATGCATGGCCGATGGTGCTCGGTGAGCGTGCGAGGTTGCTCTTGCTCCTTGTTCCCTGTGTGGCAACGTGCGCAACTTGGCTCGTGGTGACATTCGACGCATCTGAGGCCGAACCGGTGAACGTGCTCCCGATGGCGGAAGACCACCTGAGTCTCCGTGATCTGCTGGGATCTGCGGCGGTATATATCCGTCTCGGGCTCGGGGATAGGCGGGTGCATCAGCCTCAGAATATCCTTCGCCGTCGGGGATGTCTCCGTATCGCCGAGCGCCATTCTGCCGGCCTTCTCCCGATGACATAGGTCACAGTCCTTCTCGTTGATCCACTCCCGATGGCAATTCAGACATTGCTGATGGTAGGCGCCTCTCAGGCCGGGCTTGTCAATGGTCGCCTCGGCATCCGCAACTTCGTGACACGTCTTACAATCCGGGTGTTGCTGACCCTCCGGCGTGTAATGGTGGCAGGTGATACAACCCCGTGCCATCTCCGCCATTTGGGCATGGCCCTTGTGGTCGAATGGCACGGGCAAGTAGACATCTTCCAATTCGTCCAGAATGATAACCCCTGGACCTTGCTGGTCATGCAAGTATATCTCGCCCCTGCGGGCCGTACGCCGATTGCATGTGAGTAAACACCTGTTCTCCACAGTTGGTATGTCGCAGAAGTGGCAACAATCGCAACCGTAATCGGCATCCGTTTCGGGGACTGAACCTGCCTGGCTCGCAGTGGACTTATTGCCGGACTCTTGGGGGTCCTCAGCCGTCGCCGAGCCGACGCCGATCGTCAGTAACCCACAACACGCAAGGCTCACTAACCACGCCATGTTCCACCTTTGCCGCTTACCCGCGATGCGCAATATACGAGTTGCCCGCGCCGGCAAGCAACGTACCGACCAGAGCGCGCGGTTAACAGTCCCATGTCGGAATACGTGCATCACACCCCACAACGCGTGCATTTTCCATACGCCTTTCCGAAGTACACGTGTACTCATGCTGTCTTCGCTTCTTTCGGTTGAGTGATAACCGGGAAGTATATGACGATGGCACGCCAACACAGACACAACGCCGCCACGCAGCCAATGGTTACTACCCATTCAGTAAACGATGGGAAGTATACCTTGGTTACGTAGGGCGGCTGGTAGCCGATCAAGTAGACGTTCGTGCGATTGATAACAACGCCACACATAACCAGGAGGCTTGTGACACACAGCATGCGCGGCGAGTTGCGAACGCGATAGAAAAGACTCATGATGAAGGGAAGCATCAGGCCCACAATCATTTCGACGCTGAAACTCACGCTCTGAACCGACCATTCGTTCAGATGAACGTAGCTGCGGCGTATGAACATGTCACCGATCTTGAACGCCAGGTATATGCTCAAGAAGAAAGGGATGTACTTGGCAATACTGCTGAGAATGTGCATTTGAGGCTTGAGTTTTAGAGCCCATGAACCGCAAATGCATACGAAGATTACCGTGGGGAAGCCCGTGACGATTGCCGACAGCAGAAAGAGCAAGGAGAGAATCGGCGTGTACCATAAGGGGTGGAGTTTGGCCGGAGCGAGGACCATTACGTGGCCAAGCGACGACTGGTGCAGGCATGAAATAGTCACGCAAAGAATGAGGAACACAAACATGGTTTTGCTGATCACACGATTGATGATGGCGCAAATACGACCGAGCTTCGGCCACTGTGGGTGTCCGATGAAGCGCTCACAGAAAACAGGTATGAATTCGATGTAGAGCACCGTGAGATAGCACATTACGCACATACCGACCTCAAACAGTGCCGAGTTACCCTGCCACATGCTCGGCAAGATCGGATGCCAGATGTTGTAATACTTCCCAAGGTCGGCGAACAAGACCATACCAGCGAACGTGTAACCTAACATCGCGGCAACCAGGGCCGGGCGGGCAAGGGCGTGAAAATGCCGGCGATGAAAGACATGTACAATTGCCGCCGTCGTAAAGCCGCTGGCCGCGAGGGCAATGAAAGATACGTCGGCAATAATCCATATGCCCCAGGGATACTGCTGATTGAGATTCGTGCTGGCCTGGAGGCCAAATACGAAACGGTAGGCACCAAAACACACACCTACCGCGGTTATAATCAGCAAAACCCGCGCCCCCGGCGTCATGAGGTTCCGGTTAACCGCAGCGGGTTCGTCATGGACGATCACGTGGTCACTCCTTTGGGTTAAGGGATTTTCTTTGCCGGGAGCGTCACATCCGGTATCGAGACGGATTCAGCGTCCGCAGAGTCCGTCAGCGCCGGTTGTTGCGGCTCAGCTCTGGTGAGCCACATGGCCAGACCGAGAACTCCACACCATGCAACCGGCGGTATGAAGTGGTTGAAGACACCATGCTGTATGGCTTCGGCAAGGCGCGGCGGTGCTTCGGGGGACACCTCCAAGAAACCAAGTGATTCAAACTCCACGCCGGATATGTACAACCACGACGTGCCGCCGGCTTCGTGCTCACCATAGATGTGATCGATGTAAATATCCGGATGTCGATTGATTCTTCCACGAGCCCGCGCAAGAAGTTCGCTGCGCTTGCCGTAGATCAAACACTGTTTCGGGCAAGCTTGCACACAAGCCGGCGTCCCCCCTTTGTTGGGATTTCCCTCGTCTGAGCATAATGTACACTTCCGAACCTGTGGTGTGAATGCATTACCATATTCATATGTCGGCATCTGGAACGGACATGCCACCATGCAATAACGGCAACCCATGCACTTGTAGGCATCGTAGATCACCGCTCCATTCGGTTGCCTTTGCATCGCTCCAACAAGGCATGCGGACACGCACGCTGGGTCGATGCAATGCAGACAGTTGACCTTGACGTACACTGCCGCACTCCCGGCCTCGTCACTTTCGCCGAGAAACTTATTCACTGTCGTGTAGCTTCGCGGATCCGGTCGCCGATGTTCCGCGAACACCGACTCGTCCAGCAACTCCTCTTTTGTTGGAACTTCATAGCCGAACGTCTCCCTGCAGGCCGCCTCACACTGACGACACCCATTGCATTTGGTAAGGTCCACAAGGACACCCATGGATTCGTCCGATACCTGACCGGTGCCGGAGCCGATCGCCCGCTGGCTTTCAACATCCAACACTGAAGCACACACACCCAACAATCCCACTTTCTTCAGAAAACGTCGTCTACTCGTATTCACGGCGGTCCTACACCCTGCAGTTCCATCCTGTGTTCCGAACGTACCCACCTTGTCCCTTCCCATCAGTCTTCCGTTTCAGCCAGCCGGCAAACCATCTGTTCTACGCTTGCGTCCGTCTCCCATCGCCGACTATCCTCTGTACAGTCGTACTCGCTTTCACAATGTCGAACCATCTCCCGCGTCTAATGACAACTCGCATCGCACCTGTCCCATATTCATGGCGTCATCGACGGTAACGACTATACTGTCAAGAGAAACAGACACTTCCTTCACGATAGTGACGAGATGTCCTTCCCTCAACAGGCCATATCAAAACCTCAGGTATGCATATCCCTGCAGTTGCAGGTCCGCTATTCGCGGATAGGCGCTCGCTATGGTTTTCACTCCGGGCAGCAGGTCCACTTGTGTCCACCCGTGATCGCTCATAGTTTCGCCGCACACCTCAACGCTGATTCCCAATTCATTCAGCTCTCGAATGATCGACTTATTGGGATTAGCTACGCTTTTTTTCGTGAACGCCGCGTATGGTTTGTCCTTTAGCACCCAGTATCCAGCGTCACCGTGTAGTACTGCACTAATATGCAACTCACTTAACGGTGTTCCTATGGACCTGTACGCCTCCACAAGTTCTCGGACGTGTGTCAGACCCGACCCCACCTTATTCTTCCAGGTGTCGCTGTCAACACAGCATACGATCGCAATATCACGGCGCACCGTGAGGGGATTCTCATGGTGTGGCGGCGTCATCCACTCCCATGATTCAAAGATCTCAGCGCCCTCCGGCGAGGTAAGGAATTCAATGAATTTCGCCGCCAACGGTTTGCTCTTTCCCCGCTGGGTCAGCGCGGCGTTACATTGACGGTAGATGCGGTAATCCTCACTCACAGGGACGTGGTCTGCGCGATCATGAAGCGGCATATGCCATATATTCCATGTAACCCACACATCGATGTCAGGCCTCTCGCCCCATGTCCTCATCGCAGTCTCACTGCTTGGAGCAAAGAAGACGATGTTCTTGCGAAATGCCCGTATTGTGCGGATGTCACCTTGCTTCGCAGCCATATCCTCCCATAGACCGGTCTGCCCGGAACCACACACCACCATAACACGTACACCCTGCCGCAGAAGATCCGGAAAGTCGCGAATCCCCTTGGGATTACCCGGTCGTACGAGAATGGCTGACGGGCGCAAATAGAGAGGTGTGACCGAGACTGGATCAACCTCAAGCTCACCAGTGCGAATAAACTCGGACATCATAAACTCGGCGCTGCTGAAGATCACATCAGCGTCGTTTTTGGCTTTCTGAAGCCACTTGCTGGTTGGCCCTGAGACCACTTCAACCGTTATACCGTACTTATCCCCGAACGCAATTGCCGCCTCGTGGATGGCAGGGAAAGGCCCTTCCGATCCGTATACCTGCAGAACCTCCTGCGCGGAAGCGCCGGCAATCCCAATGGCTCCCAAGCCTAACAGGCAGCTCAGAATCAAAGAGTGCGAACAACCCGAACGTGTATTCATGACTAGCTCTCCTGAGTATTCTCGGCACGATGGCCTGACGAGCATGGCCTAACCCGTTGCAGCACGGGTTAAGTCATAGCCCAATGTAAAGATATCCCTGACGCTCCAGTTGGACGATACGCGGGCACACCCCGCTGACGATCTTCACGTCGGGTAGTATGTCCGCACGTATCCAGCCGTTTCGCTTCATGGTCTGCCCGCACAGTTCTATGCTCACGCCCCACTCGGCCAGCTCATGAATGACCGACTTGTTAGGATTAGGCCCCTCCGTCTTGGCGAACGCGCCATACTGACCATCCTTCAATACCCAATACGCGGCACCACCATGAAGTACCAGGCTGATGTTCACCTCGCTCTTGGGAACTCCGAGGGAATCGTAATCGGCTACAAGTTTATGAATACGAGTCAATCCCTTCCCGATCCCGAACTCCCACTCATCCTCTTGCACGTCATGAACAATGCGAATGACAGTGCGCGCCGCAGCCGGAGTCGCTTCTTCGGAGGTTGTTATCCAACCCCACTTGGCAAAGATTGCAGCGGCATCATGTGACGTTAGAAACTCGACGAATTTCTCCGCCATTGGCTTCTGTCCGCCCTGACGCGTCAGTGCGATACTACATTGCCTGTAGATGGCGTAGTCTGCGCTAAGTGGTATCAACGCCGAGTTACGAGAGTCAGCCTTATACCAGATGTTCCACGTCAGCCATGCATCGATGTCCTTTCTCGCAAGCCACATACGTCGAGCGTCCGTACTGTTCGGAGCATAAAGTACGATATTGTCGCGAAGGGCCCGGACGGTTCGGAAGTTTCCCTGTCTACCTGCTATGTCTTCCCATAAACCAGTCTGTCCGGAGCCGTTTACGACCATGACCTTTATGCTGGGCCTCAGCAAATCCGGAAAGCTGTAGATATGTTTCGTGTTATCAGGACGCACTAGAATGGCTGCCGGGCGCCAATAGAGTGGTGTTATGCTGGTCTCGTCAATACGACCCTCCATATCACGCACAAGATTGATCATCATGAATTCTGCGCTGCTGTAGATCAGATCCGCGTCGCCTTTCGCATTGTCAAGCCATTTGTTGATGGGCTTGCCGACGACTTCCAGATCAACACCGTGATGCGTGCCAAAGGCAACCGCCGCTTCCCTAATGGCCGGGTATGGTCCTTCAGAACCATAGACGTGCAGGACGTTCTGTGCAGACGCGCTGCCAGCGCTGATTGCCAAGAGGATCAGCACAAAACTCAGGAACGATAAACCGAGCGGAACTCGACGTACGCACATGGCTTGGACACCTCTATCCGCCCAATCCGTCCTTCGTATCCGCGTTTGGCGGAACAACGCGGATCATGGTTGTCGACCCGATGACTACGGGAGCACTCTCAATCGAAATACCCCAGCGCTCGAAGCCGCTCCAGCGTACTTTGGACCTCTTTGCGAGAGGAATGCGGCGACTCCTTCGGTGGCTTGCCGCTGGCCACAATATCACGGAGCACATAAACCGCGAACTCCGTAACACTCCTAAACCCGGTACCCTCGATAATTTCCGACAGACTCCGGTATAATCTCGCCGGAATCTTCAAAGTAACCTTGCTTCCGCTGGTTGACTTCTCGGTTGACACATTGAACTCCAATAATACTCTAATAGTACTCTATACCGCCTCCTATAAGAGTGCAATGGTCAATTCACGCCAATTGAGACGCGGCTATCAATCCACGCCAGTTCAGAGCCCCACCATTTAATTCAAGCGCCTAGGAATTTGTGATCCTGGGCAAGATGGCAAATCTGGGGGGCTTCTGAAGCCCACGGCGAAGCCGAGTTACTTCCCTTCCAATTCACATGCCAATTCATGGGGTGCGCAATGGCGTAAATGCACCATTGGCGCGCTTTTTGAGGTAAGACAATGTGATGAGAGGTGACGCATCACGTTGGGATACACACATCAATCTGACACGGCCCCACGGAACTTCCTCCAGTCAATGCCGAGTTTGCGCATGCGGGCTCGTAGTGTATGCGGGTTGATGTCCAACAGGCTGGCTACGCCCCGACGGCCTTCGATACGCCCCTGTGTCACGGTCAACGCTGCTTTTATGTGCTCGCGAACAACGGTGTCCAGCGTCGAAAACTCCGCCTGCGGCTTGTGCACTGCGATACCTCGCGGCGTGTCGATGGTCTGCTGCGGTGATAAAACGGGTGCGCCGCCCAGGGCCTTGGCGATTTCCAGACACCGGCCATTCCCCAGGATCGCGGCACGATCAATCACCGCCGCCAGTTCACGAATGTTACCCGGCCAGGAGTAGCCTATCAGCCAATTCATGTCATCGCGGGAGGGAACCAGGATCGGCAAGCCGAAACGCTTCGAAGCACGCAAGGCAAAGTGCGAGGCCAGCGCCGGCATGTCCTCAAACCGATCGCGTAAAGGAGGCAAATGGATAGGAAAGACCGCGACTCGATACCAGAGGTCGTTGCGGAATTGTCCGTTCGCTGCCATGGTTTGCAGATCCTGGTTGGTGGCGGCAACGATGCGAACATCAACCTTTAATTGGCGATGTCCACCAACTCGTTCAAAGGTCCCATCCTGGAGGACTCGCAGCAACCGCACCTGTGCGGCAAGCGGCAACTCACCGACCTCGTCGAGAAAGAGCGTCCCGCCATCGGCTCGCTCGAACCATCCTTTGCGCATGCCCACAGCACCAGTAAAGCTGCCTCGCTCATGTCCAAACAGCTCAGAATCGATCAACTCCGGTGGGATCGCACCACAATTCACTCGCAGGAACGGCCCGGAAACCCGCTCCGAACGGTTGTGGATGGCACGGGCGATCACTTCCTTTCCCGAACCCGTCTCACCAAAGATCAGCACCGGGACATCCGACCGGGCCACAAGCTGAACACGCTCCATCACGTGCTGCAGTCCGGACTCTGCGCCTACGATGGCTTCGCTGATCTCCTGGCGCCCCAGCTTGGTCAAGAGCGAGTGCCGGTCCGCCTCAGCCGCCTCCTGGTGGGTTCTCATCTCACGAAGCCGATGGTCGTTCTCGAGGGCTACGGTGAAAGGTTCCAGAAGCTCCTTGGCCACCTGTTCGTGCACCGAGCTAAACGACTGCGGCGGATGGGCGACAAGGAGTAAGAGACCCTCAGGGCCCTGATCTTGGCATAGTGGACCGGCGAGTGTCTCTCCCTCCACGCCTTCGGGCACAAGCAGATGATGGTCCACCGGATCGTCTCCCAGGCCCACTCGAATCACCTCGCCGCCCCGGCACCAGGCCAGTAGATTCTCGAGCTCGGTGGGCGTGCAGCCACTTCGAGTATGTTCTGGTGGGACCGCGGCTGCGGGAGCACCCGTGCCAACGGTCTCGATGCAGGATCGTTGGAGGTCGATGCGGCGGACCAGCACGAGGTCAACGGGCAAGTGCGAACGAAGCAGTGGAGCGATACGCGACGTGGATTCGCCAATCTCGATATGACGGCAGGCTTCACGCCAAACATCCAGGAGCAGTGTCGTGAACCATCGCATATTACGGGACCCCAGCAAATATACTTACACTAGCATATATGTCCGCTACACCCAGTATATACGACGGGATCGTGGAGGGCAAGTCGGAATAATCCGCCTTCCTTGGCGTCAAAACGCGAAACCGGAGGCGAGCAGGCTTGGCATGTTGAATGCCCATCCGACCTTTCAGGATATTGCCTCCTTGCGTCGCCAAGCAAGGACTGGGCATAGTAACCGGTTTTGCCGCGACCGAAACTCGTCTCTGGTCGATCTGTTGTGTCGAGGGTAAAGGGGCGGCGTGGGTGGAGAGACCGCCATGACGCAATTGCAGATGCCAAACACCGAACAGCTATCCACCGTTAAGCCATGCGGCGAGCTTCCCGGGTTGAACGGGGATTCCGGAGGACCTCGCGTACTGAAACGGTGTGGCTGCGGAGAAACAATCGGTCGTACTATCGGAGTCGGCACATACGGTCGGCGGATCCGATTGTTGGCGGCGGTTGTTCTGGTAATCGTGTTGGCTCTGGGGCTGCAAACCGCCTGTCCTGGCTGGGCTCTGCTACCTGGATTCGGAACAACCCTGGGATCGGGGACAATTCTGTTACTCTTTCTGGCGGCCCTGTTTTGCGAGTACATCGACTCCAGCCTGGGCATGGGATATGGGACGACGCTCACACCACTATTACTCCTGGCCGGTTTCGAACCGCTCCAGGTCGTACCGGCCGTACTCCTCAGTGAGTTTGTCACTGGTTTCAGCGCCGGATTGCTGCACCATCGCGACGGCAACATCGATCTGTTGCGGGATCGACAAGCCCAAGGGACTGCGCTATCGCTGGGAGCGCTTAGCGTATGCGGAGTTGTAGCGGCAGTAACGCTGGCGTTGCACATCCCGAAGTTCTGGCTGACAGCCATCATCGCCACGATCATTCTCTCGGTCGGCGTGGTGATTCTGGCAACGGTGCGACGCCGGTTGGCATATCGGCGAAGCCACATGCTCGTTGTGGGTGCGATTGCCGCTTTCAACAAAGGGCTGAGCGGGGGCGGGTACGGCCCGCTCGTTACCGGGGGGCAGGTCGTGTCAGGCGTAGCACCAAAGCAGGCGGTGGCGATCACGTCGCTGGCAGAGGCATTGACCTGCCTGGTTGGCCTGACGGCGTACATCTTGATGGGCGGAAGCGTCTATTGGGCGTTGGCGGTCCCGTTGACGGTGGGAGCCCTGTTGTCCGTCCCGATAGCGACGCTGACAGTTCGCGGACTTCCGGAGGCTTTCATGCGCGCCAGCATTGGGGTGGTTACGTGCCTCCTGGGATTGCTCGCGTTCATTAAGCTCCTTTGGTGATTGTCGTGCGGAGAAACCAGGATCGGAGGGTGGACCGCCGACAGGTCAGACGAGTAAACTTCACGACCACAGAACGGTAGAGGACGTTAAGCGGCTAAGTCAAGAGGTGACCGAACTGTGGTCGTGGACTTCATAGTCGGTCTGGCGGCGTTAATTCAATACGCGGCGGCGATTCTAGCCCTGCGGGTGCTCCGGATCACGGGCAAAGAGCTGGCTTGGCTGCTAATCACCGCAGTCGTCTTCCTCCAAGCCATCCGCCGGAGCGTGGTCTTGTATCGCTCCTTTTCGCACGACGCGGCTCATCCACCGGATTTGGCTGCGGAGTGTGTGGGCCTGGCCATATCCGTGGTCATGTTGGTGGGCGTGGCGCGGATCGGCCCCTTCTTTCTGTCCATCCTTGAATCCAAGGATGAGTTACGGAAACGGTCACACGACCTCGGGGAACGGGTCAAGGAACTGAACTGCCTTTACAAGATGGCCGGCCTCACCGACCAGCCGAACGTCTCCTTGGAGCAGGTTATTGAGGGCACGGTCGATTTGATTCCTCCGGCGTGCCGGTATCCCCGGATCACTTGCGCGCGCGTCATCCTGGAGAGCCGGGTTTTCGAGACGACCGGATTTGAGGAAACCCCGTGGAAGCTGGACCGCGACATCGTCGTGCACGGAGAACAGGTTGGCACTTTGGAAGTGTGCCACCGGGAGAAGAGGTCGGACGATGATGAAGATCTGTTCCTGAAGGAAGAACGAGACCTGATCAACACGATCGTCGGAAGACTGGGTAGGATCATCGAGCGCGTGTGGGTCGAAGAGGACCGGGAGGCTCTGCAGGAACAGCTCCACCAGGCACAGAAGATGGAAGCCGTCGGACAACTGGCCGCCGGTGTGGCACACGATTTCTCCAATTTGCTCACCGTGATACGAGGTCACACCGACCGGGTGAGCAACAAGTTAGCCAAGGATGATACGGTCCACACAGACCTTGACATGATCCAACAGGCGACCCATCAGGCGGGGGATCTCACGCGGGCTCTGCTAATGTTCAGTCGAAAGCTGCCCACCGAGAAGAAACCGATCGATTTATGTAATCTCATCCGGGAATTGGAGCGGTTGCTCCGCCGTGTGCTTCCGGCCGCCGTTGAACTTGAGGTGAACATCGTGTGCGAATCGCCTCTTTGGGTAAGTGGCGATCAGACCCAGCTACAGCAGGTCATCCTGAACCTCGCGGTCAATGCCCGCGATGCCATGCCCGATGGTGGAACCCTCTGCGTATCCCTCTCGCCGGCGGCCGAATCGGACATCGATGATTGTTTACCCCAATCTTCGGATTCATACGGATCGTTCGCACGTCTGGTGGTCACAGACACCGGTGTGGGTATGCCGCCGGAAGTCCGGTCTCGGATCTTTGAACCGTTCTATACGACGAAGACCCGCGGGCAAGGCACAGGGCTGGGTTTGTCCATAGTGCATGGTGTCCTCAACGATCACGGGGGCGGCATCGAAGTCCAATCCGAGGTCGGTAAGGGGACTACCTTCACACTCGTCCTGCCATGCATTCAACCCGTCTCGCTTGATGACGCGACCACACCTTCGACCATCATGCCGCAAGGAACGGGTGAGCTAATACTGCTGGCTGAGGACAATCAGTATGTTCGCGGTATTATTGCGTCAACCCTGGAGTCTCTTGGGTACGAGGTGATCCAGGCCCGGAACGGACCTACGACCCTCGAATTGTACGCGGAACGCCGCGATGAATTCCGGTTGTTCATGCTGGACGTGAACCTTCCCGGATGCAGTGGCCTGGCCTGTCTTCGGGAGCTTCGTGAAAGTGGGATAACCACGCCTGCGATTGTGATTACGGGAAACATTACCCTGGATCCTGATGAGCTGGACAGCGAGACGATTCTGCTCCGCAAGCCGTTCGGAATGCCTGAACTGGCAAGAGCGGTATCCAAGGCATTGGACATGAACGTCAGCTGGGAGACGTAAACGTGACAGGCCCGATTTCCATTCTGCTCGTCGACGACCACGCCATGATGCGTCGGTTGCTTGGCGCACGATTGGAGGCTGAACCCGATATAGTGGTCGTAGCCGCCGTGGAGAACGCCGATGAGGCGGTTACCGAGGCCGTACGCCTCAAACCGGACATCATTCTGATGGACATCGACATGCCGGGTGTAAGCTGTTTCGAGGCCGCCCGGATAATTCGCGAGCGCCATCCCGACTCGCGCATTGTTTTCCTCAGCGCTTTCTTTCACGATCGATATATCGAGCAGGCGATGGCTGTGCAAGCATGGGGATACATCACGAAAAGCGAGCCGGAGGATTCGGTTATCAAGGCGATCCGCAAGGTGTCCAACGGCGTCGCGTACTTCTCGCCAGAGGTCCAGGCGAGAATCGTGGTTGACTTCCAGGGAGCGAGACTCGCTAACCCGGGCAGGTCCCGTGTCTCAACCCTCACCGAGCGGGAGATGGAGGTGTTGCGCTACCTCGCCCGGGGAATGGCAAAAAAGGAAATCGCCCGCACGATGCATATCAGTGCGAACACGGTCAACCGGCATACGACCAGCCTGATGGCCAAACTCGACATCCATGATCGGGTTGAACTTGCCCGCTACGCGATTCGCGAGGGTCTCGCGGAAGCGTGAGACAAGGCTCCACACTCAGGTCTGCCGGAACGCACACGTGAGAGACTGCACAGGTGACGAAACTCCGACACTCACAACCACCGGCACGTAAACCGGTTGCAGGACGCATCAACCCATCGCTCCGTTGGTAATTGCAAAGATGCTTTCGTGGTGACCGGCGGCCGCTCGGCGGCCGTGCAACATCCGGTAACTCGATGGCAGGCGCTCAAAACCATAGGACTCCAAAAGGATGGTGGCATCGTGGTTTGGTCCGGGCACGCCAAGGATCAGCGCTGTATCGGGCCAGTCACCGAGGATCGACTGTAACAGCGTCTCTGCCGCTCGGTAGTCTACAGCGAGCCAGGGGCCGATTCGTATCCCCACGCGTGACGGTCCTGCAAAGGCATAGCCGCGCATCCGTCCACTCTCTTGCAAGCCATACGTTGCCCTGGAGCGTTGATACAACAACGTCAACAGCCGTGCTCGGTCATCACCGAAATGCTGAGCATCAAAGGCTGCAACCGCCGGTAGATCGGACGGTGCGATCCGTCCGGTTACCCCCTGCGTTGCAATACGCCCGCCCGGACGTTGGAATCGCAGCGACTCGAACTCGTCAATAAAACCCAGGCGTCGGTAGAGTCGGACTCCCGGGGGATCAGCCTCCAGGCGTATCGTTCGCACGCCCCGGTCCGATAGATGTGCCATGGACCGGCTCATCAGACGCCGGCCGATGCCTTGCCTGCGGCACTCGGGTGGAACGATCAGATTCCCAATCCACGCGCTTTGACCATGCCGGGTCGTGGTCACCATGCCTACGCGCTGGCGGTCGATCTCTGCAATAAAGCATCCGTCCGGATCGTGAGCCAGGCACGCGTCGAATAATTCCGCGGTCGGATCCCAATCCTCGCGCTCGGTTTGGGCGAGGGCGAATTCGATGTCGTCCTGGTTGAATATACGTATTGAGATTTCCATGGTCCGCCCGCAGACGCCGGGTCCCGGTACGCTACGTTCAACTCCTCATTCCCGGCAAGGTAAGCGTGACCCGTGCCGGCCGGAACCTGTGTACTTCCCTGTCTGCGAGGTGTCAATGATCCACTTTCTGCAGTTGGGTGTGGGTCCTGTATGTGCGGGGGAGAAGGCAAAACAGGCTTCGCCCTCCAACCGGAAGATGCATCAGTATTCACATGGCGAGCGGTTATGTCGGACGAGCCGAGAATCTCAGAAGCCGCACGGAGTCGGAGACAGAGGCTGTTCCATCTCGGCAGGCACATCCAATCCGGTGGATGGGTTGGATGGCATCTCGCGCAGGCGTCGAACAAGCTGATCGGAGAAGACAATTCGGTCCCCCTCGCTCGGGACCCACCGCCGAAGATTGTCACGGTTCTCGCAGAACACTATCAGAGAATCGAGGCTATCGAAATCATGGTGTTCGAGGATTACGCTCATCAGGTAATACGGGACGTTGCCAAGGCGCTGGCCGCGGCGGAGGCCGCCGCGTTGCCGCAAGTATGCCAAGATTCTACCGACGGGCACCGACGTGATCTCGTCCCATTTCATGTTCCGCTCTCTCCTGCGAGCAGAAGTACGCCACGCACGCGTATCACACGCTATATCATTGACAGAGCATTGACACTGGCGGTTGCGATAATCCTCACTGACTACATCGCCCCCTGTTCGGCCGACGATCTGGTTCATCCGTGGAGGCTTACGGGCCTGTCCTCGGTTCACAAGGAGCAGGTGAAACGCGATCTACAGGAAACACATTACCCGCTTCCGGTGCGCCGGCCCAAGCCTGGATAACCTGGCAGGTGTGCGTGGTCGGTAGATACGCACTCCTGATTACGCCCGGCTAACCCGGCAGGGGCCAGCGCGCACCTAGGAACAGGTCATTAAGCGAGTAACTCTAACTGAGTATCGTGCAGGGGATACTAGCTACGCCATGGCGACTTTGCACCAATTTTGCCCGTAGGCATCGTCTCACCGGTCACTTGGAAACCAGCCGGATAGGGTCGAATGAAAACCGGTCAGTGAGAATTGGTTCCTTGCACTTCGTACTTCAAGCTTTGGGCTCTCTGCAAGAGTTCTTGGGGCCTCCGGTGGCTTTGCCCTTCTCGGGATCCTCTGGTTTGCGCTCGGCCTTCTGTCGCAGGCGATAGCTCTTATCCGTAATCGTGATCAGCTCCGAATGCTCCAGGAACCGATCAAGGATGGCGGTCGCGGCGATTGGGTTGGACCGGGTAGATACACAATGCAAGGATGCGGCACCTACAAGAAAGGAGACTCTGCAATGCGACTAACTGTGCGACTCATTTTCAGCGACTCGACCTGCGTAACTTGTGCTCGGATTCAAAGCCATAATTGGCAACTCGCCCAAAGAGGATGAAGTCTACCACTTTCCCGCTGACAACTTGCTTCGTTTCATCGCTGAGAATGGGGTAACGCCCAAAGAAAAGGATGTACTCTTGGCGAGAATCGCGGATGACCGCCGAAGGGAGGCTTCTGGCGGGTGGAATGGTCCACGCTTGCGTGGCCATGCTTGAGCTCGCTCGTGCGTGAATCACTTCTCGCAAGAATGGGCCGAGAACAAATTCTCGGCCCAGCAACAGAATATGCCCGCGCCTTCGGCTTGGGCACGGTGCCTAAGCCCCACCGCGGATCTGCTGACGCACATAGATCATGTCCATGGACAGAGATCATCTCAGCCGGCTGGTTGATCGGTTTCCTCGACCCGGTGATAATTGAAGCCGGATTGACCCTCTCGACGCGCCGAGTCGCTACACGATGACCAAAGGTGAAACAGATCCGCGAGTCAATGAGCACACGGAGTTCGCGTCCACACCTCCGGCCATGACCGTCCTGAGCGACCAGGCCCTTTCACACAAAGAGGCCTATCTGGAGGGCTTCGACCTCAGCTACCGCGTCGGACCCGTCTACGACATCCTGCGCCACCCGGAGACCCGTACACCGATGGCAATCGCCATATACGGCACCTGGGGTACGGGCAAGACGTCGGCCATGAAATGGCTCCACGGCCTGCTGGACGTCTGGAACGAAAAGGGCAAGGACGAGGAAAAGGACAAGGTTCGCGTGTGGCCGGTCTGGTTCTACCCCTGGAAGTATCACACCAAGGAGGACGTGTGGCGCGGTCTGGTGGCCGAGGTCATTATCGAGAGCATCAGCGTTTCCAAACCCACGATCGGGAAGGTGACCAAGGCCGCCAAGCAGTTTGGCATCTTTCTCGGACGGAGCTTCGTACACGTCCTGGCCGGTCTCGAACTCGAGGGCAAGGTTCCCGCCGGCGGGCCGGGGGCAAAGCTCAGTCTTGCAGGGATCAAGGAGGTGCTCGAGGAGTACCGAGAGGCCGCTCATCCGGAGGCCGGGTATCTAAACGAGTTCGAGACGTCCCTGCGCGAATGGGTCAATGAAACGCTCGGCAAAAACGAGCGGATGGTCATCTTCATCGACGACCTCGACCGCTGCATGCCGGAAGTCGCTCTGCAAGTCCTCGAAGCCCTCAAGCTCTATCTGAACATCGAGAAGCTGATCTTCGTCGTCGGCGTCGATCGCGAAGTGGTCGACAAGCTGGTGGCCGAGCACTACCGCAAGCTCGGCCTCGATCCCGAAAAGAGCCTGCAATATCTGGCCAAGATGTTCCAGGTCGAGGTCCCGCTCGAGCCCAGCGTCGGGCAGATCGAGAAGTTCCTTGCCGAGCAGCTCGACCGGATCGAAAGTTGGAAGAAGCTTTCCGAGCTGCAACAGGAGGTCTTCCGCACCGTGACCCTCGAGCTGGCCGGTCGCAACCCGCGCGAGGTCAAACGCCTGCTCAACAGCGCGTCCATCGCCGGTGCTGGTGCCCGGATGATGAAGCAGGAAAAGGATCAATCCCTGTTACCTATCGAGCAGGGGATGCAGCTTTTCTTCGTGCGCAAGATTCTGACCGATCGCCACACGTACGGATCGCTGGTCGGCCTGCCTCTGGGCGACAAGTTCTTCGGCGAGTGGTCGAGGATCGTCCGGAACAACGAGGGCGTGGGGGACTTCAAACGTTCAATCAAGCTCCCGTCTTCCCTGATGAAACGAACGGCGGAAAAGGGTGCTGAGCCCGAGGCGGTAGCGGAGCGGGCAGGCAAACGGCGAACCGGAGAGGAAGTCGGCGACGAGCCCGACCTGTCGTCCGTTCCGGAGGCGTACCGTGATCTTGTCAGGAATCCCGCCTTCTCGTCGCTTCTACACCTCCTGGGTGATCCCGAGCTTGGTGAGCTGATGCGGATCGAGTATCCGTCGGACACGTCGGCCATCGCCGTAGCGACTGGAAGCGCGTTGCCCGAGGGTATGATCCGTGAAGCCATCGCCCGACAAGTCGGTAAGAAGCCTGAAGACCTGACTGACGAAGAATTTGCTAAGCTGACCGAACTCGATCTGAGCGGTTTGAAGATTTCCGACCTCGAGCCGCTCAGGGTATTGGCGAATTTGCGGGGGCTCGACCTGTCCG
>CAZJTP010000004.1:0-54019 GCA_964548955.1 uncultured Phycisphaeraceae bacterium
AAGTAGACAGGAGGGTCGTTAAGCTCTGCCTGCCGCGCCAGGGCGCGCGCCTTCGTTGGGTCCTGTTCCCTGAGTTGCTGTATTTCCTCGAAGGCCTCTTCCCTCTGGGGGTCATCTCCAACGGGTATGAAACCCACTAGGAAAACCTTGTCGTCGCGGAACAACCGCTTACATCCTTCAGCCCTGCAGGCGACCATCGGATCACTGAACCCACCCACGTGGCCGGAGGCTTCCCAGACTTTGGGATTCATGATGATCGAGCAGTCGACGCCGACCATTTGGAACTCGGTGCCGTTGGGGCCGACGGGTGGGTTTCGCACCATGTCGTTCCACCAGGCCTCTTTGATGTTGCGCTTCAGCTCTGTGCCGAGTGGGCCGTAGTCCCAAAAGCCGCCGATGCCGCCGTAGATTTCGCTGCTGCCGAAGATGAAGCCGCGCCGCCTGCATAGCGCGACGATCTTTTCCATGGTATCCGCTTGTGTCGTCATTCAGCATATCCGATGCGTGCGAGAACGGATTCTCGCACGAGCAGTTGAGTATCCGTACATGGCCACGCAAGCGTGGGCCATGCCACCCGGTCGCTGGGTCAATCGCTTGGTCGCCCGATTGCTGGGCCAATGGCTGGGCCGTGAATCTCTTCTCGGCCCATTCGCGCGAGAAAGGACTCTCGCACAAGCCTAACACGAGACACCCATCCGGCTCGGCGAACCAGTGCCACCGTAAGAGCACTGGCGGACAAGCCCTTGACACTCCGCCGCTCGCACAGCGAGCAATTGCGGGCTACGCCCGCGCGGTGAGTCAAGGGCAAGCCGCCAGTGGCACCCACCACAGTAGCACCCGCCGCCAGTGGCACCCACCACAGCGGCACCCGCCGCCAGTGGCACCCGCCGCCAGTGGCACCCACCACAGTGGCACCCACCACAGAGGCACCCACCACGTTGTGACCGACTGGAAAGTCGGTCCCACAAACACCGGGCCCTAACGGTCAACCGGTCCCACAGACAGTCGGTCGCGCAGGATTCCTCGGACCGTATCAGACGATCCCCGCTCCAAAGGCCGTGGTATCCTCTTGGCTGTCGTCAGTTTCCGAAGGTTCGCTCGCCGCCTCACTTTTGGCGGCCTGATCGCCCAGGCCTGATTCGCGGTCATCGGCCGGTGTGGCTACCGCCTCGTCCTCCGTGATGGGTTCGTGCACCTCGTCGTCACCGGGTGCGTCACTGTCACCTGCGGGGGCATCCGATTCGGCCTTCCCAGTTGTGCCCGACTCCACCGAATCCGTTACGGACGAAACCGGCGCGACGTGTTCCTCGACACGGTCGCCCGCCGCAGGGTGTCGTTCGTCCTCCCGCCGCTGGCGACCACGCCCGCGCCGCCGTTCGTGCCGCTCCCCAGACCTTTCTTGCGGACCGGTGTCCCCGCGGAGTTCGGGGCTGCCCTTCAGATCGGCAATCAGTTCGTCGTACTCGCTTGCATTCCCGCCGGTCCCTCCGGAGTCTGACTCTAAGGACGACGACACTTGATCGGCTCTATCCTCCTCGTCATATTCCGCTTGATAGGCATCGAGCACCTTGTCCTGCATCGTCTGCCTAAAGGCCGTGGTGATTGGATGGGCGATGTCGCGATGCGCTTTCTCCCGCCCATGCGAGTCGGCTGGGACCCGTGCAGCCGGCAGCTTCGCACCGCACTCGCCGCAATACTTGGCCCGCAGATGATTCTGCGTTCTACACTTCGGGCAAGGCGCCGAGAGCTTGCGCGAGGGCATGGCCACGAACAATCCATTGGTCCCCTCGACCACCTTCACATCCCGAACTACGAACTCATTATCCAACGTGATGCTGCAAACGGCCTTGAGGCGATCATTCGCATCCTTCACAAGTCTGACACGTACATCAGAGATTTCCATTCAACACTCCTCGTTGACCATCGAACCTGGTCCTACCGGGGCTGCGACCACCGAGGTTGTAACGTCCAGGTGCAAATCCTCAACCTCCCTCGCGGCACAGCCCGCAGCTTCTTTATCGTCAAACAATCGGTACAACGTAGATCCCGCTCCCGTTACGCGCATCGGACCCAGCCCGGCCCGATTCAGTTCCTCATAAGCCAGCGCCACCGCCGGGGCGACGCGGAACACGGCCGGCTCAAGATGATTCGATACAAGCGCCGACACCTCGTCCGCCGTCGTCGCCTGTATGAGTGCGCGATCCGATCCGGTAGGCATGTCGGCTGCATCCTCCGGGCGCCACGCGCGATAGACCTGCGTGGTTGACACGGCCGCGCTGACGAACACGAGCAACACCCACCCGGACCAGTACAAGGTCACCGGCTCGACCTGCTCACCCCGACCGGTTATTACCGCGCTGGGCAACGAAAAGAACAGCGGCACGTCCGAGCCGATCTCGGCCCCAATCGAGGTCAGTTGACGGCCGTCGAGTCCGGCCCCCCACAGATCATTGCACAGACGTAACGTCGTCGCGGCATCGCTGCTGCCGCCACCCAATCCGGCGGCTATCGGAATTCGCTTCTCGAGTTCGATCCTAACGGCTGGATCATGCCCGACGTGCCGTGTAAGCTTCATCGCAGCCAAGTATGCGAGGTTGTCAACGCCACGCAACGCCTGATTATTACAGGTAAGCTCAACGCCCGATTCCGCTCGGACCGAGCAGCGAACGCGGTCGCACAAGCCGATGCCGATAACCAGAGATCGCAACTCATGATAGCCGTCGTCACGTCGGCCCAGAACATCGAGAGTTAGATTGATCTTGGCTGATGCGGTCGCTGCTACTGCTGAGACGGCCATGGTCGTTTCCAACGCGCTGACACTCATGGAACTTCTGACACTCTAACACACGGCAGTGGACGGCTCCGGCGGCACCAACGCATGACACCGCGCAGGCACCATCCCGGAACCGGATGTCGCTAGATGCTCAAATGCTCGTACCCACCACAGCGCGCTAATAGTCCCCGCCGGTCCGAGAATCCCACATCGCGCGCGCGCCCATGACAATACTCCCATACTAAGTTCGCGACGAAGCCTGTCAACCACACGGTCGGATGCGGGGATGACGCGGGTTCGTGGGTGGCGGAGGCGGCTTAGCAATGTCATCCACTTCTGTCTCCCCTCTTAGAGCGTTTTGCGATTTCATGTGGCGATTTCGGGCTCTTGGAAGAAACGCTTGCCTCCCGGATTCCGCGCGGGCCTCAATCCTTGACACGTGGTGCAGCTTCGCTGCGGGGCTTCGCCCCGTGGAACCGCGCGTCAAGGACAGGTCCTGCGGCTTGCTACACAAAAACAAAATGCTTTAGCCCCCCATAGCCAAGGGAGATTCAAGAGGTCTCTCGGCCGCCACGCCGGGATTCGAGATTCGCACCGCACCGGACCTTCGCGACCGGTGGGCTTCACCGGTGCCCGTGTTGTTTTGTCGCAACGCGGTTGCGGCGCAGGGCACACACGGCGGCACAATTGATACGACCGGCGGGTAGCCACTTACGCTGTAACCCTTTGCTCTATAGTGACTTACGACAGATGACCCGTACGCGACGAATAACGGACGTTGCCTTGCCAAGAGAGTAAAAGAACGCACTGTGCGCCAGGCGTGGTCGTCCAACGTCAGGAGGAGGAGGAAGAAGATTATGGGCCCGATTTCACCGGTGAGCATCGGTCAAGCGGGTGCGTCGGCCGGAACAGCGTCGATCCTGAACCGACCCACCGACGCCGCCGCCATGGATGCGGGTCGAACTGCTGCGAGACTCACACCATCGAATGGACCAACTGATTCACTGGCCGTCAATAACCTGAACTCGGCCATATCCGATCTGCTGCAAGGCCTCGGCGGCGGCCTCGAAGACGACAAGGTTCTGCGCATGATGATCGCACTGATCATCCTCCTGGCGCTTTTGCAGAGTTCACAAGGCGGCGCGGCGTCCGATCACAACACGCTTGCGCCGCTCGGTCTGGGTGGTAACGCCCAACCTCAGTCCGTTGGCATCTATTCGTCGTCGACCACTATCGCGATTCAGCAGACCACCACGACGATGGTCCTGCATTCGGTGGAGAGTTACTCCACGGCTTCCACGGATAATCCGGTGGACTCCCAAGGTGGCCAGATCGACCTGTCCGCGTAAGAACCTGCCACCAGCCCATCCTCCCCAAGAGGCGGAGTTGCGCATTAATCCTCACAAGACCGGTAACAGTGCGTGTTTCCCGGTTGCGACAGCCTCATGTTGCGCAAAGTCAACATTGGTTGGAAGCGTTCCACCGCGTTGCCGATGAACAGGACGGATCGTACGTGACGTTGGCTGGGGGCAACATCCGCACAAAGCACCGTGGGCAAGTTGTCTGTCCCACGTCACATCGAGCGTTTCCCATGGCCACGAATACGCAATCTCAATTATCTTCGCGTACCGATGAGGTTACACGGACCGAGTTCACACCGTCCATTCTGGACTGTCTGGCTGCAGCGGTTCTGGTCGCGGACCGCAACGGGACAATCTACTACCGCAACGCGACGGCTTCATCGTGGTTACCGGACGGGCACGATCTGCCGACGGTGTTTTCGGAGGCACGTTTTCTGGAGCCTTTTGACGGCTGGTCCGCCGAGTTGCCCCATATCTTCGATGAGAAGCAGGAACTACGGTTCGAGTGCGCTGTGCGCCTGTCTACTGGGTCCTCGCCCGTCCTTGTGGGCCTTAGCTGTACACCGCTGCGCGAGCACGGGTCGAAACTCGTTACCGGCGCAGTGATCCTGATCGAGCAGGGATCGAGGCAGGAGGCCGTCGAGGAAAAGCTGGAGGTGTCCAAGCGATTGGCTTCGCTGGGGAAGCTGGCGACCCGCGTCGCCCACGAGTTGAACAACCCTCTGGATGGCATCCTGCGCTATGTCAATCTCGCGATGCGGGTCACGGCGGACGCACCGGACTCGAAGCTGAAGGCATATCTGGCGGAGTCTCGCATCGGCCTGATTCGCATGGTGCAGATCATCGGCGAGCTACTCGAATTCTCGCGGACGACGGACGGCGAGTTTGACGAGATGAACATCAATGAGGTCGTCGAGCAGGTGATCGGAAGCATCGCCTCAGCCGCCGATGCGGGCGGCGTCGTTGTGGCGGCTGACTTCCACAACCCAGACATGCCCACTGTCCGCGGCAGTCGGCTCTACCAGGTTTGCTGCAACCTGATGAAAAACGCCATCGACGCGATGCCGCACGGCGGGCGTCTGTCGATCACAACCGGCCTGGTTGACGATGAAGTGATCATTCAGGTCTCCGACACCGGCGTGGGGCTCCCTGAGCATATCGAGCGGATCTTCGAGCCATTCTTCACTACCAAGGAGGCGGGCAAAGGGACCGGACTGGGACTGGCGATTTGCAAGGATTTCATCGAAGACATGCAAGGCACCATCAACGCGACGCCGGGAGAGGGCAGCGGGGCGGTCTTCACCGTGCGCATACCGATAATCGAATGCCACCATCCGTCACCGCTGACGACACGCGGTGATGATCCGAAGGTCGGCGATTCGCCCGATTTGCCGTGATAGCAACGTGTCATTGGGGACAATCTCTTGATGGCTACGACCGACACACAACCACGCATTCTGATCGTCGACGACGACCGGATCATTCTGGATTCGCTGGGTGAGTTTCTGCGCATCGAGGGCTATGAGGTCGAGCCAGCATCTTCGTTCAAAGAGGCCGTACAGGACATGGAGCGTCAACCGGCCGACCTGATCATCAGCGACATCAACATGCCCGGCGGCAACGGTTTCGAATTGCTACACGTCGTGCGCAAACGGTACGCTCAAACCGTCGTCATCATGATGACCGGCTATGGAACGATCGAAAGCGCCGTTGAAGCCATCAAGATGGGGGCATACGACTACCTGACCAAGCCGATCATCGACGACGAGCTGAAGGTCTGTGTCGAACGGGCTCTGAATCAGCAGGCGATCCTAAGAGAAAACCGCGTTCTGAAAGAAAGGCTCGATCAGCGCTTCGGTCTCGACGCCGTCATCGGTCAGGACTACCGCATGCTCAAGGTCTTCGATCTGGTCGAAGCCGTCGCCGATTCAAAGGTTACCGTACTCATCCAGGGTGCCTCGGGAACGGGTAAATCGCTGATCGCGGAGATCATTCACCAGCGAAGCGATCGCCGCGACAAACCGTTCGTGGAGGTCAGTTGCGGGGCGATCCCCGAGACGCTTTTGGAGAGCGAGTTGTTCGGCCACGTCCGCGGGGCGTTCACCGGCGCGGTGGCGAACAAGGCGGGCAAGTTCAAGGCCGCCGCGGGCGGTACCATGTTCCTCGACGAGGTCTCAGCCGCATCGCCCGCGCTGCAGGTCAAGCTGCTGCGTTTTCTTCAGGCGCATCAATTCGAGCCGGTTGGCAGCAACAAGACGGAGACCGTCGACGTACGCGTCATCCTGGCCAGCAACCTGGACCTCGACGCCGAGGTTCACGCCGGCAGATTCCGCGAGGACCTGTTCTACCGCATCAACGTCGTCACCATCGAGATGCCGCCGCTGTCGGACCGCGTTGGTGACATCCCCCTTCTGGCCCGGCATTTCCTCGAACGCCACAACGCGGACATGAGACGCGAGATCCTGGGATTCGACGATGAGGCCATGCAGGTTCTTCAGGCCTATCACTGGCCTGGAAACGTCCGCGAACTCGAAAACGCCGTCGAACGGGCGGTTGTCCTGTGCAAGAGTCACTCTATTGGCACCATCGATCTGCCGCCCAAGCTGGTCGAATCAGTCGCCGTAACTGAGCCGCCGATCATCTCATGCCAGGCCGTGTCGCTTAAGGAAGCCCTCGAAGGACCGGAAAAACGTATCATAGCAGTCGCCCTAGAAGCCAACGGTTGGAACCGACAACTGACGGCCCAGCAACTGGGCATCAACCGCACGACGCTTTACAAGAAGATGAAGCGTTACGGCCTTGAGGCCGAACCCGTCCGCATGCATTCGTCCTGAATCGACGCAGAGTGCCATGGCCAAGCGCAGCGCGGCCATGTTTTGCATACACCTGTGGAGCATGCCCGCGCCTTTAAGCTTAGGCAATGGTTCCCGACACGGGTGACAAACCATGACATACGCGATATAATCTCGTGGCCATGATCCGCAGGGCCATCATCGTGTTGCTTACACTGGGGGCGGTGGGTACAGCGACTCTGTGAGCCCCGAAGGGGCGAAAGAAATACATCTTGTTTCGCCCCTCCGGAGCTTTGAGATTAATGGGTGGCCGTTGACCCAGGGTTGACACCCTGGGCTACTTTCTGTCGTCACTCCGCGACTCTCGCCTTCGTCCGTGATCCGGCGCGACGCGGGCATGCCCGGTCGCCGAAAGTGTGTTCCAAGTGTGGGGCCTACCTGACTCGCAGCATTTCCGAAGTCTGTTTTGTGTGTGGCGCAAATAATGCTGCACGGACGCGCATGCTGCCACTGTCCGGTAACGTTGGATTCGTCCGTATTCGACCGTCTGATCCTGGTTGACCTACTTGATGAAAGCCGGCGGGAGGTCTATAACAAAATGAGGGGAAAGACTGGTACGGAACACGAGACCCATGAGCGCAACTGACAAGACCCGCATCAAGAAAAGCCCGATCGAAAACAAGGGCGTGCTCTGCGAGGCCTACGACTACACCAAGAAGGTGTCGTTCTCTCGCGGGATGCGCGTGGAGCTGGACAATTGCATCATGCTGTTCATCTCCGGCACGGCAAGCGTGACCGAGGAAGGTGAGTCTGCCCATCCGGGTGATATCAAGGCCCAAACGCGCCACACGCTTCACAACATCAGCGGCCTGCTCGAAAGCGAGGGCGCCGACTGGCATGACATCGTCCGGACCACGTGCTACCTGGCTGACTTTCGGTACTACGACAAGTTCAACGAGATCCGCAACGCGTTCTACACCGAGCAGAAGCTCGATCCGCTGCCGGCCAGCACGTGCATCGAGGCGCGCCTATGCTGGCCAGAGCTGCTCGTCGAGATTGAAGCGATCGCCATGATCCCCAAGGATCAGGCGAAATGAACATCGCGGATTAGACGTCGCGGTTTCCCGTGGTGGGCCGCCCCATGACCGTGCGTGAGGCAACACACGACCACGATCGAGGGCGGATACCGGAGAATGCAAGAGGCGCACGGAGGATCTTGAATTCACACGTTCCGCGTGGTATACTGGTTGGTTAAGATACTACACCGTATGCGTTTCGGCGCGAGCGAGGAGTGCCGATCGCAGACGTAGCTCGAACGTGCCATCAGAGGTTGGTGAGGCACGTGCGAGCGAGTGGAAACCGTCTGGGGGAGTTGAATCCGGCACCGCGCATCTTAAAGGTGTCGAGGGGGTTTGTTTCCTCAGGCTGATGACGGTGAAGGTGCCGTCTGTCGGGCGGCCAAACAGGGGATGAATCGAGATTGTCGCAGTGGTGGACGGAACATGTTTATTGTCATGAACCCACGTAGCACGACGGAGCAGGTCAATCACATCGTGCGCCTCCTCGATGAGATGGGGGTTGACAACTGCGTCATCGAGCGTGCCGGTCGAAAAGGGGTAGAGGTGCTTGGCGCCAACGGTCGCGTGGACTGCACAGCTTTGGGAAAAGCGCCCATGGTGGATCGCGTGCTCGAGCGGGCCGAACCAATACTCGCCGCCGGTCGCCAACCGGGAGACCGCACGGCGGAGCTTCCGCTGGGAACCAATGCTAGCATCGGAGGTCCAAGACTCGGCATCATCGCCGGCCCGTGCAGCGTGGAGAGCAAGAGCCGGTTACTCGAGATCGCCGCCGCCGTCAAAGATGCCGGTGCAGTGTCACTTCGCGGTGGAACGTTCAAATCGCGGACTTCGCCCTACTCGTTCCAGGGCCACGGTGAGCGCGGATTGGAGTGGCTTGCGCTGGCCCGTGAAGAGACGGGCCTGGCCGTTGTCACCGAGGTCATGCGCTGCGAGCAGGTTGACCTTGTAGCGCGATACGCCGACGTCCTGCAAGTCGGATCGCGCAACATGCACAACACGCACCTTCTCGCCGCCGTCGGAGGGCAGAGTAAGCCTGTTCTGCTGAAACGCGGCTGGGGAGCGAGCCTCGAAGAGTTCCTGCTGGCGGCGGAATACGTCATGTTGGAGGGCAACTCCAATGTCATCCTCTGCGAGCGGGGCATCCGTACGCATGAAACGTACGTCCGCAACACGCTGGCGCTTGCAGTCGTCCCTCAGATCAAGCGCATCTCCACGTTGCCCGTCGTCGTGGACCCCTCGCACGGAACCGGGGTACGCGATCTGGTTGCACCGATGAGCAACGCAGCCATCGCGTGCGGCGCCGACGGTCTGCTCATTGAAGTGCACCATGCACCCAACGAAGCCTGGAGTGACGGCGCCCAGTCACTCGATCTGGAGCAGTTTCGCTCCCTCATGGATAGACTAAAGCCCTTCGCCAAAGCCGCCAAACGCGAGCTGTAACCCACGCCGGATCATCCCGTCCGGGCACGAGGCTACGTGTCTCGATCACATTACACTGTCCAGTGCCAATTTACGCGGCAACACTCCGATAAGACTGTTTAACACGCCGCCTGCGACAACGTGAGCGGACACGGTACAGCTTCGAGGGCAAACGAATGCCCTCGTAATAGGTGGAACGATGCCCCGCGTGCCGTCGGTTTCGATGCCGTGCGCAATATGGGGCATGATAGCCCTTGAAATCCGGTTAGTAATGTGCTTAACTATCAATGTTGGAATCGGGGTGGGACGTGCCTTCGCGCCCGTCATCTGGAATGCGAGTTCGGAGGGGAACTCAGCCCATTTCTTGTGTACTTGCTGGAATCGAGCAACACGCCGGATTCGGGAGAGAACCAATGAAAAGCGATCGTCATCACGCCACGTTGTTACTGATGGTCTTGGTCGCGTGCGGGTCGGCGGCATTCGTATCAAACGCATCGGTTGATGTCGATGGTGACGGCTACGTGGGGCTTGCGGATTTCGTTCACTTTGGGAGCTGCCTGTCGATGTCCGGGCCGGAGCATTATCCCAGCACCCAAGAGTGCGTCGACGCATTCGACACGGATGGTGACGGTGACGTGGATTTGGGCGACTTCGCCGCGTTCCAGCGGACCCGCGGTCACCTGCCCATGCCTTTGAAGGATTATCTGGGAAATCCGATTGCCCTTGACTCGACCGAACCCTACAGCCGCCGCCACACCTGCGGTTGCTGCCACGATGCGAACCACGTCGCCAATGGCATCATGTTCCAGCAGGGTCGCACCGACGTCGCCGGCAGCATCGACATGCAGGACGACTATTACGGGGACGGGCGATACTGGATCAAGAGTTCGGGGCGATACGGCAAATGGGGACAGACATTCATCAGGCTGCTTGCGGCCAAGGACAACGCGAACGAATCCGAGATCGACCAGACGGCGTTTGCCTGGGCTCGAGATTGCGGCGGTTGCCATCCCGGCGGCGGGCCCACCGAGTATGATCGTGACGGCGAGCTTTTCTACAACGAATTCACGGAGGACTTTGGATACGAGCTGATTGGTAAGACACAAGAGCAGGTCCGCCTCGACGGAGACTACAGCCTCTTGGACTATTCCACTGGAGATATGAGACCCGCCCCGTGGGATGACACCGGTGTGTCAGAGCCCGATTGTCTTGTCTGCCACCGGGCGGGGAGGACGTGGGAAGACGGTTGGGACATGAACTGGGCGTGGCGATCGGCCACACTCGCGGCGGGTGACACGCTGGTGGATGATGCCGACCAGCCGGTGCCGGCGTTTCTGGCGGCGGGAACGGCCGGGCAGGGGTGGTATTCCAACCTCGAGATGGGCAACTTCCCCGGACTGTGGCCCAAGGCATCGAGATTACAGATCGATTATTCGGTCGGCGTTGGCGATGGCAGTCTCGTCGTGGGAGACGACAATGCGGTGTCGCTCGCGCCGGCATCGCTGACGTGGCCGCCGCGGGACCGGGCCTGCTGGAGCTGCCACTTCGCCTTTGGTGTCATGACGGGAACGGTGTGGTTCAACGACACAAATGTGATGTATCGGAAGTTCAACAACCTCAGCGACGACGACCCGACGAACGACATTCCCCCCGACAGGAGCACGGCCTGCACCGTGTGCCACCCCGGTGATTTCGACCACAACTTTGCCAAAGGCAATAGTCTGCAGGTTCACTTCCGCGATGAACTCGATTGGGTGAATCTACGATCGTGCCGGAGCTGCCATTTGGGCGACAGCCCTACCCGGCACCCGGAGGCGCCGGTGATTCCCAATCCCCTTACTTCCGATGAGACCCACACCGCCCCCGGCTTCGATCACGTTTCGTGCCAGGGATGCCACATTCCGTACGGTCTGAGCTCGGCCTTGCTGTTTCGGGATATTACGGTCGGAACGGTCGGCATGACGACGCAATACCTTTCGGCTGATCCGCTCGATCCCACGAATCCCGACAAGAGCCGATGGTATCCGACGCTCATGCTCAAGGAGGATGTCGACGGCGTCGAGCGGCTGTTTCCCTGCAACATCTGGACCACCATCTATTGGGGTGACTGGGATCAGCGCGGTACGCCTGACGATCTGACCGACGACATCATAGCGCCCATCGCCGTGTGGCGCGTCGAGCAGGTTACGGGCGGCATACTCTCGGTGGTTTCCGATGATAACGGAGACGGACAGCCTGAGATCAACCGACCGGAGGAAATCCTCGAGTATATCCGGGTTCTGAAGGGGACTGACAGGTACGGGCGGCAAGTGGCCGCCAATCCAGTACTCGTGAAAGGTATCTACGTTTGGTATGAAGACTCAAAGGCGCCTGGAGGCGTGGACTTCTTCGAGCCCGAGGAAACCGGCACTCACGTCGAGTGGTACCCCTACCTTTGGGGCATGGATCACAACGTCCGTCCGAAGGAGGAGGCCTGGTGTTACGCACCGCCCGAGGATCCGTATGCGGGATGCCGGGACTGCCATCGGCATGTGACGTTCGATTCACCTGTCTTCGATCGCGCGATTCTCGTCGATCCCTACGGCCTGAACGGGCAACCGTTGTACCGCACCGTTAGAGGCTTAACCGGTATGAACCCTGGAACGTAGCTCGTGCAGCGCCGTCGCCATACGCCCACGTGTCTATGCCGATCGACATCGACTGACGGATTCTTCAAACCGTGGTGGAAGCAACAGGATCGCCGGTCCGCGCCGGGGCGGGCGTCGGATGGAGCGTCAGACGGCGGGTCGTCCGCTCCAGGATACCGGTCACGACGAGCTCGAACATGCGCAGCGTCTCCTCCCAGGAGTGATTGACGGCGACAAACCGCCGGGCGGAAAGCCCGATGCGTCGGCGCGCAGCCTGATCGCCGAGCAACCGCACAACGCTCACAACAATGTCCGTCGGGTGGTCGGCAATGAGGAATTCCCGCCCGTCTTGGCCGGCGATTCCCGTGGCCGCCTTGCCGGTAAGCACGACCGGCTTTGCGGCCGCCATCGCCTCCAGCACCTTGTTCTGCAGACCGCGGGCGATGCGCATCGGCGCCACGCTCACGTCGAACCGCCGCACCTCTTTCATCACGTCATCAACGGCTCCGACGACCTGAACACCCGTTGCGGCTGCGAGTTTGTGAACACGGCGCGTCGGCGACCGGCCGACAATTCGGAAGACGGCATCGGGGCGCGCTGCCCGAATATCGTGCCAACATTCCGACACGAACCAGCAGACCGCGTCGATGTTGGGTTGGTAATCCATAACACCCACGAAGCCGACGACAGGTCGTTGGGATGACACGTTTGGGACATCGGTGGCAGACGACGCTTGGTCCGTCCAGGTGACGGCGGCTTCCTCACCGTCACGCTTGTCCAACTTGGGCAGCGAAACACCGTTCCCGACGATATGGACCTTGCCGGGTCTGACGGCTCCATCCAGCGCCGCCGCCTCCGCTTCGGTAATCAGGAGCGTTGCATCGAAGATATCGATCCAGGTTCGTTCGCTGCGAGCGAGGTGACGTCCTTCCACCCGGTATAGCCATCGCGTCGGGCCGCGAGAGGCTTTGGCGTATTGAAACCACTTTTGACTGTCCAGATCGCACAGATCGAGCACGCGTCTGTCCGCCGGGACCTGCAGGGCGTAAGGAGCCATACTTGACGAAAACACCACGACGGCATCGAACCGCACTGATTCACGCCATCGGTGCAGCGCGTCCTGCATGGCGGTGTGGGTGTAGAACGATTCGGTGACGGTCCCGCCGCGAAGCAGTCCGGACATACCACGCAGCATCGCCCACCGGCGGTTCAATTGTATGGCCGCCACGTCCTGGCAGTAAGCTCTCAGCGGGCCGACGAATTGTTCATCGGACGGCGTATCCACGAAGCACGCACACCATACGCGGTGACGTCTCGACAGGTATTCAAGCTCCCGAAACGAGCGCAACTTGTCACCCTTATCAGGCGGAAACGGAATACGATGAGCCAGGTAGAGAATGTTCATGTCATTATCCAGGGATGTGCCTTGCCAACCGAGCCCCCAATATTTTTGTGACACAGAGCGGCAGATGCGTCCAAAGGCGGCGCGCGAAACGAAACTTTGGATTGCTCGGCGACAGATTCGGTGCGGCGAAGCCCGGCGGATTGTAGCTCTGATACGCCAGCGGGCGAGGTGTAAACCCGTTGAATCGCTTGAAATTGTAGCTGCCCGTGTTGTCCCGACGCGATCGGCCAAAATCGAAGATTCGGTAGCCGGATTGAACCGCCCGCATCATCACACACAAATACATGAAGTTGGCGGCGCTGCACCGTTTCGCCTCATCCGTGGTGCCGATGAAATAGGGCATCACGGTGTCTTTGAACAGAAACGTAACGAGCCCGCCCACCGTCCGCCCGTCCCACTCAACGATCGAAACCCAGTGCCGCTTTGGTGTGCAATCGACAAGGCGCTCGAAGAAGCGAAACGGATAGGTCAGCGATGCCAGCCGCCGCATGCTGATCGAATAGAGCCGCCAGACCTCTTTAAGATGTTCGTCGCCGAAAGAAACCGTCAGGCGGTATTTGTCCCGTGCGTTGCGGGCTGCCGCCCTTGCCTTGCGCGGAAGCCAACCGAGAACATCACCGACACGATCCGGCAGTTCGCGGCGAAATCCGACGTACCGATCCACGACGGGCACGTCCGGGACCATCGCCCGCTCGCTTCGCAGATCGATCGTTGAGCAACGTCGCTCGCTCGCGGTTCTTGTTGCGGCCTCAAACAGGGCTGCGACGGCTTGATTGTCATCCGCGATAATTCCGCCGCCAACCCCATATGGAACGCTGACCAGCAACCGCCCCGCAATCCGGCTCGCCACCATAAACATCGGCAACGCGCCGACGATGCGGTCGTCGCGGACGGCTGTTAGGTAAACGTCCTCAAGACCGAACGCATCGCCGACGGCGTTTCGCCACGCAGTCGTGTGAAAGAGCGTTCCGTCCGGATGTAATGTGACGTAAACATCCCATTCGCGCTGCCGGTCGGTGGTGAGTCCAACGACACGGCACGGTGCGGAGGCCACCGCTTGTACCGGCCCCACCGGTTGGCTGATCGGTCTGACGGTGGTGGCTGGTACGCTAGACACGGGCGTAGATCTCCTGTGCGACCCGATGGGCGGCCGGCTGTGCCTGCGATATGACGTAGCGGTGTTTACCGGAATTCGAGGCGGGGATCCGACTGACCAGCTCAACACGCAAATCTACTTCATCGCCGACCACGGGTCGAACGCGCTTTGCGACAGCTTCCCGTGTGATTCGTCCGGTCCGGTAGTCGGCGACCACATCCACGTTTATGCTGTAGTCCTCATGTTGGGTGACGCGGAAGTGTCGTAGTCCGGACATTTCGCGCAGCGGGTAAATGATCGACAGGGCATGCTTGACCGTGCCGTTGGGCAGGTACAGAAAGTCGGTGGCTCGACCCTGCACGACGTCCATTATGGGCAGGCCTCGCCCACACGCGCATCGACCCGGTTTGAGCCGGCCCACGTCACCCGTGCGATAGCGGATAAACGGCATTGCGTATGTGTCGAGGTGCGTCACGATGATTTCACCCGGATCACCCGCGGGCACAGGCTTGTCCGTCTCGTCGACGATCTCGACGATCACGTTTTCCGCCGTCAAGTGCATGCTTCCCGATGGACATTCGTGGGCGATGAAACCCGCGTCGCGGCTGCCATATCCATCAGCCACCGGCACGTTGAAGAACGAGGCGATCGCCTCCCGATCCTGCGGGTAGCAGACCTCGCCGGTCACGAACACGGCTCGAAGCCGGCGCGTGTTGAGTTTCCGCCTACGGATTCGCGCATGCTCGACGAGTAGCGCAAGGCTGCTGGGATAGCCGAACAGGCACGCGGGACGGTACCGATCAATCGCATCGAGGTACTCGTCCATGCGCTGCGGCGACATGCTGAAGGCATCGAGCAACCGGTGATTGAACAATGCGTCGCGCAGATGCTTGACGCCGCCCGTGCGGTCGGACTCGATCGGGGAGCCCCACACGTACAACTCGCGATCACCGATATCAACACCGAACCAGCCGTGGCTGCGGATGCGTGCCGCTTGGTCGTAGCCCTGCCGCCGCCGGTCGAAGTAGAATATGAGCGGCTCGCCGGTCGAACCGCCCGTGCTGAACCGATGCAAACCGCCCGGAGCATCGTGCCATACCATGTCATCGATGGATGCCCGAATCTCCGCCTTGTCTAAGAGCGGTAGTCGGATGAGGATGTCGAATGGGTCTGTCGTCTCGATGTCGATCCCAGCCTGTCCAATACGTCGCTCGTAGAATCGCGTGTTGGCCTGGGCATGTCGCAGCAACGCCCGGAGCTTGGTCCGCTGCAACGCCCGAAGGTCATCGGGGGCGAACCACTGCGACCGCTCCAGCTCGCCCAGGTAGCGAAACGTCCGCCGGCCGAGCAACCACTCGTGAACCGGACAAATCAGATGACGGGCGATCAGCGGCAGCATATGGATTTCAAGCACCGGCGCGCCTTGAAACCGGGCAACATCGAACGTCCCTAAAGTGTCGTAACCGCCCGTTTTATCGGCTATTACAAGGCGCGAGATTGGTTACGCTCGCAAACACGCTTGGCGCGTTCGTCGCACGCGATACAACATGACACCCAGACGCTATCTCAGTAGTGTTGCATACTACGGGTCCGCATGGATTTCGTCTGAGAATCCGAGTCGGGGACCAACAGTTGGGAAAGCGATGCCGGAGTATCGCGACGCGGACCGGATCCACACGCATTGTGGCGCGACACGGAGGATGACCTGCGCGGATCGATGAACTGTGATGCCTGACGAACCGCTCATCGCTCATAGCCTCGCGGAAGCCTACCTCTACTTGATGGCGACGCCGTGCGCGTTATGCGGCCACGGACCGCTTACGGGTTCCGACGCACAACCACTTGGCGATACGACAGAAAGGGATGCGATGGGACGCCCCTGGCGGATCACGGCTACGTGCGGCGCCTGTCGATCCGTCACGACCGTTGCGTTTCTGTTGCCCGATGATTCTGAAAGGGACGAGGAAGGCGAAACAGCGACGATCAACGCGACGGAGGAACCGTCACGCATCCTGGACGTTGGCCAATGGATCGTGCTGTTTCGGATGATCATCGAGGTCGCCAGCCGGGAAACCGACAAGACGCAGGCGCGACATCTTGGTATCGAAGCCGCCCAATGTCTGGAAGAGGCCCTTAAGTTCTACGACGATCTGGACAACGATCTTCCTCCACCGGAGGCGCTTTTTGCCGATGTGTCGCGAGAGCGGTTTCGTGACGCCCCTGAACAGTTTTCCAAGCGGCGACTTATCGACCTGCGCGCGAAACTCCCAAGCATGACCACTATGCGCAAAAGCCTTGCGGATCAAAAGAAGAAACACTGGTGGAGGCGGCGTCGATGAGAATATTCAGCTTGCTTATTGCCTTGAACTCGCTCCTGCTCATCGATTCACCTGGGCCCGACACGCTCGAGCTGGCGCAGCTAAAGGTTCATACAGGCCGGCTTGCGCAGCGTGTGACGGAGTTGGTCGGCGCGGATGATTTAATTGACACGCTTCACTTCGGCTGGTTTGACAGACCTTATGCCCGGGCGAGCCTAGCGGTTCTGGTCAAGACCACGGCCATGCTCCAGCGAGAGGTTCGTCTTCGCGAGTTGGGCAACGGCGCGATTCCAGACTCGATGGTTCAGGCGATGCTCGTCTGGTCCGACGAGGCGCTCAGACGTGTCATCACGTCTGATCCTGTCGAGGGATTCAGGCCGCACCGACTTCGCGTCACGGCGGATGAGCTAACCGGGACGTTGGCGACCCTCCCCTTGTACGGTTTCGTGGACCGCATGACGGCCACACGCCGCGACCGGAGATTCGGCGACCTGGATCTTATGGCTGCGATGGGTCTGCGGGTTTATTCGATTCTCGCCCGCGATCCCGTGGCTGCACAGACCGACGATGTGGTTTACCGGCGGGCGGGCGCTCTGGGCATGGCTGTCATCAATCTGGCAGAACGCGACGCATTGCCGGGCTATCGTTCACTCCCACCTGCTGCGTCTGCGGCCGGGTCTGTGCTGACGGTGCACCCCGTAACGCTACGATGGATGCTTCAGACCGGCCGGGATCGTATGGATGCAGCCCATGCGACGTTCGCCGTGGCTCATCCGGTTTTCGGTGAATCGCCGGCGGCATCACTGGCCCGCTGGGGTCTTGCGCGCGGGGTCGTGAGGGGTGCGCGCTTCATGGTGGATGGCTGGCAGGTCCCAAGATTCGGCGCTTTCGTAGAGGATCGCTCCTCGGCGACTGCGGCAGCCATGTGGGTGTCTGCCGTTGAGGGCCAGTCGCTCGGTCTGATCCGCGGATGGCGCGATCTCCGCGACGGATCGGGCAGCCCGTATGCGAGCGCACTGCTTGACCCGGATCACGTTGAAACAATCGCGCACACCGCACTCGACCTTGTCCGGCTTGGTCCATACGTATCACGTTTTTGGACGACACCACTTCTGGCGGTGACCATCGATCCCGACGCGATCGACGCTCGGAATGACAATACGTGGGCTGACTGGGTGGAACCGATCTGGGCTGCGTTGCTGGAACGGCAGATTCGTTTCGACGTCGTGAGTTCTACTTGGCTAAGCGACCGGTTTCGTGATCGGTATGATGTTGTTTTTCCACTGCGCGGTGATGAGGTCGATGACGTTGCATCCGTGATGATCAGACTCGAACGTGCGCTGGCGGTCGTCAATGAGCATGTCCATCGCGTAACCGCTCGTGAAATTGACGGCACACTTGCGACGGATGTGCTGATGCGGGACGCGCGGACCTCGGATGGCAGAGTGTATGTGGCGGTCGTGAACCTGTCAGGCCGGCCACGATCACTGAAGCTGCGGGGTGGTCCCGCGTTCGACACGCTACAAGACGTCGTCTCCGGCGCAGTTATGGCGACACCGAACGACCACATTGATTTCGCTCCTTGGCAGGCCCGGCTCCTGTGGCCTGCAGAACAATAGCTTTCAGCAGTCAGTTCTTGGCCGTCGATCCGACGTTTGACCACAGCTGCGTTTCGTTTTAGCCGCGTCGTCGCCATGCGGTGCGACCGCTATGTGTGCGATTGCGGGCCATCACCTTTGCATCGCGCCTTTGCGAGCCTATACTTCCATATACTCAAGAGTTGCATGACAGCCCGTCCTACCATTCGACGTGGTGGAGTTCGCGTGACGCGGGGAAGTGATTACTACAAGGTTCTGGGCGTGAAGCGATCCGCTTCGCAGGAGGAGATCAAGCGCGCCTACCGGAAGCTCGCGAAGAGGTACCACCCCGACCGCAATCCCGATGACCCATCCGCCGAGCAGAAGTTCAAAGAGGTTCAACAGGCCTATCAGGTTTTGAGCCACCCCGACAAGCGAGCCGAGTACGACCGATTCGGAGAAGCCGGCGTTGGTCAATGGACCACCGGACAGCGCGGGCAGAAGGTCTATCAATGGGGTACGAAATCGAGCGTCAACCTGGATGATCTTGAAGACCTGATGTCAGCCTTCGGCGGAGGAGGAGGACGGGCGAGCGTGTTTGATCAGTTCTTCGGCGGTATTCGTCGAGGCCGGGGCCCTGCGCCTGCGCCAACGCGAGGAGCTGATGAAGAACGCCGGATTTCCCTTTCGTTTGAGCAGGCCGTCAACGGTGCCGTCGTAAGCGTGCAGCTTAGCTCGAAGGACGACGGACGCAGTGAGACGCTTGAAGTCAAGATTCCGCCGGGTGTCGAGGACGGTCAAAGGATTCGAATGTCCGGGCGGGGGCATCGCGGTCGTGGCGGCGGCCCGCCGGGTGACTTCTACCTGGTCTGTTCCATCCAGCCACATCCCTATTTCAAACGCCGCGACGCTGACATCTACATCGAGGTTCCGGTGACGGTCGCCGAGGCTGCTCTGGGTGCGAAAATCGAAGTCCCGGTGATTGACGGACCTGTGACACTCACCCTGCCGCCCGGCACCCCAAGCGGTGCCAAACTGCGGCTGAAAGGTCGCGGTTTCCGTAAACGAGGCCGCAAGGAGCAGGGGGATCAATATGTGATCATCAACATCGTACCCCCGAAACCGCTGACGGACGAGCAACGCCGGCTGTTCGAGCAATTGCGCGAGCAGGACCGGTCCGACCCGCGCGCACGGTGCGCCTGGAGCCAATCGTAAGTACTATTGTTACGGCAGTGGCCGGATCGGACACCATGACGGGGCCGATCACCATGTTCGTTTTTCTGATGAGTCTGTGGCCTTCATGGGTGATGTGGGGCCGTTTGGATTGGCGGATCGGAGCGGCGATGGTCGATCCTACCATAGCGGGCGGCGCTGTACTCGAGCAGTTAGCCGATCCAGCCAAGGCTGCGCCGGCGCTGGGATTGCTGCTGCTCATCGGGTTTCTGTTGACGCTGGTTTTCCTGCTGGGCACATTTGTGATCGTGCGATCCCTTCGCCGGTATTGGGCCGCGGCGGCTCGCCGGCGCTGCAAGCAGACGCCGATGGATGATGTGTGGGCGATGCACAAACCACCCCCGGATGTCGACTTCGATGAGCAGGACGCCTGCGATTCGGATCACTGACAGCATTGCGGTCACGTAGCATGAACTTGGAAATGAGCACGCGACGGTGAAACTCGAAGGTACGGTGGCGTTGATTACCGGCGGGGCGAAACGCGTCGGGCGGGCCGTTGTCCTGGAGCTTGCCCGGGCCGGCTGCGACGTCGCAGTCCACTATCACCACTCCCGCGCTGAGGCAGAGCAGGTCGCTGCTGACGTCGTCGGGCTGGGCCGGAGGGCTGTGACGATCCCCGGAGACCTGGGCGATCCGTCGAGCTGGCCCGCGATCATCCGTCAAACCGTCGATGCCCTGAATCGGCTGGACGTGCTGGTTAACAATGCTTCCGTATTCTTGACGGGACAGCCCGATACAATCGATGTGTTCGATCACCGGCAATGGGAATCGATACTCAGGATCAATCTTGTTGCTCCTATGGCGCTAAGTCATCACGCCCGACCCCATTTGGAAGCACATGGTGGAGGCAGGATCATCAACCTGTGCGACATCGTCGCCGATCGTCCGTGGCCTGAGCACCTGGCTTATGGTGCCTCGAAGGCGGCACTAGTCGCCCTGACAAAGGGATTGGCACAGACGCTCGCCCCAACCATTCAGGTCAATGGTGTGGCACCGGGGATTGCCGTTTTCCCGGACGGGTACCCGGACCGGCTGCGCCGCGAGCTGATCAGTCGCATACCGCTTCGGCGCGAGGGAACCCCCCAGGAGGTTGCCTGCCTGGTGAGATTCCTGGTCGAAGGGAGCGATTACATCACCGGTCAGATAATCGCGATCGACGGTGGCCGCTCCCTCGCGTGACCCACTGTGCCCGGGCGGGCGCAAGACAACATGAAATCGCCCCAAACGGCCCGTAGCTACGCCCATTGGGCCACAACGAACCGACGGTCATGCAGGCGCGTCGGGGCATACGGACTACGATGCGGTGCCGGGGACGCTACTACCCTCTAAGTCCGGGGTGCCCTGAGCACTGACCTGTACCGCCCGTCATAGCCGTCGAGCGACCGGAAGGCGGGCTGTTTTCCGCCTTGATGCCGTGCGGGGACGGAATACAATGAGTCTTCTGCGGTATGAGCCGGTCTTCTGGCCGCCGCAAGAGCCCGGACCTGCGGGCGGAACGCCCCCTGGTGACGGACGTCTCGTTAAGCGTATGAGATTGGATTGGCAACCCGCACGACCGTAGTCATCACGCGGTGGTACGCTTAGCGAGCGTGGGCTGGAGCGTCTATGGATACCAACATGGCATCGGTTGTATTAGCTGTCGCGCTGGAAGCGGGCCCGTACGTCAACCTGCTCAAGATTCTGGTGGTGGTCGTGCTGCTCTTGGGTTGGGCGATGGCCGCCCAGTGGATCGACCGTGACACCAACCTCGTCAAGACCAAGCGGGAGGAGTGGAACAGCATCGTCACGGCCGGCGGACTGGCCGGCACATTCGTGATCATTGTTCCGCCCTTCTGGTACGGGCAGTTGTTCGTCGTTGGAGCAGCGTTCTGGGTACTTTTGGCGGGGGCGCCGATGGTGGCCTATATCATCCATCGTAACGGGCGCGTCAAACCGCCCGCCCGCATCCTCACAATCGGTCATGTGAAGCGCTTGGTTGGCGCCAGCTCCGGCAAGAAGAAGGCCAAGGACAAGGGTGTGCGCGTCCGACTCATGGATCACCAACGCAACTCGGTCGAGTTGCCGGACGACTACGATGAGGCGCTGGCCTACCAGGCGGTGCAGGATTTCCTATTCGACATGCTGTGGCGGCGCGCTTCCGATGTCGAAATGCTGGCCGGCAAGGAGAAGTACCGGCTCGTGTACCGGATCGACGGTGTCGCCGCGGAGCACCCGGAGGGCGTTCCGCTCGAGGACGGTGAGCGGGTTGTCCAGTACCTCAAGAAGCTGGCCGGGCTCAACGTCGAGGAGATTCGCCGACCGCAGACCGGAAAGATTCAGGTCGCCTTGCTAACCCAGGAAGGGGAGCCGGGTCCGACGGAAGTGCATACGTCGGGGACGACGTCCGGCGAGCGATTGCGCCTGCGAATCCACGCGGGACCGGTGGTGCTACGCCTGCACGAGTTGGGATTCGCTCGGCCCCGACTTGAGATAATAAAGAAACATATTCTGGCGAAGCAGAGCGGCCTTGTGCTGTTCAGCGCCCCGCCCCAGCATGGGCTGACAACGACGCAGTATGCGGTTCTCCGCGGGCACGATGCGTACATGAACATGATTCATTCGCTCGAACGGCGCCCGCTGACCGAACTTGACAATGTCACCCAGCAGCGTTTCGACGGAGCCAACAGGGACGTCAACTACGCACGAATGCTCCAGACGGTCCTGCGTCGTGAGCCCGACATTGTCATGGTCGGCGAGTGCGAGGATCGTGAGACGGCGCTGCTCGCCACGCGCGCCGCCGCCGAGAATCGAAAAATCTACATGGGTATTCAGGCGAAGGACTCGTTCGACGCGCTAAGCCGATACCTCGGCTTGCTCAATGATAACCAGCTCGCCGCCAAGGCCCTGCTGGGTGCGATCAATCAGCGGCTTGTCCGCATTCTTTGCATGGAGTGCCGGGAGGCCTTCCAGCCGGATCCCGCCACGTTGAAGAAGTTGAACCTCTCGGCCGACAAAATCGAGCGCTTTTACCGCCCGCCGAGCGAACAGAAAGTCAGCAGGCGCGGGAAACCGATTGTCTGTCCGAAGTGCCAGGGGAGCGGGTACATCGGGCGGACGGGTGTGTTCGAGTTGCTCGTCGTCGATCAGGCCGTCAGGAAGCTCATCGCGGAGGGAGTCCCGATCAATCGAATCAAAGCGCAGTGCCGCAAGAACAAGATGTATTACTTGCAGGAAGAGGGCCTGCTGAAGGTCATCAGCGGAAAGACCAGCATGAACGAAGTCCTGCGTTGTCTCCGCGGCAACGAGAAATAAGCACGGAGCGATCCCCATGTTGTTATCCCTCTTATTGCTGGCTTTGGTAATCGCCATCGCGATCAAACAGGGCACGCACGGGCTGTTCAGCGCATTTATCATGACGATACTGACGATCTGCTGCGCCGCCGCCGCACTGGGCACTTATGAATGGGTAGCGAATCACTGGCTCGAGTCGGTTTGGCCCAAGGAGAAATTCAGCCCTGATTTCATGCTTCCTGTAACTCTGGGGGTGAGCTTCAGCGTGCCGCTGTTGCTGTTGCGTCTAACGTTCGATCGACTGGTCCGTCGGTCCAGCTTGCTCCCGTCCATGCTGGATCGCGTCGGCAGCGGCGTGTGCGGTCTCGTGACCGGATTCGTTATGGTCGGGATTTGGGCGATCTGCATTCAAATGATTCCGTTCAACGGTTCGTTCCTGGGGTACTCGCGCGTCGCGGAGGCTATGCCGGACGCCAAACGCGACCCGAATACACAGCCGCCTGATCGCGACGAAAAGGAAAGAGGCCTTTTGTTGGACCCCGGTGCGTTTGCTGCCAAAGTGGTGTCACTGGTCTCGAACGGCGTCTTCAGCGGCTCGCAGCGTTTTTCCGAGCACAACTTCGACCTTTCAAAGACCGTCGGCTGGGTGGGCGCCACCCATCGGGAGGTGTCGCGCTACGCGCCGCCCAGATCAATCTCGATTGTCCGCACCGAACCGGTGGAACAGGTGTACGAGATGACAGTCCCCCCTTCAAGAACCGATGAAAAGCCCAACTACCGCGCGATCAAACCCGTCGGCGGGGAGGAGTTCCGGATGGTTCGCGTTCAACTGCGCCGCGAAGCACTGGATAAACGCAAGAAACACCTGTTTACCCTCAGGCAGTTCCGCCTTGTGGGAAAGATAACAGGAGATGAGCCCAATCAGTTCTACCCGATTGCGATCCAGCAGGAAGACGAGACCGATGTGGTCAATCGCCATATCCGATTCATAAAGCGAGGTGGCAATACCTGGCCGGCAACCAGCGGCGTTTACGAGCCGCGGGGGAAGGATGCCCAGGTCGAGATCGTCTTCGAGATTCCGACGGGCTTTAAGCCGGACTTCTTGGAGTACAAGCGGGAGGCGCGGGCACGAGTCTCCTTCGACCAGACGGCCAGGGCGGTTCCGGGACGCACGACCGATCGAAGTGCGGAGGCGACCAGCCCTGCACCGGGCACGCCCGGCACACCGCCGGCTGTCGCTGACGCCGGGACGTCACGTCCTCCGGAGACAACGACGACAACACCCCCGCGCAGACAACGCAGACGGACTCAAACCGTCGCGGTCGCCGACGATGCGCAGTCGCGCTTCAGCAACGAACTTCCCATGACGCTGCGATCCTACCAGCAGGCGCGCCCGAACATGGAGGTCTCCAGGGGCGCATTGGCCGGCGGTCATCTCGTTGCCGAAGTGGATCAACAGGGCAGCGGCCCTGGTCCCGAGATCCGCAGATTCAGGGTCCCACGCGACAAACGCCTGCTGCAGCTCAGTACGCAACGTCTGCAGGCCAGAAGCACTCTAGGTCGAGCACTCAGTCAGGCCATAGCAACGGTGCAGAACTACACCGTGCGGGACGCGAACGGGCGAGAATACCTAGTCGTCGGGAAATACGCGATCGCCAACGTGAACGGTCGCAATATCATCGAGATCCAATACTTTCCCGAGCAGGTCGGCACGATCGGCGGACTCGGAGCGTTCACCCGGATCAATGAGAGCAATCTGAAGACCACCGACCGGTTCGCACTGCTCTTTCTCGTCGATCCCGGTGCGCGCATCGTCTCCTTCAGTACCGGTGGTTCAGCCTCGCACCGGGAAGACCTGACCACCCAGAACCTGACCGCACCACAATAGCACGAGCCTTTCCCCGCAACCCTGCCGCGCACGGGTCTCGTCAGATACTCTACGTGGGTATGCCATCAGTCGTCGTCCGGTCGAGGTTCGTCGGTCAATAGCAGCCCGCGGTGCTCGGGTTTGAAGAGGCGAATGCCGTTGTCGCGGTAATACGGCCTGGTTTCCTGGCGACCGACGAACCCGCCGTCGTCGATAAGGTCTTCGCCAATCGAGTAGATCACGATGCCCTTATCGGTCAACGCAAAACGCATCGGCTGACCCTCGAACGGATCGGTCGGAACCTTGTCGAGGTAGTTGGGAACAAGCTCGTTAAGCGATACGGGCATTCGGCCCTCAATGAGCCGGAACTGTTCAGCCGCCAGTGCAGCTCTTGTGCAAGTAAGTTGGGCGTGGAGTCGCACATTCAAGATCGCCGCTCGGGACAGGCTGGGCAACAACATCTTCACAAGTACCTGCGTTACCGGCAGGGCCGACGCCTCTCTGTTCATTCGTTTGGTCGCCTTGATCATCGCGTCGGGATCGTCCGCAGCCTCCACAAGCCAGGTCAACATCTCAACGCCGCGCATCTGGTTCTCGCGAACCAGCAGCTCCGGGATGTAGGGCAGACCACCGGGACCTCCTCCGCCACTAATCTCCGCCAGTGACAGGTCTCCCGAGGCCACCTCGTTGCATGCGCGCACGAACCAAGCTCGCTCACCAAGAAACGCCCACCTCATCGTTCCGGCAGCGAGCCGCGTGTCGACAATATCCATTAACTCCGCAAGCGTTCGTTCCTCGAGTTCACCGACCCGTAGGATGTTCTCCATGACCTGTGCGGTCAGTGCTTCAACTGAGATCTGGACGAGCCGACCGATTACCGTGGGATGCTCATCGAGCGTTGCGGCGATGTGGAACTGCAAGCGGACGGTCTCGGCTGCTCCTTCTAGATCGCCTTCGACCAACTTGAGAGCGCCGTCAAGGTGCTCCAACTTGGCGGCGGTCCGGATCGATGACAGGTACGGTATGATCATGCTCAGCACGTTATCAGCCGGCTCGTCAGGGAACTCGAAGCGTCCGGTCGGCATGTCGTGAAGCACCGAAAGCTCATCGAGCAACTCCCGGTGTTGCTCGAGAAACTCGCGTGACGGCTCGATGTGGTAGCGCGGAATGCCCTTGAAAAAGTCCGGATCGTCACGGCCGAAAACCAGAACAACCCTGTCGGTATCCCAGCGATTCTTGCGGATGCCGTCAAGCCGGTCGCTCAGGCGTTCGATCACAAGGGCGCTGTTGCGCTCGTCAGGAATCTCGGTGCGTAACGCCTCGATCTCATCGAACGTAAGCGGCACACCGCCGCTGCGCAGTCTCGCGGCATACCGCTCCCACCGGGCTGTCGCCGCTCCCGTCAGAAGGTGCAAAACAACAGCGGCGATGACAGCGAACGCCACGACAACGATCGCCACTTTGACCCACGACGGCAACCGGGTCTTGGAATCAGAGTCACGCATCGCCACAACTGGACTCCTTGCTAGATCATTTGTCGGGTCTACGTACCCGATCTACGCTGTTGCTGTTGCGCGGCATGGTCCTCGCTTGCGGGGCCATGAGACGCTCGTGCGAGAATCCTTTCTCGCACGAATGGGCCGAGAAAGGATTCTCGGCCCAGCAACAGAATATGCCCGCGCCTTCGGCTTAGACATGGCACCCGGCGGCTATGAGTATACCGGGCGGAGATTGTCATGCACGCCCAGGCCGTGAACAGACGTACCGGTTCCGTCAATGAAGCACTCACTGAAAGATAGAGACGCGCGGGGAGACCTTGATGTTATCCCGCAGCGCGGAGGGTTTCCTGTTTTTGGGCGAGGTTTGCTAGCAGGTCGTCGAAGGATTTGGCGAAGAGATCGACGCCGTCGACAAGTAACTTTTCGGTTACCGCCTCAATATGGATGCCCAGTTTCTCAAGCTGCTCGAAGACGGCGTGGGCACCGGGCAGGTCATTGCGGATGGTCATCTCAGTGCGTCCTTGGTGCAGCGCCGCGTCAATCGTATGCGGCGGAAGCGTATTGACGGTATTGGGGCCGACCAGACCGTCGACGTATTTCGTCACCGGATAATTCGGATCCTTTGTGCTTGTGCTCGCCCATACGGGCCGTTGAACACGCGCGCCTTTGTCAGCCAGCGTGGCGAACTCACCAGCCGGGTTGAAGAATTGCTCGAATCGGGCGTAGGCGAGCTTCGCGTTGGCGATCGCAGCCACACCAAGCAGATCCTCGATATCGGCATGTGGAGGGTGCTTTTCTCTCAGAAGTCTGTCGACGAGTGTATCAATCCGGCTGACGAAGAATGAGGCGACTGACGCCACTTTGGACGGGTCGCCACCGCCTGCGTCGAATCGTTTGAGTCCGCTCGTGTACGCCCGCATTATCTTCTCGTACATCGCAATACTGAAGATAAGCGTCACATTGACGTTGACACCCTCGCCAATGAGATTCTCGATGGCCGGGATACCTTCTTTAGTCGCGGGAACCTTGATGAGGATGTTGGGACGATTGAGTTCTTTGAACAACCGTCGAGCTTCGGCCAAGGTCGCGTTCGTATCATAGGCGAGCTTGGGATTGACCTCGATACTGATGTATCCATCGACACCGTTTGTGCGCTCGTAGACGGGGTGAAGAATATCGGCTGCGTCGGCGATGTCGGGAAGGACGAGATCCTCATAGATGTCCATCCCTTCCCGGCCCTTAGAGAGCAGTCTGCGGATTGGAGCGTCGTAGTCGGTTCCGCCGGTGATCGCCTTCATGAAGATTGTCGGATTGGATGTCACACCAACGACACCAAGGTCGATCCATCGTTGGAGTTGACCGGACTGGATCATCCCACGGCTGATGTTGTCGCACCAAACGGATTGTCCTTGCTCGTACAGCTTGTGGATCGTGTTGTTCACGATGCAGCTCCTGATCGAAGAAAGCGTTACCGCCGCTGGCGCCGGTGGCGGGGCATCCGTCCCCATTATCATTTGCGGCTTTGGTGATTATGTCGCATCACAGGCCGGCCGCAAAGCCTTTATGTGCTGACATCTGCCATGAGGCTGTGAAATGCGCAGCCGCGGTGCGTACACCTGCGGCGGGAGAGAGTCAGCAACCGGTCCGATCGGGACTCAAGGGAAGTGGGTTGATCTATCGCCGGAGCCTCTGGGGCGGTGTGGGCATAGGTTCGGTCGGTGCGTCGGGTCTGGGGTCCATCAATCCGGCGATAAGGGCATCGCTCGGCGCAAGAGCGCCGGTCGTCGTTTCCGGTTGCACCGTGATGTGTGGGGCGATCACTGCCCGGGAGGAGGCGAACCGGTAGAACATCACGGCGTGCTGTTGCGCAAGGACGCCGGTCAGACAGCCGGCGGCAGCCAGGATCGGGTCGGTCAGGCTCGTCACCCGAACCGGGATGTACATTTGTGGAATCTCAATGGCGATGGACATCGCGACGCCCAAGGTCATGATGGGCAGTATACGCAGCCGTGTATCAAGCCCGGTCATGCGTGACCAGCACATCGCCAAAAGCGCCGAGAACACGGCGTAGGAGGCGAACTTCTCCATCGCATCGCTCATCATCAGGTCAAAACGCGCTACAAAGTATGCGAAAAAGGGAAGGAATCCTTTGGAGGCGAGTGATTCACTCGGTCCGCTACTGCCGACGTCAAAGGTCAGCGGAATAAGGCCCGTGTAGAAGATGTATCCGACCGTAGCTGCGCATCCGATCTTCGCGAGTCTTCGCCACCGTCGGGTCAGCATCGCCGGTGTGAAACGTCTGTTGTCGCCAAGATAGATAAACACCGTGGCGAGCCCGAGGCACAGACCAAGAAGGCGAAATAGAATATCGGTCACATCACAGGCCCGTGAAATGATTGGCAACTGCAAGACACTCAGACCGACGGCAAACATTCCGCCGAACCACCACGCCAGCACCGTCGTCGCCCCCCGGCCAAAACCTTGATCACTGCGAAGCAGCGCTTGCAAGAGCCAGGCCAACACAACAAAGGATGCGCACTCCGCCGCCCATCGCGACCAGCGTTTCATACGCTGCCATTTGAGGTGGGCGTACGCGATGTGATCGCCTCTTGCCAGCATTTGATCCGTAAGGGCCTCATCGATCGTGCTCGCGCGGAAGGGAATGAAGTTGGCGGACTTGACGGCTTTTTTCATGCGGCTCGAATCGAACGAGAACGAAAACGGGATCGCGGCGAAGATCACCAGCACCAGGCAGTATGTCTTTAGCATGGCGGCCTGAGGGCGTTCGTGGAATTCAAAAAGTGCGGCTCCCAATAACCTTGGACCCGCCCATCGACACACCCACGAGATCGACACCCCGATGGACGCCCCGATGACGTTGCTGACGAAATCGATGAGAGAGGATATCCGCGCGGGTGAGTAGGCTTGCAGCCATTCAACGGCGCCGCTGAGAACAACGGCGATCAGGATCGTGGCGGGAATAACGAGGATTCGACGTCGGACCGCTCTGGCAAGAGTCCAGTGCAACAGGATCCCGACCGGAACGTACAAGAAGATATTGCTGACAATGTCCGGGAACGTCAGCGGGTAGACCTTGGTGCTGAACAGTGCGTTCGAGCCGGCCTCCGGGCTGTCCGCCGTGAAGTCGAAGGGTACAAGCCCGGTTTGCAGGACGAACAGAACGGCCAGAACCGTCAGCAGCTCGACGTAACGGCGGACCAGGAATCGAACGGCGGGATGACTGACAGTGTCCGTACTCATGGGCCAGATCCGGGCGTTCAGTCGCACGGCGAGCTTTCGAAGCAGACTCTACCCGCACCTACCGCCCCGTACGAAACCGTCGCGGCGGCCACTCGGCTGGAAGGGTCGGGCTGGCAGGCGTCCAGCCCTTCGGGGGTTCGACGGTCTCGGGCTCATCCTGCAAGATCAGTTCGCGGATACATGTATGCACGAGCCGTTCGAACCTCGCGCGTACCAGCGCCCGGGAGTCGGTTTCCCACAGATCGACCGGCTCACGACAACGCTCATTCTCGGGTGGAAGGACTGAGACGGCCTGCACGTGGAAGGACGCGATCGGTTGTGCCGATTTGGTGTCATACAGGACGCCGAACATCTCCGATTCGGTGCGGCTCAATTCATTCATCGCGTAGATGAGCCCCAACCGCGCGTGCAACGCAGTGAACGCCGCGAGGATCTGTTCGGGATCAGCCTCACCGCCGCCCAGGTCGCGCCCGCGGATTGGAAACACTTCGCTGATCGCCATCTGGTTATCCAAGGCCCGATTCCACTGCAGGTACTCGTTTCGCGGATCGGTGAGCAGGGTGGAGCGTGGGATAGGTGCATGATCCTCGATGATGTCGACGGCGACACGCGTGACGGCCATGGAGGCGGGGAATAATCCTCGCGTTGGCCGGCCAACCAGGATTCTATACCCGTTGTGCACCGGCACGGTCGGCTGTGTCGATACGTGGTTCCAGTGAACCATCGGTTTGGGCGTCCACACCTCAACTCGCTTCTCCGCGCAGCAGGACGGAAATGCCAGAAGGAACGTGGCGACTGCAACCACAGCCCTCACGCGTTGTGGGACGACATCAAACCTCATCTTGTCGGCGCACTCACCTCGTAGGGAATCACTACGGGATTCGAAACGATCAACCTCTACAGTCACTCCCTGGGATATCGGGATGGTATTGTCCGTACTGGCCAAAAAAAGGGAGATGACGCAGGGCAACACGCCAGTGGGACCCATATCGGTCCTTGGGTCTCGATGCGTTCCATGTGGATCAATCGCGTACCGATAACTCACCTTACGATGGAAACTGACCGATGCACCCCGGGGACAGGTTGAGAGGGATTCCATGCGTGTACGCATTGCCGCCGGTGCCGATGGACCGGCCATCACGACGCCTCCGCTTGAGCATCTGACCCGGACACGTGTCCGTTCCGGTCATGCCCTCCTGGGATCGTTTTGCGAGCGTGTGTTCCGTGTTATCGGCCGCGCCATGCTGGCTCTGCCTCCCTCCACTTGGATGCTCGTGGACATATCGGTCCTTTTGATTGGCGTGTACGCGGCGTTCATGATCTTCCCACCGCCGCTTCAGACATCCGTGCCCCGCGTTGCTTTGTGGCAGGCGTCGACCGTCTTTGCGTTCGCGGTAATCGTTGCGAGCCTGATCTTCGGGCTCTACGAGCGTGAGACCATCATGAGCCGGTCGCGCATTCTCACGCGGATTGGGCTGACCGCCACGACCGCCACGATCGTCGCTTACGCCATTATCTACGTCATCATGTACGCAACGGTGAGCCGGCGTGTGTCGGGGGTGGCGATGTCGTTGTTTGTCGTGGGCGGCGCGACGATTCGCTGGGGTGCGTGGTGGATGATCCACAAGGTGCACTGGGGGCTGCTGGTCGTCGGTCCTCGTACGCTGTTGGAGTCGTTCGAGCGCGCCCAGGATGACGAACTGCTCCACGAGTACCGCCTTGTCGGGTATGCAACGGCGGACGGCGAGACGACGGGCATTGTGAACGATCCGTGCTGCGTGGGAACCGTATACGAGGCCGTCGACAAGCTGGGACATCTCGGCGTCACGGACATCGTGGTCGGCGGCGGAGATGCTCGCGATCCGAGCGTGATGGATTGGATGGTACCCTGCCTGCAACGTGGGTGCCGGGTGACCAACGAGGCCATCTTCTACGAGAAGGCGACCGGCCAGATTCTGGTCGATCAGATCACGCCGTCGTGGTTTCTTTTCGCCGATCTCAAAGTTCACTGCGACGAACACGCCACCCTCAAACGGATGATGGATCTTCTGATTGCGGGATTGGGGCTATGTCTGTCGGCACCGCTGTGGCCTTTGATCGCGCTTATCGTCAAGCTGGACGACGGCGGGCCTGTGTTCTACTCGCAGGACCGCGTCGGGCAAAACGGCAGAATCTTTAAGCTCTTCAAGTTTCGTACCATGCAACCCGATGCGGAAAACGGCAAGAGCGTTTGGTGTTCACCGAATGACCCGCGTGTGACATGCGTCGGCCGGTTTCTGAGGCGGACAAGGCTGGACGAGCTGCCTCAGCTTTACAACGTGCTTGTCGGGCAGATGTCGATCGTCGGCCCCAGGCCTGAACGCCCGGACATCATCCGTGAGCTCTGCCCGAAGATCCCGTACTACGCCGAGCGTCATCTGGTCAAACCGGGGATTACCGGCTGGGCTCAGATCAGTTTTCGTTACGGCTCCTCCATTGAAGACACCAAGCGAAAGCTGCAATTCGACCTCTACTACCTCAAGCACATGTCTTTCGAGCTGGACGTGATCATTCTCTTCCGTACGGTCGGCACGTTCCTGCGTGGAGGGTGCTAAGTGAATCCCCGGGCCGGTTGAAACCCAGAGTCAAATTCACCGACTACCAGCAGGTCCGCGGTATGCCCTCAATTGCGCAGCGGCAGGCCGTCGACATCACGCATCGCGCCGCAGAAGCACAGGATGCCCTCGATAAACCCCCACAATCCGCCGATGCCAAAAGTCACAATGGTGACGACGATCTGGGTAATGCCGATCCCGACAAATCCGAGGTAAAACCGATGCACACCCCACGCTCCCAGCAGGACGCCCAATGCGCCCGCCACCCAACGGTTTCGCCAAGAATAAATACCCACCCCCTGTGTACCGTAACCGCGCACCGGTGGCGGCGGCGGCGGGGGAATGGGCTGCGCCGCCCTGGATGCCATTGTAGCCACCATGCGCCACGGCTCGAGCGTGTGCTGGCAATGCGGACACGCAACCTGCGTCTGGACGTGCTGCGGTGCAACGAGCATGGCTTTCCCACATTGTGGACAGTAGATCGTGGTCGCCCCTGAACCAGGTTCGTTCCCATAGCCATTGCTCATGCTGACGCTCCGAAAGCTTCTACCATCCTAACCGAACGGCACCCTGTCTGTCGAACCTGACACGACATGGACCGTCTCATTCACGTAGCGGCAGGCCGTCGACATCGCGGATCTCCCTAGATAGCCAAAAACGCTTCTGGCGCGGTCCCTGCTCCTGCGCGGGACGTGGTCGCAATCCCCACGGGCAAGCTCCGTTTTTATGTTTCCGCGTAAACGCCTTGCCCTGAAGCGTATTCGCCGTTAGGAACGACACCGCCGAATCTGCTTGCCCATGCTTCCCGTGACACACCCTAAACACGCACTCGCTCGCGACCCACTGCTGACGGTTGCGGCGTGGACCTGTCCCTGGGATATTGCCGGTGCAGCCGCGGATATTCGCTTGTGGTGTCAGGAATTGCATGAACATGCCGCTTTACGACCAGCACGTACACTCGCGTCATTCCTTCGACTCGCAGTCGGACCCGGCGGCAAACGCGCAGCACGCAATCGCCTCCGGCCTTGCCGGTCTGACCTTCACCGAGCATTTCGACACCCACCCGGACGATTGGGAAACGTGCACATATGACCACGAGGCCTACTCGGCCGCGATCGATAGGCTGCGGGCCGACTTCGGGGATACCCTCTTCGTGGGGCAGGGTATCGAGGTTTGCTACCAGCCTGATCAAATGGCATTCATCCTCGGCTTCCTGGACCGGCACGTGTTCGACGTGGTCATACTGAGCATCCACTACTTCGGTGATCGCGCCATCTACACTCGGGAGAACTGGGAGGGATTGGACGCCGTGGAAGGTACGCGGCGGTATCTTGAGACCGTCCTGGAGGCCGTTCGATTCTGCGAGCGGTTGTACCGGACGCGCGGGCGCATATTCGACATTCTGGGGCATCTCGATGTCGTCAAGCGTTACACGCAACGGTTCTTCGACAAATGCGAGATATCGCGATTCGGCGACCTGGTGGATGAGATTCTGCAAACGTGCCTGGCAGCCGACCTGATCCCCGAGGTCAATACCTCGACACTACGGCAGAACCTCACCGAGCCGATGCCTGGAGCTGACACGATTGCCCGATATGCCGGGCTGGGCGGAACGGCCATGTCGATCGGCTCCGATGCACATCTTCCGACGAGCGTCGGCGCCGACTTCGATCGCGCCGTTGCCATGCTGCGCGAGGCCGGCATTGATCACGCGGCCGTCTTTAAGAAACGCGAACGGCGGATGATTCCGATTGATTGAGGATTACCGATTGCGGATTGTGGGTTGGAGACGTAGGGTGGCCAAAGCCCAGCCCCCACCTTCAGAGAAGGTGGGGCACCCGCAATGACCGGTGTGGAAGGACGACGACCGTAGGCTATTATGCCCACGCACCGGGCCAACCCAGACGCTTCAGTGCCTCAAAAAGCTCACCCACGTTTACTTTGCCGTTTCGGACCCGGACAGGGTAGCTCAAGCCATCAGGCAGCAACTCGTTTCTTTCGTCCGTCTGTGCAAACATGGCGGTGGTCGGCGTTACTTCAACAAGCTGCGGCACGCGGCTTCCGCGTCCGCGTAACTCCGTTACCACCCCCGCTAAATCGACCCAGAGTAACCGATCGAACAGTCCCACGATCTTGTAGTCCTCGACTCCGGGAGGCTCACGGGCGAACCTGCTCGGGGCGACCCACCAGGATTGCAAGATCGTTCGGGTCGACCCGCGGAATCAGAACGCTGTTTGTAGTCAAATACGCCACGAAGAAACCGTCCTCTACGATGGTCGGTGGTGTGATCGTAAAGTCGTTCCACGGGCTGAGAACGCTAAAATCGCTGCCATACGTCCCGAATGTGTTCCAAATTGAGGTGGAGCTAAACGGGTTTCCGTAAGTGCCGAATTGGTTTGCGATGCTGTCCGAGTCGAACGCATTTGTATTGATGATGCCAAGAAACTGCCCGTCATCGGCGATGATTTCTGCACCTATGGTTCCTGGTGTCGGAGTAACAAAATCGCACGCATCGCCGAGCCCATCACCGTCCGAGTCGAGTTGGTCGGGGTTTGCTGTGACAGGACAATTGTCCTGATCGTCGGGGATTCCGTCTGCATCTGAGTCGATGACTGTACCGTCCGGGGCCTCATCGCCAGGGCCGAGGTTCCCAACACATAGCGAGAGAACGACTTCCCTCATCAATAGGTCAGCCGATTCTGTAACCTCATCCGATCTCATTTGAGCAGATGCCCAGGACACAAGATTGTCGTCTATTCGCGTGTATACAATGTAGGAGGTCCAGAGGTCCGGAGACGGCGGTCCAACAAATATAAGCAAGTAAGCTGGATCACCACTGGATAATATGATAGGCAGTTCAACTAGAATCTCACTTCCCCTGTCTCTTTCGATTTCGCTTATGTCCGCAACAAGAACATCCAATACCACCGACGGATGCACCTCCTGAACATGGTCAAAAAAACCTATGACAGAACCACTGAAATCCAGAGTCCACCAAGCCGTAAAGGGAAAACCAGGTGTGTCATAGGATTCCTCCCGAAGTATCGCTAGAGGGGGAAGGTCGAACCCGTAATCGAAATCCGAGTTGTAGTACGCAACATCGCATGTTCCACTCGTAGGAGTATTGGGGTCGTTGTCGCAGGAGCCATCGAGGGTAAGCTCATCGTAGTCCGAACAGCCATCGCCATCGGTGTCCCGCACGTTGTTCGGATTGTCCGTCGGATCGAAGGGATCGGTTCCGGGGTTGCTGCCGTTCTCCAGATCGTCGGAGAATCCGTCCCCGTCACTGTCCAGAACAACGCTGTCCTCAGTACCGTCCTCGTCGGTGTCAGGGATGTCGTTGATTCCACCGTCGTCCGTGTCCACGTCGCTATCGACGACCGTACCACCGAGAGTACCGTCGCCCGGTCCCGTTAGATCAGTCGGCGTGTTACCGCAGCCGGGTAGCATGAGGACAATTAACGGAATTGTGATGAGTAGTCGTTGCATTGTGTAATCTCCCGAATTGTTTAACTCTCGTCGAATGGGTAAAGGGCGCAAGGTCGTCAACGTGGAGACGGAACGCGACCGTCCTTGTCAACCGGATCGACCGAGTGCAGGCGGGCCTTGAGGAATAAAGGCAGCCTGCGGTGCCTCCGATAATCGGGACTTGGCGGGTCGAAAGTAGCGATAGTGACGGTCCACGATGGGCGGGTGGTCCAGCCTTCACCGCAACTCTGGCCTATGACGGTGGGCGTGCAGGCTTCCCCCTCCGCTCGCTGCATCTGATCAACATCCTCAGCCAATTGCAGGGCCTGATCCGGCGGCGGGTCCGACAGATCGCCAAGCCCGCCCCACGTCCGTCGCGAAAACCGACCGGGCCCCGTCTGCGGCGGTCAAGATCACCCGCTCGGTGAAGGGGACCTCCACGCCCCGGGTGGGCATCGCACTGGCGGACAAGCCGCCAGTGGCACACGCCAGACCCGCGGCGACACCAGCAATCGGGCCCAATACCGCAAGCGGCTTCAATACTGCCACAAACAATCCTGCTGTAACTCTGATGTGCTTCACGATCTTGCCTCCTGATATGGCCGGCCGTGGGGCGGTATTTCGACCAATCCCCGCCGCGAACATGACCGGCAGCAATCCCGGCGGTAGCACTCGCCGGACCTGCGCTCTCTGCACCCAGTATACGGATTTGCCCTTGGGCGTTCAATTCGGTGTGCCGTCCCTTCGGATATGGGCCCGGATGCAACAAAACGTGCCGATCCGGATCGGAAACGCACCGGCGTGATGGGCGCTCGCCCGCTCCCTCACGGTCGCGGCTCTGATCGGGCATACCCATCCCGCCGGAAGTGTCACGGACCCATAGTCCCATCGTCGAACGGCTCGAAGGTCGGGTTGCCATGCACGGAATGGGGAGTATACTGATTTTTTCTGTCGATCCGGGCTTGACAGCTTGTAGCGGCCTGGTGCGGTCAAGATCACGAGGTGTTGTATGTCGCGTGTTTGCTATTTTACCGGAAAGAAGACCCGAGCGGGACGATCGCTTGCACGCAGAGGCAAGGCGAAGTACCTCGGCGGCGTCGGGCGGAAGACCACTGGGATCACCAAGCGCAAGTTCAAGCCCAACATTCAGCGTGTCCGGGCTGTCGTCGACGGTAGGGTATGTCGCATCAGGGTGTCGGCCAAAGCAATCCGGATGGGCCTGGTCGTCAAGCCTGTCAGACGCGACTGGAAGGGACGTGAGGCCGAACAGTTCGCGCCACCCACTCCAATCGAGGATGCGCCCAAGCCCACGGTCTAGGATTCACCCGTTTCCACCGGTTGACCCGGCGGCAATCTGGTATCGGTTATCAGCCATTAGCGCAACTCTCGCTTTTGTGTGCCGCTCGACCCCCCTTTTTCCCCCCTTGGTAAGGGGGGATGAAAGGGGGGTTCCGGTACGCAATTTCGGGATCTGCTCTAGCGGCCGGCTTTCAGCTTCATGTTGAGCTGCGTGCGCAACTAAGCCATACTCATGAGTTACGAGCCGGCTCGTCATTCTTGACACCGGGGCATCTCGACCGGAGAGTTATCCATGTGAGGCGTGGCACGGATTTTAAACCCGTGGTTCGCACCGGTTGCACAACGGTCTCTACAATGGGATAGAGTTGATGATTGTCGTCAATACGGAATCGATCGTTGGATATTCGATCCGTGAAGTGAAGGGGTTGGTTCAGGGCAACACCATCCGCGCGAAGCATCTCGGGCGGGATTTCGCAGCCGGTCTGAAAAACCTCGTCGGCGGAGAGCTGTCCGGGTACACTGAGTTGCTCATCGAGGCGCGGCGTCAGGCGCTCGAACGGATGCTCGCCCAGGCTGAGCAGCTTGGTGCCAACGCCGTGGTGAACGTCCGCTTCACTACCAGCGCGGTCACGCAGGGAGCGGCTGAGTTGTACGCGTACGGAACCGCCGTGGTGATCGAGCCGGAGGAGGCGTAGGATGGGTCTCCAGTTCTGGATTCAGTTCGCTCCGATTGTCGTGTTGTTGATTCTCGGCTTCAGCGTTGGGACGCTGGTGGAGCGAGCCCACTTCAAACGGCTGGCAGTGCGTGAGGCGGCGCTGAAGGACATGATGGTCACCGATGTGCGGACATTGCCGTCCGGGCGGGACGCGAAGCTATGCGGTCTGGTCATGGGCGAGGTGGTGATCGCGTCGGATTACTTCAAGACCTTCGCCGCCGGCCTGCGCAAACTCGTTGGCGGAGAGTTGCGCACGTACGAATCCCTGATGGTCCGTGCCCGCCGTGAGGCGCTTGTGCGCATGTTGGAATCGGCGAAGCGGCAGGGTGCCAACTACGTCTCGAACGTGCGATTCTCCACCAGCAACATTGGAAGCGCGCAGCGCAGGCGAGCGGCTGCCATGGTCGAGATGTATGCATACGGTACGGCGATGTATGTCACCGAACCGTCGCCGAGGTGATCCGTGGGCGGATCTAAAGACAAGCACTCCATCCACAACGAGCCGCATTTTCAAAAGCAGCCATTCACGCCCGACACAGCCGAAGAGAACGCCGAGCGGCAGTTGGCGGGCGAAAGAGCCGGCAGGGATCCGGATGAGGAGCGTGCAAAGCACTCCGTCTTCGATGAGCCGGCGACGCTGCCCAACCGCCAGTCCATACTAATTGATCGTGATTGGAGCTGTCGGAACTGCGGGTACAACCTCCGCGGGCTGACGACCGGGCATCGATGCCCGGAATGCGGGTGCGTGGAGCTGTACGAGCCGCCGCGCGAGGGAGAGTTGACGTACGCGCAGTGGCTCGTGGAGCACGAGGGCCGTGTATCACGGAGGAAGTCGTGGCTGATCGCAGCCTGTGTACCGTTTATGGGAATTCCATTTGCGGTGTTCTGCGCTTTCTTTGTTGTTGAGTACTTGCTGATGCTGAACTTCATCGCAGTTGGGCCGGCGATGTCGGAGGTGTTGAAGATTGGCATCGCCTCGGCTGTGATCGAGCGGCGCAGTTTTCTGGTTCGCCGTCCTGGACAGATATATCTGATGACCCTGGGCACCGCAGCCGTGTTCGCCGCGATCCAGAACCTGGTCTACCTTTTGGTCTACTTCACAGACTCTCCAGTAGAGCTGGTGGTGTATCGATGGGCGGTCTGCCTGCCGCTTCACGGGCTGTGCACACTGATCGCGACGCGTGGTCTCGTGTCGGTCTGGGAACGAGTGCAGCACGAGCATCGGTCGATCAGCGTTTCCAGGGCATACTCCTACGTCGCAATCGCCATCGTTCTTCACGCCGTCTACAACCTGTGCGTATTCATGCGGGGCTATCTCGGGTACGGGTTTTAGACGCCCGCGACGGATTATAGGTGTGGCTTAGTTTGATAGGTTGGGTCAGCAGACCCGACATTATACTTAGCACCATGACGCGCAATGCCGGAATCGTGCCGATGGTTCGGTGGACGGAACGCAGGAGATCAACACCACCGACTCGAACCATGTCGTGTCAACGCAATGAATTTCCTTTCATGCCTGGCGGTACGGGTAGGCCAAGTTGGGTCAGGATCGTCGGGGCGACGTCGTAGAGTGTCACGCCGTCGGCGCGGCCTCGAGCGGACAGGGACGGGTGGGAGCAGATGTACAGTCCCTCCTGGGCGTGGTTGGCGTCGTCGGGGCCGGTGTCGTTCTCGAACGTGTGGATGCTGTCACTGCCGACCGTGCCCACCGAGCGCCAGCGAAGATCGCCGAAGATCACCACGAGGTCCGGCGGGATGCCGTTGACATGGTCATAGATGTCCTGCGGCCTGTAGCACTTGTTGCCCATCAGGTTGCCTTCGTGGTCCTTGATGGCTTCGATTTTGCCAGCCAGCTCGTCGCGGAAAGACTCATAGTCGGCTTGTTTGACCTGGCCGTTGGGTTCACGGCCCTCAACGTTGATGAAACATCGGCCATAGTAACCACCCTCACCCCACGCCGTCGTCTTCGACCAGTCAACGTCGCCCACATTGAACTTCTGACCGGGCTTAACCGGCTCTGTGAAGTGCAGGTATCCCTGGTTGATCAGCCACTGGTTGAACATACACCCGCCGACCATACCCTTGCAGCCGTGGTCACTGACGACCCAAACGGCGGTTTTTTCGAGGTCCATGCACTCGAGCGTTTGGCCGATCTGATCGTCAATGTGCTTATAGTAATCGAAGATCGCGTTCTCGAACTCATTGCCCGGTTCGTACCGGTGGTGGGATTTATCCATAAAGGACCAGAAGCCGTGGTGGATGCGGTCGACGCCCATGTCGACCATCCAGAAGAAGTCCCAGGGCTTGTTGTTGAGCAGATACCGGCAGACCTTGAAAACCTTCTCGTTCAACTCGTAAATCTGCTCGAGCAGCCACTTCTTATCGTCCGTGCGAAAGCCCTTGACATCCACGAGGTACTCACCGACCAGCCCGTTGATCTCCTTTCTTAAGACCGGCGGATGGGTCCACGTAATCTTCGGATCGGTCGTGTCGGGGGTGAGGAAGCTGGTGATCATGTGGCCGTTGATTGGCCTTGTAATGGGATACGTGCCGGGGAAGCCGACGATGATCGACTCCTTCCCGTGTGTGCCGAGCATGTCCCAGATACGCGGTTCCTTGACGGCCATTGACGTTGCAATACCGAGTTTGTCGTACGAATGATCCGCGCGGTTACGAAAGCCATAGATTCCGAACGTGCCGGGATCTTTGCTTGCAGCCATGCAGCTCCAGGCCGGCACCGTGATCGGCGGTAGGCAACTGGTCAGCTCGCCGTACATTCCCGCATCCATCAGCCGTCTCATGTGCGGCAGATGATCGACCCACTTGTTAAACACCAGCGACGGCTCGGCACAATCCAAGCCGATGACAGCAACTTTCTCAATCGAACTCACAGCATGTTTTCCTTGTGTTAACGATAAACGACGTCCATGAGCCGCGAGTCTTATCTCGCGCGGATTCCGCACGGGCTAAGGCTCGCACCCCGCTCGCGCTGGATGGTCATCTCGGGAACTTCTTCAAATGGTCGACCGCTCGGGGCACTACCTTCTGAATTGCTTCCTCCAAACCGCAGTCGAGGACCGCGCCGGCCGCCTGACGGTGACCACCACCGTTGAACTCCGTCGCCAGGTCGACCACGGTCACGTCGCCGGAACTGCGAAAGTTGATACGCGTCTTTCCTCTGTTCCCCTCGGTAAACAGCATGGCCAGTCTTACACCGACAAGTGAACATGGCACATTGATCTGATCATCAATGTCCGCCGCGTTGCAACCCGCATCATGAATCTCGTCGTAGCCCGCTGAGCTGTAGGCCAACTGCCCGTTGGCACGAAACCTCGTATTCGCGTAGACAATTCGCAGTAAATCAAACTCGCTCTTGTGCCGGCTGCGGCAGAGTCGCTCACCCAGCGTGGCCACGTCGGCCCCATGCGCGACCAGATCGGCCGCCGCCGCCAGTGAGGACGCGCTTGTCGTACCCAGAGAGAAACCGATCGTATCGGTTTGAATTCCGGCGTAGAGCAACGAGGCTGTGATCGCGTTGATCGATCGATCCGCCGCCCCAAGTAAGTAATACACAAGTTCGGACGTGCTCCCTGCGCCGTCGACAACCCAGTTTACATTGCCGAACCGAGTGTTGGTCTCATGGTGATCGATATTGACGATCGAACGACCCACGGACCAGTCCGTCTCCTTCAGCGCCGGATCGATGTTGCATCGTTTCTTCTTAGCTGTGTCCAATACGATAAATCCGTCCGCGGCTGCGAAATCCTCGAGCGCCGCGACGGGAACCTCAGCCCACTCGAACAGAAAACCGTGGCGTTGCGACAATGAGCCCGCCGGCAACGACGCCTTGGGACGACAATTCTTCGATGCCCAGGCGCGAGCCATCGCAAACATAGCGCCGAGAGCGTCGGCGTCGGGTACGACATGAGCGATTACGATTGGCGCGTGCATCCGTCCGATTGCATCGATCACTTCCTCAGGCACCGTCGGTGTTGGAACTGATCCCATATGACCGGACGTTGAACTCATCGTCTCAGCACCCGTTGGATTGTCGATTGGGGATTGCGGACCGTGCCCAACGTTGAACGTTGGACTTTCCCAATCGTCAATCTCCAATCCCTCACGCCCGTTTCATCGCATCGATTAGAATATCGGCGATCTCGGGGCGGGTGAACTCCGCCGGTGGGCGCTCGCCTCGCTCGAGCATTTCACGAACCTTCGTCCCCGAGAGGAAAACCTGGTCACCTTCGATCTTCGGGAAGGTCTTCCCGCTGACCATGCCGCCGGCCTTCTTCGACCACGCAGAATGCTCGAACTTCAGCGGGGTAATCTTCAGTCCCTCCCCCGGCAGCGCGTCGAAGATCTCCTGCGCATCATATGTGCCGTAGTAGTCGCCGACTCCGGCATGATCGCGACCCACGATAAAATGGCTGCAACCATAGTTCTGGCGATAGATCGCGTGCAGAACGGCCTCGCGCGGGCCGCCGTAACGCATCGCCGCCGGCATGATCGTAAGCATCGTGTGATCGGGATGGTAGTACTTTTCGATCAACATCTGATAGCACTTCATACGAACCTCGGGCGGGATGTCGCCGCCTTTGGTGGCGCCCATCAACGGATGGATCAGCAAACCGTCGGTGATCTCCTGGGCGCACTTGGTCAGATATTCGTGTGCCCGGTGGATCGGATTGCGCGTCTGAAACGCGACGATCGTCTTCCAACCGCGCCTTTGAAACTCCATTCGCGTTTGTGAAGGAATAAGGCGGTGATCCACGAACATCGGATCGTGCCGCGGCGTCACCACGTCAATAGGACCGGCCAGGCACGTATCCCCGCCGTCCATCAGCACCCTGACGGCGGGATGGGCTTTGTCTTCGGTGCGAAATACCTTGACAGCCTGCTTGCGCTTGTCCTGCTTGTACTTCTCGGTGATGCTCATGTATCCGAGCAACCGACCTGCATCGTCGTTAAGCCTGACGCGATCGCCCACGGCAACCCGGCTGGACACGGAGTCGTCAACCGCGCAGGTAATTGGGATCGGCCAGACAGTTCCGTTGCCCAACGTCATATCGTCGCAGGCGCTGTGGTAATCGTCCTCGCCCATGAAGCCCTCGAGCGGGCTCATGGCGCCGATCGCGATCATCTCAAAGTCGCACTGCTGGTGTTGCGTCAGCGTGATCGACACGGCCGGATCGGTCGATTCCTTCGACGCGCCGGTCCGATCGATCAAGCGCCCGCCGTGCGGTGATACCAAAGCTGCTTGACCCATTCCTTCGTCCTTTTCATTTTAACAGACCTCGATACATATTGTGGGTGACCGCACCCTGAACGAGCCCCAAACGACAGCCTAGAGCCGAGCGGTTGCGTCTGCAACCCCTTTGCAATGCAACGTCGGGCGCGGGGCCGTGTCATGTTAAGGGGTGAGCGTGAAAGTGGTGTGGTTCGACGCTTGAAAGGAGTCTGGAAGCGCTGATCCGAGTCCTAAGCGCCCGCCCGGGGTTTTGCCTGTAGATGGAAGAGGAATCCGTCGCTTGCGCTCCGGGCTCGGTTCAGGAATCCATCCACTATCCTGACGCGGCAACGTCAGGCGGGGCGGATTGACATGAACCCGACCATTCTGTTCCGGGTGAGTTGGCTGCGTACTCGCAGCCAGGGTATGCACAAAGCAAATGTGGTGGCGCGAGTCGATCAAACCTTCACAGCGGGAGCCGGAAAAGCTACGCCAACACTGATGCTCGATGAGGGTCCCGGTCAATCGGGCCTGCGAGTAGAAATCCGGAGGTCGTTGTGCCCCGCATCAACTCGGTGTTTGCTCGGGCGAGCTGCGTACCTGTTGCTTCGTGTGCTTGACCGGAGAGATGACCATCGTCATCCTGCGCCCCTCCATCGCCGGGTATCGCTCCACCTTCACCGTCTCGCCAAGCTCCTGGAGGATCGCGTTGAACGCCTCGATAGCGCGGTCCCTGTGTGCCCGTTCGCGCCCGCGAAAAAGCATGGTGAACTGGACCTTGTACCCCTCCTCCAGGAATCCCATGGCACGTTTCATCTTGATGGAACGGTCGTGGGTGTCCGTCTTGGGGCGAAGGCGGATTTCCTTGATGACTATGGTATGACCACCGGAGGCCTGCTTCTGTCGCTTTTTTCGCTCGTACTTGAACTTGCCGTAATCCATGATCCGGCAGACCGGCGGTCGTTCCATGGGCGAGACCTCGACGAGGTCAAGTCCCGCCTCCCTGGCCAGTCCCAGCGCTTCTGCGGTCGTGATGATACCGAGCTGTCGCTGTTCCTGATCGATCACCCGAACCGGTGAGATGCGAATCTGGTCGTTGAGACGAAGTGCTTTTGCGATGGTCTGTTACCTTTCAAAAAACCAACGAATGTCGAAGAACCTGTAGCGTGGCGAGGGATACCGATGGAGTCTTGCCTTGTCGATCACCAGCCATTCGCTCTTCGCCATTCTCAATTCGTTATTCGCCCTGTGTAGCCACGCGGCTGTGTCCCTTAGTCGCAACCTCGACGCGGCAGGCGTCGATGAACCGCTCAAGCGCAATGTTTCCGATTGTGCGCCCGTCGCGGTCGTTAACGTTGACGGTCTGCCCGGACGCTTCCTTTTCGCCGACGACCAGGATGTAATTGATCTTCGCGGTCCGAAGACGGTGTTTTTTCGGACCGATCTTCTCACTGCTGACATCCAGTTCCGTCCGAAGACCCGCGCGCTTCAGCGCATCGTTGACAGTCCTTGCATAGTCGTCGCTCTTTTCGCTGACGGTAACCACGCCAACTTGGACGGGCGACAGCCAGAGTGGAAACGCGCCGGCGAAGTGTTCGATGAGAATCGCCACGAATCGTTCCAGACTACCGAATGGTGTTCGATGGATCATGACCGGCACGTGCGGGGCGTTGTCGGAGCCAACGTAGGTCAGCCCGAAGCGCTCGGGAAGATTGTAATCAACCTGGACGGTGCCTAGCTGCCAACTACGCCAGAGACAATCCTTAACCACAAAATCGATCTTGGGCCCGTAGAACGCCGCCTCTCCCTTCTCCACGGTATACTCCACGCCGCTCTTTTCAGCGGCGGCGAGAATGGCCGCCTCCGCTGTGCTCCAGTTCTCCGCGGAGCCAACGTATTTGTCGCTCGATGCATCGCGCAGACCCACACGCACCCGGTAGTCCGTCAGCTCAAACGCCTCGAGCACGCGCCGGGTCAGATCGACCGTTGTTGTCAGCTCATCGGGCAGTTGCTCGGGCATGCAGAACAGGTGGGCGTCATCCTGGGTAAACCCGCGCACGCGCGTCAATCCAACGACCTCGCCGCTCTGCTCGTATCGATACACCATGCCATACTCAGCCAGCCGGATTGGAAGGTCGCGATAGCTCCGAGGCCGCGACGTGTAGATCCGAATGTGGTGCGGGCAGTTCATCGGCTTGAGCAAAAAGCCCGTCTCATTCTCCAGGGCCTTGTAAAGCCGCTCGGTCGTTTGATCCAGCGGTGCGCCCGACTCGATGCCCTCGATCGGACCCCAGACGTCCTGAATCGCCTTCACCATCGTCGCAACCGCTGCTCGCTCCTTGCTCGGCGCCGCGGCGCCGCGAGCCCGAACTCGCTGTGCCAGTTGCAGTGTACTTTGGATCGCCTTGCCGCGATCAGTCTCGAGCATGGCGGGGAACTGCGACTCCTCATAGTAGGGATAGTGCCCGCTGGTTCGATACAGATCGAGCTGACCGATGTTCGGCGTGACGACCATCTCATAGCCGAGCTTCAGCATTTCCTCGGTTAGGTAGTTCTGAAGCTCCGTCCGTATAACCGTGCCCTTGGGCGTCCACAGCACCAGCCCGCTGCCGACCTGCTCGCTGATCGTAAACAGATCGAGTTCCCTTCCGATCACGCGATGGTCGCGGCGTTTGGCCTCCTCGAGAGACTTGAGGTACTCATCCAGCGAGGGCTTCTTGTAAAACGCGGTGCCATAGACCCGCTGGAGCGGCTGGTCGTTGACGTCGCCGCGATAGTACGACCGGCTGACCTGGCGAACTTTGAATACCTTGATGAATCCGGTGCTGGGCAGGTGGGGTCCGCGGCAGAGATCCTCGAAGCCCTTTCTATCTCGCTCGCCGGTCATATAGAAGCTGAGTGTGTCACCTTCCGCCCGCTGTGCGTTTTCGATCTTATACCGGCTGCCCTCATCACGGAGTTTTGTCATCCCCTCTTCGCGTGGCATGTCGTACCGGCAAAACGGGCGGTCCTCCTTGATGATACGGGACATCTCAGCTTCGATTTGCGGGAAGTCGTCCGGGGTGATCGATCGGGGAAGGTCGATGTCGTAATAGAATCCGTCTTCGAGCGGCGGCCCATAGACCAGTTGCGTCTCCGGGAAGAGCTTGCAGATTGCCTCCGCCATCACGTGCGCGGTGCTGTGGCGCAGGACGTGCAAGCTGTCGGGATCATTGTCCGAGGAGGTGAGGATCGTCAGGGTGCAGTCGCCCGGCAAGGGCCGCCGAAGATCGATGATTTCGCTGTATTCGCCGCTAGTCACACGACCCGCGACCGCCGAGCGCGCCAGGGCTGGACCGATCATGCCCGCCACGTCGGCTGTGGTCGCACCATCCGCGACTTCCAGCGTATCGCCGTCACGCAGTCTGACTTTCAGAGGCGAACCCTCCCAGCGGATACAGGCCGCCGCCACAGCTCACGGAACTTAACCAAACAAAAAAGCGGTACACAGCTCAACCACACACGCAAGCCGCTCGCCCAGGCCAATTGAAGCCGTGTGCGAAACCGGAGGTTATCATGTTGCGCGCGTCATCACGCTCTGAACCGCTCAAGCAAGCGAATTCCAACCCCTACGACTGTAATCCGGCGATGTGAAGCCATTACCGGATCACACCCACAGTTTAATATATCACATCGGCATACAGCGCCAAGCAGGTTGGAAATAATCCTCGCCCGGCGCGACACCGACACCCGCCGGCGACAACTCGCCCCCCCCAGCCACAAATCCGGCAGAGTTGCGGCACCCGAGGCGAGGGTCCGGAGTTTGGGGCGTTTTCGACCATCGTCCGCTAGATCCCGGCGAACAGGCTCGCAATCAAATCCCCTACAAGGGCGGTAAAAACCGCAGTAATGATCGACGCAATCTGGGCGATGAACTCTGTTGATGTCAAGAAACCACCGATATCAAACATCTTCCACGCATTCCTGAAAAAGCCTTTGAAGCCAATCCCCGAGCCCGCTCACGAACCCGGCGGGCGGGCATTATATCCAACTGGGGTCTGGTGGCAATCAGTCTTCAGCTTTTAACGTTTCGAGCGGGTCGGCGTCACGATTGTGGGTAAAGCCGTCCCATCATTCGCCACGGGCAGTCTTCCTGCACGCGCGCAAGGACTGTGCGGTCGGGTGAAAACACTGGCGGACAAGCCACCAGTGGCACTCCGTTCGGGGAATGTTTGCCCACCAATTTGACGCTCACCACGCTTCAACTTTTCGACGTTTTGACGTTTCGACGTTTCAACACCGCTGTGGCCCACGTCGATGGATCGACATACCAGTATAAATCGTCGCCAACCGTCAGGTATTGCTGTCCGTGGTCACCATCCTCCAGTATGTAGTAGAACCCGATCCGAGGATGCTCTGTTGGATCGAATCCGCTCAGACACGCCGCTGGAATGTGAGCTTCGAGGGTGTAATCCGACCGGGACACCCGCGATGCAACCGCTATTCGCTCCGTCGGAATCCACGGGGCATCCTCTCGTGCCCGTTTTATCTTGGAGGCACCCGCGACCGGTTCGTTGTCTCCCCGGCCGCCACCGGTTGGGAGAAAGAAAAACTGCTGGCAGAACCGCGTGGCACGTTTGTTCGTTCTCGCGTCGCGCATGTCCGTGCAGAGCCGGAGACTATCCCCGATCCAGAATGTACGCGGATCACACCGGAGCGGCTTTTTCTTGTCCGTCACACGGCACGCGATTGACAAACCCGCTTCGCTCCAGCAGGCCCACACATCCGAGAACTCCTCACGCCCGTCCAACTCCCCGAGCTTCGGCAGAAGATCATCGTCCGTCCAACCGTTCAGATTGCCGTCGATCACCGGCAGCGGTGAACGGTAATGCAGCGGGAACTCGAAATCGAACAGGAAACGGTTGGGGATCAACGCCGTCATGCCGTTTGCAGCCTCTCCTCCATGTCAACAGAGAGACACCGGCGCCATACCTCCAACAACTGCTTCGAGTCGTTCCGGGCCAACGATCGGACCCAGAAGATGATCCGGTCGTACCCGTCCTGTGGTTTGATCTCGGTGTCCTCGCCCAGTCGGTCGATCTGCGTTGGTGTCAGCACTCCTGTCGGCGCACGAAGCTCGACGCGCAGCCCGCGACCGATGTTCGTTACGATCTTGCCCGTCCAGCGTTTCGCACCCGGCAGCATAAGCTGCACGGCCGTCTTGCTTCCCCATAAGGCTTCAAGGTCCGGCTGAATCGATTTGAATCGCCCCAGAAGCGCCATCAGCAGTGCCGGCTTCCAACGAATTACATGCCGTTTGGATATCGATCGCTGGGACAGATGCCACGTTCGACCGTCGACCGTCCACGGCTGGGAACGTCCCGGATCTGTCTCGGTCTCGGCAAGCTGCTTGAAATACGCGTCGCCTGCGGTTTTCAGAAATGAGCGAAACGCCGTCTTTGAGACATCTTTGAAGTCACGTAGGTAAAAGCGCCATTCTTCCCAGCCGCCGGTCAGCGTCCGTCGGCGCATGCGGTTCCACTGACCGTAGATCGGCAGATCGGTCCGTTCGTCGAGCGTCTTGATTGCCAGCTTGCGGCGTAGCTCGAACGTGTTGAACGTTCCCTCCGATACGCGAATCCCGACCTCCAGCAGATCCTTACCGCCTGTGAGGATATGACAGAACCACGGCTTGCTGCCCGGCGCTTTGATTTCGATCCGCGTACGATCGTTCCAGTCCGTAGGCGCAAACGAACCCAGAGACTCCATCATCTCCGCGAGCCAGGTCAGCACCTGCGCATCCCACTTGACCGGCTGCCCCTTGCTATCGACGTGATCCACGGTATGCCACGCCCGACCGTCTCGTTCCCAGGGCATGGGCACGTCCTCACCAAGGTCGATAGGTCCGGTGCGTGCCGCGCGCGTGTCGTCTGCGGCCGTGAGAGTGTGAATCCTTCTCCTTTCGACCGGTCCGGCGGCGAGAACCGGCTCGAGGGCGGCGCCCGTATGAGATTCCGTCGTCCGAGCAACCTCTTCCGGAGTTCCTTCCATGACGATCATTCCGCCCGCGTCGCCGGCTTCGGGACCGAGATCGATCACCCAGTCCGCCGTCTTGATCACGTCGAGGTTGTGTTCGATGCAGATGCACGCGTTGCCCAGATCGACCAGCCGGTGCAGGACATTCAGGAGCTTCTTAAGATCGTCAAAGTGCAGGCCCGTCGTCGGCTCATCGAGGATGTACAGCGTCTTGCCGGTTGACGGTCGCCCCAGCTCCGCTGCGAGCTTGACGCGTTGCGCCTCCCCGGCCGACAGCGTCGGGGCCGGTTGCCCGAGCTGCACATAGCCAAGACCCACGTCGTCGAGCGTTTGAAGCATCTTGCGAACTTTCGGCACGTTCTCGAAATGCTCCAGTGCCTCGGAGACGCGCATGTTCAGCACGTCGGCGATGCTCTTTCCGCGATAGCGAACGTCCAACGTTTCCGGCACGTAGCGCGACCCGTTGCAGCTCTCGCATTCGACCCACACGTCCGGCAAGAAGTGCATCTCGATGCATCGTTGCCCCATGCCCTCGCACGCCTCGCAGCGACCTCCCGGCCGGTTGAAGCTGAACCGGTTCGGCGTGTAGCCTCGAATCTTGCTCAGCGGCAGTCTCGCAAACAGCTCCCGGATCGCGTCGAAGACGCCCGTATACGTAGCCGGGTTGCTCGTGGGACTGTTGCCGATCGGCGTCTGGTCGACGTTGATGACCTTGTCGACGTGTTCAATGCCGCTGATGCGGTCGTGACCGCCCGGCACGACCCGCGCCCGGTGAATCCTGGCTGCGAGGGCCTGGTAGAGAATCGACGACACGAGTGAACTCTTGCCGCTGCCTGACACACCTGTGACACAAGTGAACCGCCCGAGCGGGAATGCGACGTCAATCTCCTTGAGGTTGTTCTCTCTGGCGGCGTGGACGATCAGCCACCTGTCCGCCGTATCAATCGGCCGGCGGTTCAAAGGTACCGGGATCGCCTCCTTGGACGATAGATACCGTCCGGTCAGCGATGCTCGCTTCGATCTGATCCGTTGCGGTGTTCCCTTGGCTGTGACCTCACCGCCGAATGCACCGGCGCCGGGTCCAAAGTCCAGCACGTAATCACCTGCGTCGATCACCTCACGGTCGTGCTCGACCACGAGCAGTGTGTTACCCAGATCGCGCAGTCGCCTGAGCGCGCGGATCAGGCGATTGTTGTCCCGCGGGTGCAGGCCGATCGTCGGCTCATCCAGCACGTAAAGAATCCCGGTCAGCCCCGTGCCAATCTGCGAGGCGAGTTGAATCCGCTGTGACTCCCCGCCCGAAAGCGTCGAAGCCGTCCGATGGAGCGTCACGTAATCAAGCCCGACCTCAACGAGAAACCGGAGCCGCGACGTGATCTCATGCAGTAGCTCACCGGCAATCTTGCGCTCACGCGGCGAAAGCTTGATATTTTCAAACCATTGTAACGCCCGATCCAGCGGCCACAGACACACCACGTGGATCGTCATATCACTGACGCGAACAGCCGCAGACTCCGGCCTGAGTCGACCGCCGGCACACGCATCGCACGGTACATCCATCACGAGGTCCTCGAGCCGTTTGCGATACTGCCAGCTCGAACGGGTCGCGCGGTTAATGGCCGGGAAGAAGCCGTGCCATTTGAATCGCAAACCGCGAGATATATGTTCCCAGGGGACCTCGATCCATTCGTCGCTGCAACCATGCAGAAACGCAAGCCGCTGCGACTCGGTCAGCTTGTTCCACGGTGTGCTCAAACCGAACCCGATGTGATCCGCTAGGGCCAACGCGATGGCGAGAAGCTTTGATCCTGGTTGCAGGACACCCCAACCGGCGATGGCCCCGTCCGCGATGGACCGCGTCGGGTGAATCACGATCTCAGCCGGGCTCGCCCCCTGCTGCACGCCGAGCCCCTCACACGCCTTGCACCAGCCCATCCGGCTGTTGAACGAGAAATGGTGCGGTGTTGGTTCGTCATAGCCTCGTCCGCACCGCTCGCACGAATAGTGCTGCGAAAACCGATATTCGCTTTGACGAGCCGCAGGCTTCAGCCTGCGCGGACGTCCGCGCGGATTCTCGTAACCCGCCGACTTTAGTCTGCGCGGACGCCCTGGTGGGTGGTAACCCGCGGCTCGTTTTAGTCCTCGCGGGCTAAAGCCCGCGGCTCGCTCGGTGGAACCGTTGTCAATCGTCTGTGCGATCATCACCCCGTTCCCGACGGCCAGCACTTGTTCCACGCTGTCGGTAATCCGAGCGCCCTGTGTCTTGCGCACCACGATCCGGTCCACGACAAGCTCGACCTGATGGCGACGCTTCGTGTCGATGTCGATCGGTTCATCCAATGAATGCACCACGCCGTCGACTCGGACGCGCGCGTAGCCGTTGGCACGCTCGCGATTGAACAGATGCTGATAGGATTCCTGACTCGTCGGCTCGATTGGTGCCATGAGCATGACCCTGCGATCCTCGCCCAGTGTCAGCAACCTCTCGACAATCTCGTCGCTCGTTTGCGTGCCGATCGGGACCTTGCACTTCGGACAATAAGGCTGACCGATCCGCGCCCACAGCACGCGCATATAATCATAAGTCTCGGTGATCGTCCCGACCGTGGACCGCGGCGATTTACTTGCCGTCTTCTGCTCGATGCAGATCGATGGCGAAAGCCCGTAAACATGGTCAACGCGCGGCGGCTGCAAACGGCTTAAGAACTGTCGCGCGTAGGCACTGAGCGATTCGACATAGCGCCGTTGTCCCTCCGTGTAGACCGTGTCGATCGCGAAGCTGCTCTTGCCGCTGCCGCTGGGCCCACAGCAGATGTTCATCTTGCCCCGCGGCACCTCGACAGTGATGTCTTTCAGATTGTGCTGCTTCGCCCCGACAACGGTAATAACGTCCCGACCACCTTTCCTCCGTTTTGATGTTTTGACGTTTTGACGTTTTGACTTTTCGGCGTTCTGACGTTTCGACGCTCGGTTGTTCAACGCGTCGCGCAGCACTTCACCGGTGTATGATCGCTTGGACCGCGCGACGTGCTCCGGCGTCCCGGCTGCAACGATTCGCCCGCCGCCCTCACCGCCCTCCGGTCCCAGGTCGATCACCCAGTCCGCGGTCTTGACGACATCGAGGTTGTGCTCGATGACGATCACACTGTTGCCTTCGTCCACGAACCGATGCAGAACCGCAAGCAGCCGCTTGATGTCGGCGAAATGCAAACCGGTCGTCGGCTCATCGAGCAGGTAAAGCGTCTTGCCGGTGGACTTCTTGACAAGCTCTCGGGCGAGCTTGATGCGTTGGGCCTCTCCGCCGGAGAGGGTCGACGACGGCTGCCCGAGCTTCAGGTAATCGAGCCCGACATCGTGCAGCGTCCGCAGCATCGCGGCGATCTTCGGAACGTTCTCAAAGTGCGCAAGCGCTTCTTGAACGTCCATCTCGAGCACGTCCGTGATACTTTTGCCCTTATAGAGAATCTGCAGCGTTTCCCGGTTGAAGCGCCGTCCCGTACAAACGGGGCAGGTCACCCACACGTCGGCCAGGAAGTCCATCTCCATCTTGTTGCTGCCGTTGCCCTCGCAGGCCTCGCATCGGCCGCCGCCCTTCTCGCCGGTGTGCACATTGAAGCTGAACCGGCCCGGCTTGTACCCGCGAATCTTCGAGTCCGGCAGCCTGGCATAGAGCGAGCGAATCTCATCGAAGACTTTTATGTACGTGGCCGGGTTCGATCGCGGTGTGCGGCCGATCGGCGATTGGTCAATGTCGATGACTTTGTCGAGATGCTCCAATCCCTCGATCCGATCGTGCAAACCGGGATTGACCTTCACGGCCCCGTTTAGATCACGGGCCAGCGTCTCATGGATAATGTCGTTGACCAGTGAACTCTTTCCCGATCCCGACACACCGGTGACACAAACAAACCGCCCGAGTGGAATCTGAACGTCGATGTTCTTGAGATTGTTCTGCCGCGCACCGACCACGGTCAACCATGCGACCTCGCCGTTCTTAGGCGGCGACGTTAGGTCCGTAGCGTTATTCGTCTTGGCATAGCGAGCCGCGGGCTTTAGCCCGCGCAGGTCTTCACGAGCCGCGGGCTTCAGCCCGCGCGGAGTCGCCGGTGTCGATGCGCGCTCCATACTCAAAGTGCCGCTACGCGAGACCGAAGTCTGTTCGATAACATTCGCTCGTTTGGATGTGCGTTTCCGTCCCCTCATGGCAGGTTAATCTGGTCAAATCCCCGCCTCGTCACGCAGTTTGACGAGGTCTTCCTCGATCCCGAGGTTCTTGGCCTGCTCGAAAAGATACTTCCAATCCATACGCGCACCCTGCACGCGCGCTACACTCAGGGCATTATCCCATTGCTTCTGCGAACGCGTATCCTTCCGCCAGAGAAGTTTCATTAAGATCACGTCTTCCGGCGTCACGAACCAGAACTCGCGTGGATGCGATCCGATTCGCGTTCGCATCCGCCGTTCCAACGCCAGCCTTAAAAACGGATTCGAGCCGATAAATGACAGATCCACCTTGAGACTGGTCCGGTTGTCGACCACATTGACGAAGGAGAAGGCTCGGGCAGCTTCGGTAAGCATGTCCTCGGGTGCGTAGAACCGTGGGGAGAGTTCTGTCGAAAGCCGAGCCGCGTCACCGGCAGACGCCAAAAGTACCAGGTCCACATCAAGGCTAGAGAAAGGTTCTCCATGTACGCTGCTCGCCACCGACCCGGTAACCGCGTATGGAATGTCAAGCTTCTCCAGTGCATCGCAAACCGCGCAGAGCATGTCAATGAGTGCATCGTCCATTGGCCGAACTCCAGCTTCTCCCGCCCTCGCGTTTCGGATGTCCAGCGCCCGATCCACGCCCTGCCGCAGCAGATCGCCGTTCCGCACCGGGCCGCGCGCTTGCGCAAGATGAACCTGCATCAAGCGATCACGCTCCTGTGAACTCAGGTTACCGATCGCCTCGTTTGTTATCTGAATGACACAATTTGCACGTTCCACGGTGCTAGTATCGCTCACAAGTCCTGGGTGATTCTCGCACATCATGTTGTCTTGTTGTCGGGAGTAGGGACCGCGCCCCACATCCCCTCACCTTTCTGAGGCGGAGGTGGAGGAATGGGACGCGGTGGGACCAC